>CAZDAM010000095.1:0-13190 GCA_964503595.1 uncultured bacterium
CTGGGAAAACGCTGGGGCCCCGCCCTTCAGACCCAAAGCCGTTATCGATTTGAAAACCCGCTGAATGCATGCATCAGCGGGTTTTTTCATGTTTGCCAACTTCATAAAAATGTCTATCCTGATTGGGTGCTGAGATTTGCCTTCAAATCTTTTCTGATTTTTTTGCTCATCCTGATCTGGGCAGGGCTTTTTGTCATTGGACAGATTCGTTCCGTTTCCGAAGGCAGGGTTTTCTCCCCTGATCGGGTGCCCAAAGCCCGCTATGCCCTGCTTTTAGGGGCAGGAGTTCTTTCCGGGGGAGCCCTCTCGGCGGTTTTAAGAGATCGGGCTGATACTGTTCTGGAATTGTACCGGAAGGGTTTTATTGAAAAAGTTCTGATCTCCGGAGACAATTCCAGTCGTTACTATAATGAGGTGGTTCCAGTCCGCCAGTACCTGATGGAACGGGGAATTCCCGGGGAACATATTTTTCTGGATTATGCCGGATTTGATACTTACTCAAGCCTGTACCGGGCCCGGGATATCTTCATCCTGTACGAATTCATCATTGTTACCCAGAAATTCCATTTGCCCAGGGCTCTTTATATTGCTCATTCTCTTGGTCTTTCCGTGCATGGGGCGATTGCCGATAAACGCCCTTATACCAAGGCTTCCTGGTATGAAGTCCGGGAGTTTTTTGCCTGTGTCAAAGCCATCTATGAAACCCTGACTCATGCCCGTCCGCGTTTTCTGGGCAAGGTCATCAATCTGCAAAGAGATGGTCGGGAATGGCCCTGAAGGTTCCCTCTTGCCTGAATTCAGCCTCTGGATTAGGATATTTTCATCGGGTTGTAGCGCAGTCTGGTAGCGTACACGGTTCGGGACCGTGGGGTCGCTGGTTCGAATCCAGTCAACCCGACTTTGCTTAAAGCCCTGAAGCCCCTTATTCAAGGGGTTCCGCGGGCCCCCATAGCAGGAATCACCGGAGATATGTCCTCGTTTGCTCTGGATGCAGCCAAGGAGTGCGGCATGCAGGAGATCCTGCATAAGCCTTTCGACGGGAAGGATGAAAGGATGTGCTTGTCCGTCTTCAGGGCCGAAGTACAGAGTCCGATTCCGGTACGCAGCTTGTAGATTGCAATCTCGATATGACACTCTTGCGATCATGCGTATTTTGCTCCTGTTCTTTTTCCTTTGCAGGCCTTGGGCGGAATCCATGGTTTCTCTGACTTATACGACAGCGGCTCTACTGACAGACCGCGACGCTGTTCAGCCGGGAGACAGCCTGAATCTCATGCTCAGGCTGAAGCACAGGAAAGGCTGGCACAGCTACTGGCTCAATCCGGGTGATTCTGGAATGCCGGTTCAGTTTAGTTTTGAGGAGCAAAAGGGACTGAGCTTTGGTGAGGCCAGGTTTCCGGTTCCGGAACGTATCCCCACGGGTCCCCTGGTGAGTTTTGGATATTCCGATGAAGTCCGGTTTCTGATCCCCCTTAGACTTGCCAAAGACTTTCAGGGAGAAAACCTCAGGATTGCGGGGCGTTTTGACTGGCTGGTCTGTGAGGAAATCTGTGTCCCGGAGTCAGCTGAGCTGGAGTTGAATCTTCCTCTTGGAGATTCTTCCCAGTTGGTCCATCGAGAAGAATTTTCTCTGACTGAATCCCGTCTGCCAGAGAAGGAAGGTTTCGAATCCGGCTTTTTCGTACGGGATGCAAAACTTTGGATCAGGCTCCCTTCCAGTTCTTTGAAATCAGAAGCCCAGTTTTTCTTTCCATTAGATGAAATGCTCCTTCCAGCAGCAGCTCCTCAGGAATATAAAACGATTGGGGAGCAGGGTTTTCTGGTGGTGGATCTGATGAGTGAGCCGGGAGAGGAGATCGAAGGTCTGCTGAAAACCGGCCAGCATCAGGGAATGGAGCTGAAGCTGGTCCGAGAGGCCCCTGCTCTGGAAGCCCGTTCCCCTTCAGCCGAACCCTCCATGGACTTTACCCTTGCTCTTCTCTTTGCCTTTCTGGGGGGACTTCTGCTCAACCTGATGCCCTGCGTTTTGCCTGTGCTTTCGCTAAAGGCTCTGGCTCTGGCCCAGGCTTCGATGAAAGAAGAAAAGGAAGTCCGGCAGGAAAGCCTGTTTTATGGATTGGGCATCCTGTCCAGTTTTGCCATTTTTGCTCTGGCCCTGGTTTTTCTTCGGGAACAGGGGGAGTCAGCGGGATGGGGTTTTCAGCTGCAATCCCCGGCCTTTGTGGCCTTTATGGCACTTCTGATGATTCTGATTGGTCTTAATCTGGCAGGCTTTTTTGAGCTTCCCATGCTCTTTGGTTCAGCTATGGTGAAGGCGGGACGTCTTCAGGGTGCAATGGAGCCTTTTGCAACCGGGGTTCTGGCTGCCTTTGTGGCTACTCCCTGTACTGGTCCTTTCATGGCCGGGGCGATTGGCTGGGCTCTGACCCGTCCGGCTCTGGAAGTTTTGGGAGTCTTCTTCAGCTTGGGACTTGGTCTGGCATCACCCTATCTGGTTTTAGGTTTTTTTCCGGCATCCCGAAGATTTCTACCCCGCCCGGGAGCCTGGATGGAGACCTTCCGCCAGTTTCTGGCCTGGCCGATGTTTGCCGCGGGGCTTTGGCTGATCTGGGTTTATAATCAGCAGCAGGGGGCGGATGCCTCTCTTCTTCTGAGCCTTCTGATTCTTTTGTCCATGTTCTTCCTGTGGCTCTGGAAGCTTGCTTTGAAACACGGCAGAATCTGGGGTCGGGTTCTTCTGCTTCTGGGTGCTTTCACCGTCGTTCCCGGGATATTCTGGATTTCGACTCCTCACGCTGAAAAATCCTCTGACTTCAACTGGGCAGGGTTTGATCAGGGCCGCATTGCTGAGGAGTTGGCTCAGGGGCGTACGGTTTTTGTGGATGCAACTGCTGACTGGTGCATTACCTGTAAAATCAATGAAAAACTGGTGCTTTCCCAGCCGGAAGTAGAAAACCACATGAGGACAAATCAGGTGATTCCCATGGTGGCGGACTGGACCCTTCAGGATGAAACGATCCGTCAGTGGCTGGGCTCCTTTGGCCGGCAGGGAGTTCCTTTATATGTTGTATATCGCCCGGGGCAGGAACCGGTAGTTCTGCCTCAGATACTGACTACTTCGCTGGTCATAGATGCCCTTGAGGGCAAAAATCGAATGGAGGAATGATGAGAAACGGTTTGAAGTTCTTCAGTCTTTTGGGGGTTCTGGCTGCTTTGGGGCTGGGGTTGAGTGGATATAGCAAAGCAATGCTCAAATCTCCTGAAATCAATGCAATGGCTCCTGATTTTACAGGTACGGATAGCTATGGAAAACAGCATAAGCTGAGTGATTTTCTTGGAAAGACTGTTGTTTTGGAATGGAAAAATCATCAATGTCCTTTTGTTGTGAAGCATTATGATTCAGGCAATATGCAGGCACTTCAGAAAGAAGCTACAGATGATGGCGTGATCTGGCTCTCGGTGATTTCAAGCACTCTTGGCAAGCAGGGCTATGTAAGCATGAACGAAGCCAATCAGATTGCCCAGGCGGAAGGCTCCCACGCTACAGCCATTCTTCAGGATGTCACTGGGGAAATCGGTCGTCTCTATGGGGCCCGCACAACCCCTCATATGTTTGTGATTGATAAAGAGGGTAAACTGGTTTATGACGGAGCGATTGACTCGATTCGCTCGGCGAATCAGGCGGATATTGCCGAAGCCACCAACTATGTCCGGGCAGCCCTGAAGGATTTGAAAGCCGGAGAAGCCGTTAAGACTCAGAAGACGACTCCTTACGGATGTAGCGTCAAGTACTGAGTCCCCTGCCCTGAACCTCCTGTTTCAGGGCATCCAGGGCCAGCTTCCTGAGATAGCCCTCATGGGGTTCAGGGGCTGGCCTTAGTTGTTCTGCTGCCCTGATTCCCAGGCGGATCAGTAAGAATCCGGCAAAAGCTCCCTGGCCGAGGCGCTGGGAAATCCGGGTCAGTATCCCTCCCCCCAGCATTTCATCCAGGGAATCTGAGGCAAGATCCGAGGCTCCGGTATAAATCAGGCTTTGAAAGCTTGAAATAAAGAGCCTGAGAGACAGGGTTCGGCTGGGCCTGAGTCCGTACAGCAGGCAGAGTTCTGTCATGGTTCGGATACCCAGGCGCATGAAGATGATGGCTTCCAGAAGAAACCAGGGACTAAGGGCGGTTTGGAGCATGAGCTGAAGTCCGGACTGGCTCAGGATCTGCATGGCTTTCTGATCGACGGGCTTTAACCACTCCCGCTGAGAAAGTTCGATCAGATCAGAACCGGTCATATAGGGAGTACGCATGGCATTCAGTGTACTCAGGCCGGATTCCGGAAGATGAAGGGAAGCCTTGTGAATCCACTCAAGAGCCGTATCCTGACTGGAGTCTGCCATGGCTTTCTGGGCCAGCTCTCTTAAGCCTTCCCCGGATTTCAGGGAGCGGAAAGTTCTTCGGAACTGATAAAGGGTCTGAAGCAGCTGAAGAAATCCACAGAGAAGGGCGAGAAGAAAAAACGTGTGATCCAGTCTCTGCCAGTCAAAACGGGCGATTTCTTCTGTGAGTGAAGTAAAAAAAGCCAGAATCAGGCAGATCAGGCCAAGCCAGATCCAGTAGGGTCGGGAAGTTTTAAGCTGAGGGGAAGCGGGGTTCCTTTCCATGGGAGGAGGGGGAGAAGCTTTGGGTGCCTGTTCGATCTGGTTTTTCAGATCCTGCCATTCTTCGGCACTGATCTCACGGCGGATTTTCATGCCGTATCCCCTTCCAGCAGAAAATTCAGAATCCTGTCCATATTGTAGTGAGGCATCAGGCGTGAATCCAGAATCGGGGGCTTGAGTGAAGGAAAGGAAAACCCCTCTCCTTTCTGGCGATTCTGTTCCATGAATGCCCATTCTTTGCCGGTAGGAAGGTGGGTAGGCACTTCTCCCGGATAGACCGCAACATAACCGCTTTCCCCTTTTGGCTGCCCGGCAATGAGTTCCAGCTTTTCACCTTCATGAATTTCACAAAGAATCCGGGAACTGATCAGGGCAGAGACGGCTTCTACCTTAAAGCGGGTCTGGCTGGAAAAAAGCCCCGGGCGCATATCTTCCAGGATTTCTTCGGTAAGCGCCTTCAGGGCGGGGATCTGGTGGGGCCCGACATGATCGGCCTTGGTCGCAGCAAACAGGACTTTCTCAATGCGGTGGGAAAAGAGATTCCACCATCCTTTTCCATAGCGGTAATGACGCAGAATGGTCTTGAGGGCTTCCTGCATGTCGGTGAAGGTATCATGGCCTCCATTCAGGGCCTGAAGCACATCCAAAAGGACGATCTGGGCATCCAGATCCTTCAGATAGTCACGGTAGAAAGGCCGGACAAGTTCTTTGACATAGCGGCGGTAATTCGCTTCAAATCTGCGATACAGAGATTCGGGAAGCCGGCTTTGCAAGGGGTGCGGCAAAGGGGCGAACACGAGACGGGGATCCTCAGGGGAAAGGCTTCCGGGAAGGACCATGCGACCAGGCTGGATGCATTGGAATCCATCATATTTCAGACTTTTCAGGGTTTCGGCAAACAGTTCGGCAAGAGACTTTGCTTCTGCTTTTTCCGGTTTCTCCAACAGATCAAAAAAACTGGCCGCGCGGTGGCGGCGCAGAGGCTCTTCCAGAAGCTGGAGCATGTGATGAGACCATTTCGGGAATTCCTGATCCATCAGTGGTAAGTCCAGAAGCCATTCTCCGGGATAATCCACGACTTCCAGATGAATCCGGCGCTTTCCCAGAAATCGCTTGATTCTCGAAGCAGAGTGAAACAGCAGGGTGAGGCGAAAAAAGCTGATATCAGAAGTGGATTCCGGCCATTCCGGCTGATCGCTTAAAAGGCTTCGAGCAAAGCGTTCGTAGCGAAACGGGGGCAGGGCGGGGTGAGATCGATCCGAAAGCGAGATTTCGACCAGGCGGTTCTGACTTGCGATCTGAAAGAAGGGAAGTTGAGTCCGACTTAGCAGAATCTCAGCATTTTTCTGAGTGCCACTGTCCTTGAGAAGCTGGTGAATCAGAGAAGTGAGAAAAACGGTTTTACCGCTACCCGAAAGCCCGGTAACCCCAAGCCGAATCGTTTTGTCAGGCCAGATTCCCATGCCGGTATTGTAGGGGCTGTGTCATAATTATGCGAATGAGAAATCCGTTAACCCCGGTTCATCTGGCAGGAATCAGACGGCTTTTTTCGGGGATGTCCTCGCGGACCCGAGCACTGAGTTTTCCTGCAGGAAGATTCATGAGCATCAGTTCGATGTCCTTTTGTACCAGAATTGTGCCCTCGGCGCTGGCCTGACTGTCCTTGGACTCATATTTGAATTTGTAGTCCAGCATACTGCCGGACTGGTTCTGCGTGATTCTGGCCATGACCTGAAGCTGAACTTTCTCGTCCTGGCTTTGCAGCTGGCAGCGCACTTCCCCGACAGTACGGCAATCCACCGGGATTTTCTGATTTTTCTCGTCCTGATATTCCAGATGAATCAGCCAGGATTTTGCACCAGGAATATCCGAAGCGTCAGCGTTTGCCTGAAAAGCCAGGAAAGGCAGCAAAAAGGCCAGAAGATGAATTTTACGGTTCATAGATGCTCCTTGTGTTGCTTCCTGCGAGTATAGGAAGAACCATTTTCGACCGTCAATATAGTCAATTTGTTGCTTCCGGTCCGGCTTTGTATCCCAAGAACTTGACGGACTTACATAGGAACAGAATACTGGATCAGTTAAATCTGTTTAAACCATCAGGGAGAATCTTTTGAAACTGGAAAAACTGTTCGTACTTCTGGGACTGCTGGCTGGGGGTCTTCTGGTCAGTGGATGTTTTCTTGATAGTGATGATGACGGAGCCTCTTCAGATATAACTGTCAGTGGATCCGTATTCAAAGGGCCCTTTACAGGGGGTGGCTCGGTCAATATCTATGCCTGGGATAGCTCGAAAGCCAGTGGCAAGGGATCCAGGCTTTCTGCAGGGACGATTCGGGACAACGGCCGGTATTCCTTAAGGCTGAACAGTTCGTACAGTGGACCGGTGGTGATTGAGGGGACGGGTAACTACAAATCGGAAATTGATGGCTCCAGTCGCAATTCCGGAACATCGATTGAAGCGATCGGTTTTGTGCCCTCCGGTGCAGGTACGGCGACCAGTATCCAGGTTGAAGTCAACCCGGTAACTCACATGGTGGCCAAATCCTTTCAGGCCAAACCGGCTCTTCTGACCGAAACCAAGTTTTTGCAGGTCGCAAGTAACATTGCCGGGAATCTTGGCTTTCCGGCTGGAACGAATCTGAGCACTCTTGCTCCTGTTGATGCCACCACGGGGACTGCGGATGCTTCTCAGACAGCGGCGATTCATATCGGCCTTCTGCTGGCAGGGATTGAGCAGACCATTACGACCACCAGCTATGCCGGTTTTGTCGCCAATCAGTTAAGCCAGATCATCAATGGCTCCATTCCCGTAGGTGTGCAGAATGCCATCGCCCAGGGCGTCACCCAGTTTTCGACCGGGAGGATCCTCAATAGTGCAATCAACAGCCGTGTGGCTTCCGCAAACAATACCAATAACTGGACTCAGACCACGATCTCAAATTTTGATGCCCCTTCCGTGGATGTTAGTTTTGCGAACACCAGTGCCACTTCCCTGACGGTCAAATCCGGGGTTGCCACCAGAATCAACGCTGTTGTCGGAGCCCTGAGCAGCCAGAGCTATTCCTGGTACTGGCAGTCCACCGGCCCCAGCGGAACGACAACTCTGGGCAGTGGAACAGCCTCCGGACGTTCGGAAGTTTCCACCTCATTCACGGGTACCACCAGTGGCTCTTACAGCGTGGCTCTTTATGTCGATTATGGGGCCGCAGAAAAGGTACATGATTCCGTAAGTGTGGTTGTGGAAGGCGGTACTGGTACCAGCAAGGATATTTCCGGGATCATTGGCCGAAGCTGGGAGCTTTCCGGTAGCCAGGGGGGAACAAACCGCTTCGGTCTGTTCAATGGCCAGATGCTTTTCGGGCCGAATTCCAATCAGGGAACCAACGACACAACGGGCTTTCTGCACTTTTCCTATATTACCAATGACAATCCGGTTCAGCGTTATCTGGAGTCGGGTTTCTGGAAGCTGGAGAATAATGAATTTGGACTGTATTTCAGCCAGAAATACATGATCCAGTCCACAGGAAAAACTCTGGTGATGACTCCGGTGACTCTCAATGGCGGAGCCTACACTTTCACTATGCCCACTACGATTGCTCTGAATCTCACCGGGGTGCGTGGCTCAGCTGTTCTGACCCATTACACCCATTGTGATGGCGGTGATGCCACCAAACTGACCCAGATCAAGCTTTACAATACAGATGCAGATGACTGCATGAACATCAGCGCAATCACGACTTCAGCGATTTCTCTGTCCAATGGCAAATTTCATATCAATGAGACTGCGGGAGATACCCGCCGGGTCGGTATGACGATTTTCAAATCCGATATGACCTTTCTGAGTACCAAACGGGATACGGTTGCGACGACAAGCCCGATTGGTCTCGGAGGGACCTGGGCATTAAGCGGAACCAGTCTGATGATGACTGTGACCACTTCTTACTCGGTGTCAGCCTCGGCTTTGACAACCGTCAGTAGCGCACTTTCTGAAAAGAGCACTTATACTTTGACTCCGACGACTTTTGCGGGCCAGTATCATGCCCTTATGGAGTCGGCTGACAGTACGGAGAGAGCTCCGCTGATGAGCCAGAACCACACGCCGGTCAATCTGGAGAAGACCAGCCTTTGTGGTGGAGAGACCAGCTTGACCCAGATTAACACCTTAATCAATGCTTCCGGTGCCTCTTCAACCACTGCATTTACCACAATTGACTGTGTTCAGGTGCCATAAACTGTTAAAATAAACTTCGGCCGGGTGGTTTCGCCCGGCCTTTTTTTTTGAGATGCGTATTGATTCCTGTTTCTTTCTGAACTGTGGGCTTCCGGGGAGCTCTTTAGCTTGGGGGGCCGAAAATGCTTCCGGACTTCAGAAAGTCCTTCTCGAAGTTTCCCGCGATGTAAACGCCCGTTCTACCTCCGGGGTAGCGCGCAAACCCGGCCTTAAGGATACGGCTCCGGCTGTAGTGAGAGTTTACACCCAGGAAGACCTCAGGCAGTTTCCCTCGGTTTATGATCTTCTCAGAACTGTACCGGCATAGAGGTTGCGGATGGGGCTTTTGGCCGCCAGTATATTCATATCCGTAACGTCAACAGTTCCCTTTGCAACAACAAGGTTATGCTTCTGATCAACGGCTTTCGGATTCATGATCCTACCGGGCCGCACTTCAATCTGGATCGGATTCTCCAGATTTAGATCCGGAGGTTGGAATTCATCTGTGCTACTGGATCTGTGTTTTACGACCGGGCATCTGAAACTGGCCAAAGGCGGATTCGTACAGGCTTTCTGAAAAGCGGGAATTTTTTTCCGGTGCGAAACAGTTCGAATATTTCTGAAACAATCACGTCTCTGGATCTTGATGGTTTTCACAACTATATTGGATAGACATGATTGATTTGATCCAGTTTCCTCGCCCCGATGGAATTCTTAACTACAGTTCCTTTTGTATGAAAGTTGAGTCCTATCTCATTTTTCAAGGGATTGATTACCGGATTGAAACTGTTTCCAGGCCATCTGTTTCTCCCAGCAGGAAGTTACCCTGTATCCGTCATAACGGTCAGCTGATTCCCGATTCCTCAAGGATTCTGGCCTATTTGGATCATGCCTTTGGAATTCAGATGGACTACATGCTGACAGAACGGCAAAAAGCATTAAGCCGGGCGATTCAGCTCATTGCGGAGGAATCCCTTTACTGGTGTACTTTGGCACACCGCTGGCTGGAACCGCACAATCGCGAGAAAATTACCGAGTGGGCACTTCGGGGTAAGCCACGTTTTATTCGACAGACGATGGGAAACCTGTTTGCCGTTAAAATCCGTCATTCGCTTTGGCAACAGGGGCTTCTTAGGCTTGGTGAGAACGGGATTCGTGAGCGCGCATGTCAGGATCTGGAAGCTTTGGACGGTATTCTTGGCGGTTCGGACTATCTGCATGGCAAGAGCATGAGTCGCGTGGATTTTGCCGTCTATGCCGTCCTGGCCAATCTGTACCGGGTGCCTTTTGAGGGGTGGCTGGAAGAAGAGTTCCTGCGCTGGCCAAGACTTGTATCCTATGTCAGGCGTATGGAAACCCGCTTGCAGCTTTCTTCTCCCGAAGGAGTGTAGGGATGACAGGCAAAACTGTACTTGGGATTGTGGCAATGGTGTTTTTAACTGGATCCGGGGAGGCGGGCGTGAAAAAAGTTCTGTTTGGTGGCGGGTGCTTTTGGGGAATTGAGTATGCCTTCAGCAGGTTGGATGGCGTTAAAGACTCGGTTTCAGGTTATTCCGGGGGACATGTGGAGGATCCGGAATATAAGGAGGTCTGTACGGACACTACAGGTCATGCCGAGGTCGTGGAAGTCACCTATGATGAGGAAAAAATTAGCTTTGGAGAACTTCTGGAATTTTTCTTCAAAGTCCATGATCCGACCCAGCTGAACCGGCAGGGGCCGGATTACGGAACCCAGTATCGCTCGGTAATCTACACAACGGACGACGGCCAGCTGAAGGAAGCTCTGGAGTATAAGTCCCGACTGGAGCGGAGCGGGCGTTACACCCGTCCGGTCGTCACTGAAATTGCTCCGGCCTCGGAATTTTATCGAGCCGAAGATTATCACCAGGATTATGTGATCCGCACCGGGCGGGGCTGCCATATCAATCTGGATTTTCTTGGCAAGAAATAATCTGTGCTTATCTTGAGGCCAGGATGGCCTGAGCTGCCAGTCTACCGGATTTCAGGGCCGAGTTAAGGTTTGGAGAATGAAGATAGTCCCCTGCCAGATAGACCCTTTGAAAAGCTTCCACGCCTGGATACAGCTCCTGCTTTTTTTCGATATGGGGATGGGCATTCTGAATTCTCTGAGTTTTCAGAAGTTTCCAGTCTTCTGCTTTTTCCTGAAAGAGGCTTCGGGCCTCTTGAAGTGCGGCTTCTTCAGGATCGAAGCTCTCACCCCAGCTGGAAGTTCCCAAAATGGTAGCCTGAATCAGGGATTTCCCTTTGGGGGCGTATTCCGGACAGACATCCGAGAGGCATGCAAAATGCAGAACGTTGGCTTCTTTTCTGCGATTGAACATAAGATAGGGTCGACCGCCAAAAGGAGAATGCGAGGAAGCGAACCAGCAGGTTGTGACGCCCCGTCCGGAAGGTGGCAGGGGGAGGCCGAGCAGGCGATGCGCCATGACAATGTCAGTGGCGAGAAGAACGTTTCTGCCCTGAAACATGGTGCCATCCTTCAGGGCAACCCGGGTTCCTTCCAGAACGGTAGCTTCCTGATTCAGACGGATCCGGCTGGGAGGCAGATGACCGGCGATTTGCTCGACGATAGATGCCATACCTCCCTGGGGAAGAGCGGCTTCTCCGCTCAAAAGCATTTTCAGGACAAAATCCAGCATGATATCAGGGGTGTTTAGGCTCAGGTCCAGATGGATGCCAGCCAATAGAGGCTCCAGAAAATTCCGGCGCAGAGATGGGCTGAAATCCATTTTCCGGATGGAGCGGTGCAGGGGCTGTCCGGAAGCTGTTTCAAGAGCCTGATCCGGATCGGTTCGATAGATTTTAAGAGCCAGTCGGGCCAGAGGAATCAGATCTCGTGGAGAGCCGATTCGTTTGCTGACAAGGTTCAGGAATCCGGCCAGATCGGGGGCCATCCGCACTGTATCATGGTCCATGAAAACCACGGCTCCGGGAGCAAACCCATGAAGTTTCAGGGAGGTGAAATCCAGGCAGCTCTGGATTTCAGGGTAAGCAGTAAGAAGAATCTGAAAGCCGCGATCGAGAAGAAAACCCTCCTCGGTATCAGTCTGAACCCGTCCACCAAGCCGATCCGATCCTTCCAGAAGAAGCCAGTCGACTCCGGCTTTTTCAAGTTCCATGGCTGCTCTGAGCCCGGCGAGTCCGCCCCCAAGAATTAAAACTTCACAGTCCGCCATGTCTGTTTCCTCCCCTTTTATTTTATGGCAATTTTAGCCGGAATCAGGCAGAATTTGTTTGAAATGTGCCATTCTGTTTGTACCGAAGCTCTTCTTTTGCGTGCCCGTGATCTGCTTCAGCAGGTTTTCGGCTTTCCGGATTTTGTCGGGGAACAGAAACAGGTCTTGGAGGCGGTTTTTCAGGGAGAGGACTGTTTGGCCATTCTGCCTACGGGCAGTGGAAAGTCCCTTTGCTACCAGCTTCCGGCTTTGGTCATGCAGAAGACCGTCGTTGTCATTTCCCCTCTTCTGGCCCTGATGGAAGATCAGTGCTGCAAGCTGGGCCAGATGGGGATTCGGGCGCGTTTTTTCAACAGCACGCTTGATGTGGATCAGGAAAAACGGATTCAGGCCGAATTTGAGTCGGGGGAACTGAATCTTTTGTACGTTTCTCCGGAAAGAGCGGTTCAAGCCGAATTCGAAGCCATGCTGCACCGTGGAAATATTGGTCTTTTTGCCATTGATGAGGCCCATTGCATTGCCCGCTGGGGTCATGATTTTCGTCCTGAGTACAAATCGCTTGGCATGATTGCAGCCCGCCATGCCCACGTTCCTTTCCTGACGCTAACAGCCTCAGCGGACTCACAGACCAGAGATGAAATCATTGAGGCTCTGGGACTTCGGGAACCCCGGATCATTCAGGGAAGCCTCCATCGACCCAATCTTTTCTATCGGGTGGAAGAGAAGAAGCAGGCTCGCCAGAGAATTCTTGCTTTCATTCAGGATGAGCATCCTGGTCAGAGCGGGATCATCTACTGTGCCTCACGCAAAACCACTGAAAATCTGGCGGACTGGCTGAACACAAAGGGAATTCGTACTCTGGCCTACCATGCTGGTCTTGATGCCCAGGAAAGAATGAAACGGCAGCATGAATTTCTGGGTTCGAATCTGGTCATGACAGCAACTGTGGCATTTGGAATGGGAATTGATAAGCCGGATGTCCGTTTTGTCATTCATCACGATCTGCCTCAGAACCTGGAATCCTGGTATCAGGAAACAGGCCGGGCCGGCCGCGATGGCAGGAAATCCCAGACTCTGCTGCTTTATGGGCTTCAGGACTGGATTTTACGACAGCAGCAAATCCAAAGGGCTCCCC
>CAZDAM010000096.1:0-13143 GCA_964503595.1 uncultured bacterium
AAGTGAAACATGCCGTACGCTTACGCGATCAGGGCCAATGCACCTTTCATTTCAAGGGAAAACGCTGTGAAGGAAGGCGGTTTTTGCACATCCATCACAGAATTCCGGTTTCAAAGGGTGGGAAAAATACGGTGGAAAATCTGATCACGCTTTGTTCCAGGCATCATACTTTGGTGCACGAAAGGAGCCAGGAGTAAAATCATAGCAAGGGGCGCTTGTTTCTTTATTTTTGTGCAAATTGCTCTAGCGTACGAATTTCCATTCGACGTAGCCGGAGTAGTTATAGGACTGATCGCGGGCAATGCCCAGTTTCTGCCAGGCCCAGGGGGTAAGATCGATTCCGGCCGGATTGAGAACGACCCGGCCATCCCAGCGGCGCTTCTTCTTGCGGAAATATTCCACGGCTCTGGGTTCGCCGCCATTGGACCAGTAAGGATCGTCCCGAAACCAGGGGCCCAGATCCCGCACTGTCATACGGACCCAGCCTGTGAATTTCCCGTTGGGCAGGGGTCGGCGCACCAGAATATCCTTTCCGACTGCGGAATTATCGGGAAGAGCAGCGGTGACAATCCCCCATTTGACCTTGGTGCCGTCCTTGAAATACGAGCTTTCCCCTTTATTACCGGGCTTGCCAAAAGAGGTGCCATAGACGTGGAAGGCTCCGGATGGAGTGTGGACCGGAGTGCGGTCCTCCAAAAGAACCCGGATGGATACGGCTTTTTTGCGCTCAAAAAGGGAGCGGGCCACAATATGGCTGAAGAGCTCTTCAAATTTGCTCTGGTCTTTGGCTGAAATTTTACCGGTATCTTCCTGCTTGATTTCAATCTTAAGAAGTCCGCCGGTCTTTTCCTGAATTTTCTGGTTGAGGGGTTCCTGGGCTTTTTCTTTGAGAATCTGGTTGGTCTTGCGATCTAAATAACCCCGAATCAGATCACCAAGAGGATCCTTGGCCCAGCTCTGAAGGGCCAGAAAACCGAGGAGAATCAGATGGAAGAAGCAGGTTCTGGAGAAAGCCATACGTGATAGTAATCGACCTCAGCAGCCCCAAAGGCGAAGTTTTCCAGACCATGAACCCAGGGTTGCATCAGAAAATATGTTGTGGGGTAGTACAAAAATATCCAGGGAGCATCCTCAACAATGCGGGATTCCACCTGCTGGTAGATCGCGGAGCGTTTCTCGGAATTCCCTATGGTGCGGGCTTCTTCCAGCAGTTGATCCACTTCCGGGTTGGCATAGCGGGAAGAGTTGGAAAGCCCGGCATTGCGGGAGTGAAAATTGTACCAGAGAATATTGTCGGCATCCGGGTAGTCTGCAATCCAGCCGAGTGAAAAGAAAGGTGCGGTTCCGGCATCAATGCTCTGGTAGTGATCGGATAGAGAAACAAATTTCAGGCGCAGATGAATGCCAAGATCGGCCAGGTTGGCCTGAACGGCTGCCGCAGCTGCCCGGGCATCCTCGGAGAGGCCGGTCTGAAGGGTCAGTTCGGGGAAATCTGTGACCATGCCCCGATCATCAAAGGAATAGCCGGCACGAATCAGGAGTTCCCGGGCCTTGGCAAGCTGAAAGGGATAGGGTTCAACCCCGTGACTGTAGCCAGGAACTTCAGGGGGCAGAGGGCCCTTGGCAACCATGCCGTGATTGTTCTTGATGTATTTGACCAGAAGCCGCTTGTTGACGGCAAAATTGAGGGCCTGTCTGACCAGCTTCTGGTTGAAGGGCTCCATATTGACATTCATGCCTAGGTAGGTGGTTTCCAGAGAGGAAGTTTCAAGAAATCGATAGCGGCCTTTCTTGATGGAATCTTTGAGCTTGTGGGCCGGGATCTGGGTGACATGATGGATTCGGCCCTGGCGGAAAAGCTCGTACTGCTCCAGATCTGATTTGACGATCCTGAAGCGGATTCTCTCAAGGTAGGGACGCCCCAGATGAAAGTCCAGATTGGCCCGTAAGACGACTTCTTCTCCGGCAATATAGCGCTCAAAAATGAAGGCCCCGCTGCCTACCGGGTGCTGACCAAAGCTTTTTCCGTAGTGGAGTGCGTCTTCACGGGGAACGATGGATAGGGCTGGAGTGGTCAAAATGGCAAGAAAGGGGGAATATGGATTCTTGAGATGAATTTCCAGACGGTATTTGGAAAGAATCCGGATTCCGCTGACCCCTCTGGCACTGCCATCCATGTAGGCATCACTGCCCTCGATGAACCCCAGAAGTTCCTGGTGGGGACTTCCCATTTCAGGAGAAAGCAGTCTTTCCATGCTGAATTTGACATCGCCGGAAGTGACTTCCCGACCGTGATTGGCGGACAGGGTCGATTTTTCCGTGATGGTATGAAAGCGGACTTTTTCCTTAAGAGAAAGGGTATAGATTTTTTCGTCCGAAGAAACTGAGTAGGATTTGGCCAGATCCGGGGTCGGCTTCTGGTTGGAATCCATCCTGAAAAGTCGGGAATAGACCTGGGCTACGATTTCAGCGGCAGTGGTGTCAGTGACAAATGCCGGATCCATGGTGGTGGGGTCATCCAGAATGGCCCTCACATAGGTTCCCCCGAACTGGGGTTTGGTGGGGCCCTGCTGGTTCTTAATCTCATCCAGCTGATTTTTCTCGAAAAAGATCCAGCCGGTGGACAGGGCAAGAAGCAGGCTTAAAATGGCAATGGCTCGATTCACCTGGAAAGAATACCAAAGGCGGCGTTGGGATGCGAATAGCGTATTTGAGTTGTGAGGCCATGCTGGATCCGGCTTCCTCAAGAAAAGATGCCTTTGAGCATGGATTGATGCTGCATTGTCTCAGGAAGGCGGCGACTCTCAGGGGAGTGGAGATTTTTGATCTGGCCTGGGATGAACCCCGCGTTTTCAGCGAATCATGGGATGCAGTTCTGGTGGGAACCGCCTGGGACTATCAGGACCGGCAGGAGGAATTCCTGTCTGCAATGGAAGATCTCTCCAGAATCTGTCCTCTCTATAATCCTCCTGAGCTTTTGCGATGGAATTCCCGTAAAACCTATCTCAGGGATCTGACCGGGAAAGGGTTTCTGATTGTACCGACCCTCTTTTTGGAATCTTTGAATCCTGAAGATCTGAAAGATGCCTGCCAGCATTTTGGAACGGAAACTCTGGTGGTGAAACGTCAGGTGGGGGCCAATGCCGAGGGGCAGCATCTCTGGAGGATGGGGGCTTTACTTCCCGATTGCCAGGGGGCCGTCATGGTTCAGCCCTTTCTTCAGAAAGTCCGGACAGAAGGAGAGTTGAGCTTCATCTTCATTGGAGAGAGATTTTCCCATGCGCTTCGAAAACTACCCAAAGAGGGGGACTATCGCGTTCAGTCGGCCTACGGAGGTCGGGAGCAGGTTCATGTTCCGGACTCCAGGGAAATGGAGACGGCGCGCGGGATTCTGGAGAGTCTTGAGCCTGCTCCGGTCTATGCCCGCATGGATTTTGTCCAGGGAGAGAAAGATAGGCTTCATCTGATGGAACTTGAGCTGGTGGAACCCTATCTCTATCCAGAGCAGGGGCCAGAACTGGGAAATTTTCTGCTGGAAGAAATTCTAAGGCGGGGATAAAACAGAGAGGCCCCGAAAACCGGGACCTTTCTGTTTGGTGCCAGAGGCTTATGCATGGAAGTCCGAGATGGCCTTGCTGACAGCAGCCAGGCGGGCCAGATCATGGATTTTTTCTTCGCTGATATTGTGTTCCTTGAGGGTTCTCTCGTGAGAGACAATACATTGAGAGCAGCCATTGAGAACACTGACCGAGAAAGCGACCATTTCAAAGGTTTCACGGCCAAGCAGGGGCTGGGCCAGGGCGTTCATTCTCAGGCCAGCCATGCGGTAGGCTGAAGGAAGCTCTCCGTGGGCTTCGGTAATAAAATGGCGGAAGCGGTAGTACATGTTCATCATGCCCATTAAAGCTCCTGCTTCAAAGGCTTCCTGCTTTTGCTCATCATTCAGATCTGTTGTTTCAAGACCAGCCTGTGCAATTTCCTTCAATTCAGGGCTGTGCAGGGACTGGGCCAGACCAGCGAGGGTGGCGTAGGCCTCCTGCTGGCTCAGACTGGAGTCTTCCAGCAGTTTCTTAAGATTCAGCTTGAGGTCTTTGGCAATACGGGAACCGGATTGGGTAAACAGATTTTCCATGTGAGTTCTCCTTGAAGAAGGGGCCGGAACCGCCGGCCCCGATCAGAAAATTAGAGAGTGGCCTGACCTTTCTCCCAGTTACATGGGCAGAGTTCATCGGTTTGCAGGCCATCCAGTGTCCTGAGGACTTCCTTCACATTGCGTCCAACATTCAGGTCGTTGACGCTCATGTGGCGAATGATGCCATCGGGATCGATGATATATGTGGCACGCATTGGAGCGGTATTCTGAGGATGGAGAATGCCAAGCTTTGTGCTCAGAGCCTTGTTGTAGTCCGCAAGCATGGGGAACCTGAGATTCCTTAAATCATCATGCTGATTTCTCCAGGCCATGTGAACGAAAGCGGAATCGGCACTGACACCAAAAACCTGGGCATCGCGGTCCTCAAAATCCTCCATGGCCTGATTGAATCCGGAAATTTCGGTGGGGCAGACAAAGGTGAAATCCAGCGGCCAGAAGAAAACAACCGACCACCTGCCTTTCAGATTTTCCTGAGTGAAAACCGGAAATTCCTTGTGGCTTAGCTCTGTGCAACCTTCCATTGAAAACTGAGGAAATTCTTGTCCTACCATCATGAGATTCTCCTTGGAGTTGTAAATTTATTTCTTTGCCGTATTGGCAACAGGAATAAATTTAGAGCTACTCTAAAAGAGAGTCCACATTTTTCAATAGTGGAACAAATTCAAGGCTCATGGCCTTGCGGTAGGGGTGAAGACACCGATGATTCGAGGGGTACCTCCTGCTGCAGTAGAAGCGCAGCTTCGGGAAAGGTGATAGCAGAAGCTGGAACATGCTTCGGTAGAACCTGTCTTGATGGCAATGTGACCGGCCCTGCTGCCTCCGCATTTGTCCCACACGATCACAGAGCCAATCGGGGCCTCAAGAGCCGCATTGTGGCCTGCCTGATAGTTGCTGGTACTGTAGAAGGTCCGACTTAAACCCAGGGCCGGGCCATGCAGTTCTTCCTGCCATTTGTGGGCAAAATCACTGGCATAGTAAGGAGGCTGATTCAAAAGGGAGCCCGGGTGCTGAAAGAAAAAGGCTGAATTGCCAATTGCCTGTCCCAGTGTCTTTCCGGTGCACTCATAGCAGTCTCCCCGATTGAAATTAGTATTTCCGCATTGTCCGTGACGGGCTGTCGGAACTCTGGAAAGACGGGCGAGAGTTTCCCCCCAGGAGGGGTCATAGCCAGAAAGTCGGGAAAAGCGGGATTTGAGATCCCGGACTCCCTGCTGATAATCGTTTCCGTCATCAGGGACCGATCCAGTGCCAAGTTTTTTTTCCAGTTCACGCAGATGAACGCCCAGATTAGGTCTTTGGGCTCTCCATTCTTCCGTAGTGAATCTTTCTCCCTCAGCCATGAGGATATATTGCTTGGCCAGCCAGTACTGGGCTTTGAAATCACGTCTTCGATCCTGGTGGACCCAGGATTTGAGTGAATTCAGGGCGGCATCATATTCCTGATTTTCATTTAGGCGGATGACTTCTCGAATGATGGAATCCCGATCTTGTGCCGGGGTGTCTGAGACCTGAGCAATATCGTCAAACAGAGGACCTTGAGCAAAGAGGGATGTGACAGTTAAAAAAGATGCGAAGACAAAGAGAAAAGTACTCATACAAAAATCATATTTATGAAATACAGTAGCGTCAAGTTCGCGGAATGAAATACTTCTATGGCATGATTCAAACATGCAGAAAAATCAGTATATTGAAGCGGTTGAAAGGCTTACGGAATGGGATCGGGCCTATCACGTCCAGGATCGCCCGGTTGTTTCAGACTCTGAATATGATGCTCTGTTCCGGGAAGTAAAAAAGGCCGAAGAGCTTCATCCTGACTGGCTGTTGCCGGATTCTCCCACCCAGAGGGTCGGGGGAGAGCCGCTGGATAAATTCGAAAAGGGGGAGCATCCCTACCCTCTTTTGAGCCTTTCCAATGCCTATGATGAAGGAGAGCTTCAGGATTTTCTGAATCGGGTCCATCGTGGCCTGCCCCCGGAAACTCAGGCTTCCTGGTATGCCGAAACCAAGTTTGATGGCCTTTCTGTCGCCCTTCATTATGAGGAAGGAAGGCTGATTCAGGCCCTGACACGGGGAGACGGGCGCACCGGTGAGGTCATTACCCATAACGTGCGCACGATTCGAAGTCTTCCTCTGGTGATTCAGGACAGGCGAAGGCTGGTTCTAAGAGCAGAGATCCTTTTGCCTCGCCGGGAGTTTGAAAAGGTCAATCAGCGCCAGGAGGAGGCGGGCCTTCTTCCCTTTGCCAATCCCCGCAATGCAGCAGCCGGGACTATGCGTCAGCTCGATCCGAAAATGGCGCATGAGCGCCGCCTGGACTGCTTTCTTTACGATGTGATGAATCGCGAGGAACTGGAGCTCGAATCCCATTCAAAAGCAATGGAATTTCTGCATCGGCAGGGTTTTCAGATCGATCCCAGAGGGAGAATGTGCCAGAACGCGGAAGAGCTCAACCAGTTCTATCAGGAAGTTTTTGCTTCCCGTCATGATCTGGCCTATGACATTGACGGGATTGTCATCAAGCTGGATTCCTACCGCTTTCAGGATATTCTGGGATACACCGGAAAATCTCCCCGTTTTGCCGTGGCTTACAAATATGCCCCGGATCAGGCCCAGACCAGGATTCTTGGGATTGAAGTCCAGGTTGGACGAACCGGAGTTCTGACCCCTGTGGCCGTTTTTGAACCGACCCTTCTGGCGGGCTCCACGATTCAGCATGCAACTCTGCATAACTGGCAGGAAATGCGGGAGAAGGATATCAGGATTGGGGATCAGGTCATCATTGAAAAGGCCGGGGATATCATTCCCCAGGTCGTAAGAGTTCTGACTGAAGCAAGAGAAGCCGAACTTGAGGAGCTTCCTCTTCCCGAAATCTGCCCGGTCTGCAAGGGTGAGGTCATTCAGCGCGAGGGAGAGGTTGCCTATCGCTGTATCAATGAATCCTGTTCTTCCAGGCTTCTTCAGGCCATGAAGCATTTTGTCAGTCGGGATGCCCTGGATATTCAGGGGGTGGGAGAGTCGGTTCTTGAGCAGCTTCTGGGTAAAGGACTGCTTGAAACCCCCTGGGATCTGTTCGGGCTTGAGGTGGATGATTTCCTATCCCTGAAGGAAACCAAGGAAAGACTGGCGACCAAGCTTTATGATGCGGTTCTTGCGAAGAAGACAGCTCCTCTGCCCAGAGTTCTTTTTGCCCTTGGATTGCCGCATGTGGGGGTACAGAGTGCCCGTGTCCTGGCATCTCATTTTCTTTCCTACCAGAAAATTCTCGATGCGAGCATTGATGAAATTGCCGAGATCGATGGTTTTGGTGCCGTGATGGCGGAAGCCATTCATGCTCGGCTGCATTCCGAAGGTTTCCTGCACTGGGAGGAAAAGCGCCGTGAATTCGGGGTTGTGGTGGAGGATATCGAAATCCAAGAAGGAACGGATGGTCCGTTGAATCAACAGATCATCTGTTTTACGGGTAAACTTTACCGGATGGGAAGAACTCAGGCCCAGGAAGTTGCTCGCGGTCTGGGGGCCCGGACGGTGGATTCCATCACGAAGGAAACCACCCTGCTGGTAGCCGGGGAAAAAGCCGGTAGCAAGTTGAAGAAAGCAGAAAAACTGGGGATCGAAATTCTTTCGGAAGAGGACTTCTTCCAGAGAATCGGGCAGTAGGGGGTTTCATGGTAATGGAGAAGAAAACCAAACGGGTCTTTCGTTTGGATGAACATCTCAAGGAACTCGAAGGCTACTGGGAGGATGATTCCCTTTGGCCCTTCCATCCGGCGATGTCAGGCTTTGGGGTACTGGATGAATTTATGGGAGGATTCCGGGATGGTACATATCTGATAGCTGGAGGTCCGGGAACCGGAAAAACATCTTTTGTGACCCAGCTTCTGTTTCTTCTGATGCACAAGAATCCCACCATGCAGGGCGTGTTTCTTTCCCTGGATCAGCCCTATCTCGATATTGTGACCCGTATGTTTGCCCTGTGTTCCGAGCTTCCGGTGGAAATGATTCGCAATCCCCGCAAGATTCAGGATCGCGAGGATATGGAAAAGCGTCTTAAGGGATTTGAGATTCTGGAAGGGATCCGGGAGCGCCTGCAGGTTCTGGACCAGTCTCATGACGCTTTCCGTCTGGAGGATGTGGAAGAACATCTGGCATCAGCCCGCAACGAAGCTGGTAATGAGCCCTTGATGTTGGCAGTCGACCCAGTCCTGGAGCTTGCTGTCGACGGCCTTTATACTCCCTGGGACAAGGCCGGAAAGATCATGGAAGAGCTGAGGCGCATGGCCCGGAAATACCGGGTCGGAATTGTGCTCGGAGCCCACCTGGAAAAAGCCCAGAGGGGGCTGAGGCCAACGATTTCGGATCTTCAGAATCTGCCTGGACTGGTCTATGGAGCCGACTTCGTCGGACTTCTGTATAACGACTCCCTCAATGACTTTGAATCTCCGTTTCTGGAATGGGAATGGGGTACTGAAAACCTTATGGTTCCTCTGGTGGAGCTCAATGTGGTGAAAAACAAGCATCGCAAGGAATTGGGGCGCCTGTTCTACCGCTTCTATAACGAAGAAACCCGCTACAAGGAGTGCACCCAGGCCGAAAACGATCATTACAATGAAATGCTCAATAACCTGGATCATTTCGACAAAAGTCCAGGCAAACGCAAAAAAAGTGGTGAAAAGAAAGTCTATGTTGCCCCCAAGCGTAAGGAATACGAAGGTATCTTTTAATTCTTATGCCAAAACTGATTGCCTGGTGCGCGAGTCTTAGCATTGTCGCAGTCCTCATTTTTGAGGTTCACCATTTAAGAAGCGAAGTCCGTATTCTTCGGGATGAATTAAGCCGTACAGCCTTGACGACAGATCCGGAGCTTCTGCGGATGCTCCGGAGGGATTTGAAAAATGACCAGGAACTGATGCAGGAGCTGGATCAGTTCTGGGCCTTTCAAAGAGAAAACGGAGAAAGAATCCGTGAGAGTCTGAAAGAATTTCGTGAGCGCTTTTACTGGAATCAGCTGGGACTCTTCGATTTGCAGGCCAGAATAGGCTGGATTGGACCCCAGACTCATCCTCTGGACTGGCCGGCCTACCATGAAAAAACTTCCTTTGATTATGCTGGAACCGCTCTTGAAGAGCGTAAGGATAGCCACAACACGGCCCGTTTTTCGGCCGTGGAATTCCTGAGGAAATCTGGCTACCGGCTTTTGAAGAATGAAACGGATACCTTTATTTTCAAGCCCTCAGATATCCGTGAGGCTCTGGCCTATGAATTTTCCCAGATGCTTTTGAATCAAAGACGTCTTCAGGTTTTTTATCTGAAGCAGGAAAGGCTTGGCGAAGACATTCTTTCGGGAGTCCTGCAGGAATATGTGGAGTTCAGCGAGGCGGTTGAAGCTGGTCGTCTTTCCATGCTTGGACTGGAATCAGGAATTCAGATTTTCAAGTCCCTGATGGTGGACCGCATTCTGGGAAATTCGGATTCGGATTATCTTCTGGAGCCACATACGGGCCGAACTTTTGCAGTGGACATGAATGATGCCTTTGAATTCTTGAGTGAGGATTTTGAGCATCCGCTCCTTGAAACGGTTCTGAAACTCTGGGGCAAGGACGTGGATTTTCGCAAGGCAGCTGTTGAATTTGCCGTAGAGCTGGAAAAATTTCCGGAGATACGTCTCAAAAGCCTATGGGATAAGGCATTGGCGGATTCGGTTCAGCTCACACAGGAGTGCTGGGCCAGTCTTTTGGAAAGAAAGCGCAGAAGCAGTGCCTGGGTTCGGAACCAATTGGCCCTGTCTCTGGATAAAATTGATTGAATTTCACCATGTTTTGAGCTCTTCCGTGATAAAATTCCTGTCCCTATGAATAAAGAAGAACTTCAACAGTTTCAGGATCAGTTTCGTCATGCTGTGAGATTGCAGCATCAGGGGGAACTGGAGGCAGCTGTGGCTGCCTATGAAGGTGTTCTCAGGCTGAGCCCCCGGCACCGTTCCACGCTTCTGAATCTTGGCGTTCTGCACTATTCCATGAGCCAGTTTGAAAAGGCCTCCGAAGCTTTCGGCAAAATCCTGGAGGATTCCGAAGGGGATCTGGACGCTCTCTACAATCTGGGGCGAACCTGTCTGAAGCAGGAAGAATGGGCCAAGGCCTCGGAGTGCTTCAAGAGGCTTCTTGAAATCGAGCCGGCGGATCGGGCGGCTCTTCTATCGCTTGGTTTTGCTGATGCGGGCGCTCAGGAACACAAGAAAGCTCTGGACAGCCTGAATCTTTACCTGAGCGAGGACCCGACTCACCGGGATGCACGTCTGACTCAGGCTCACTGTCTGATTCGTCTGAATAAGGCTCAGGAGGCTTCGGGCATCCTCAAGAAACTGGTGGAGGAAGACAGCGGCCTGAAGGAAGCCTGGAGTATGCTTTCCGATGCTCACGAGCAACTTGGGCAGGACGAAAAAGCAATTTCAGCCTTGAAGCGTCTGGTACTTCTTGAAGGTGAGTCCTCTCCTCTGTTTCGACGGCTGGGACTTCTGCACGGTCGACACAACCAGTTTTCCGAGGCTAGAAAAGCCTTTTCCCGCGCTATGGAGCTGGAAAGGGAAGAGACTCAGGACAGAGAAGAGAAAAGTCTTCGGACGATTTCCGATCTTCAGGATTGCTCCACTGAGCAGGCTTTGCAGGAAAGAGCCTTTCAGATTGGTTCCAGAGCTCAGGAGGACCGGGACTTCAAAACAGCTCTTCAGGATCTGGCAGCCCTGGCCCGCCGCTTTCCGGACACCCTGGTTCTTTTGCAGGAGCTTGGGTACCTGTACCAGATTCTGGGTGAGCACAAGAGAGCTTCGGTTTACTATAGCCGCATCCTCGAAAAGGAGCCCCGACATCTGGAAGCCCGATTGCAGCTGATCCGGATTTCCATGACTCTGAAGGATGTGGGTCAGCGCCATCTGGTCGAAGAGACCCTGGGGCTTTATGGGGATACCCTGGAAGTCAGGGAGCTGGTCGCCGCCTGGTTTTTAGTGATGGAAGATTATCCTGAAAGCATTCGTCTGTTCCAGGAATGTCTGGATTCCCGTCATCATGGTCATGGGGTTTATGAAGGCCTGGGCGAGGCTCTGCTTGGTATGGAGAGAGCCGTGGAGGCCGAGCGGGTTCTCAATGAGGGCTCCAACCGCTACCCCGACTCTCTGGAGCTGGTCGTCCTGCTTGCCGATGCCCAGCTCCAGCAGAAAAGAACCCGTAAGGCCAATGCGACCTTAAGAAGGGCCCGGGGAACCTTTCATCGTTCTCCTCGTCTTCTGTCCCTTTCGGCAACAGCTGCCTGCCAGTCCGAGAAGCCGGAGCGGGCCAGAGGCTTTTTCAGACGGCTGGCCGAGCTTCCCAATTCCTATGAAGCGGGTTTTGAGGCTATGGCCAAATCCCTGATCGCGGTGAGGGATGTGGATCGGGTCCAGAAGCTTTTCCGGGACTGGAGCCGCTTTCGGATGAAAAGCTTCAGCTGGCTTTATATTGAAGGCCTGACGGTACTTTTGAAACGCAATTCAACCCGCATGCATCTTGTCTGGCAGGAGCTCTGGCATGCCCATCATGAGAAGATGAAGGATAAGGGCACGGAGCTTCGGGCCCTTCTTGAAAAATCGGACTTACAGTATCTGATGGCTCGTCAGGCTGAGATCAATCCTTTTTTTGCCCGCCGCCACGAGGTTCGTGATGCGATTGTCGAACTTTTTGAAGAACTGGAAGGGGCTCTGAAAATTTCAAGAGCTTCGGGAGATTCCATTTCCACAGTCCACCAGATTCAAGATGCCAAGGCCTGAGTTTCTTTTAAGAAGAGGTCCCAGGCGGATCATCTGCATGACCGAAGAGTCTGTGGAAACCCTGGCCCATCTGGGAATGCTGGATCGTGTGATCGGGGTGTCCGGCTATGTAAAGCGCCCGGAAGAAGCCCGTCAGCTCCCCGTCATCAGCGCATTCACCCATGCCAATCTCAAAAAGATTCTTTCTCTGAAGCCGGATCTGGTTCTGGGGTTTTCCGATATCCAGAAAGACATCGCCCGTGATCTGGTTGGAGCCGGAGTTGAGGTTTACATTGCCAATCATCGCCGTCTTGAAGGGATTTTAGCTTACGTCCTGAAGCTTTCCGGTCTGGTCGGAGAAGAAGAAAAAGGTCGGAAGCTGGCTTTGCGTCTTTATGCCAGAATTCAGGAGGCCAGAAAAGAAGCCTCCCGTTTTTCAAAAGCGCCACGAGTTTATTTTGAGGAGTGGCCCAATCCCCAGATTTCAGCAATTGGATGGGTTTCCGAACTGATTGAAATCTGCGGGGGTAAGGATGTTTTTACCCATAAATCCAGGGGTTCACTGGCCACGGAACGCATCGTGAGTCATGAAGAAATCGTTGCTGCCGGAGTTGAGATTTTTCTTGGCTGCTGGTGCGGCAAGGCTCTGGAACTCAAGAACATCCAGGAGCGTTTTACTATCCGGGATTTGCCGGCTCTTGAATCCGGTCGGATTGTGGAGCTGGAGCCGGAGATTTTTCTGCAGCCGGGACCTGCTCCGATTCTGGACGGAATTCCCCAGCTGCTCAGACTTTTTGGGGACTTTCAGTGAAAGAACAAATCCTGGAAATTCTGGAAGGTTTTCGCAGGTGGTGGAAGCACTATCTGAGCTGTTTTCTGAGTCTTGCTTTGGTCAATGTTCTGGCAGCCCTGATTCCCCAGGCCGTCCGGCTGGCGATTGATTCCGGGGAAGAAACCGGCATTATGGAGAGCCCCTGGTTCTGGCCCTGTGTGATTCTGGGCCTGGCTCTCATTCAGTCCGGCTTTCGTATTCTAAGCAGGGTGAGTGCCTATCGGGCCTGTCGCGAGCAGGAGCATGAGTTTCGCATGCGCCTGATGGAAAGGGTTTTGAATGCGGGGCTTTCCCGGATTGCCCGGATTCGTCGTGGCGATCTGATAACCAATATGCTGGAAGACACGCGCCAGCTTCGTCTCCTCTATGGTTTTGGTTTTATTC
>CAZDAM010000097.1:0-1366 GCA_964503595.1 uncultured bacterium
GGTGGGGACTCTGTGAAGGTTTTGAGGTGAAGTCTGACAACAGAGCCGTGTGAGGAAAACCTCATGCACGGAATCGATGGGGGCGTCTGGATAAGCTGAAACGGTGAAGCCTGCTGCCTAACCCTACACATATACATCTGGGACCAGACCTGCTTTGAATTTTTGTGATGTGCGAGAGAAGTAAGAGAAGCAGCTTGTCTTGATGTTCTCAGGGGAGGCCCCAGCAGAAGAGGCGTCCATTTGAAAATTGAGAACTTCCCGGTTGTCTATCTGTTGGATTCCAGTTGGGTCTTGTCGCATCCGGCTGAAGCGCGGTAGAAATACCTGAACGTGAAAAGATATACGGCGAGGTCGGCAATATTGAAGAGGGAAGTCAGAAAAGATGTACCCTCGATTTGCTCCGCAGTGGGAACGACCACGACTTCTCCTTCTGTCATGCGAAACCAGGTGTAACTCGGAAGCTCAGTGAATCCATGAACCCATTGTTCCCATCCAATGATGTAAAGAAGGGAAACATAGAAACGGGCAAGAAAAAAGAGAAGGCTGGTGATAAGAACGCAGATAGTGAGGGACCTTTTTGAGTAGGGTGGCTTGCTACCAAGAAAACAGGCGATCAAAAGACCGGGAAGCAGGCTCACCAGGGCAGGGGTAAGAATGTAGAAGTAAGACCCTTTTTCGTAAAGGGAGTGGCTTAAAAAGCCCGCAGCAGATGCGCCCAGCAAGGCAGTCAGCAGACAGGTGAACAGCAGAGCCGTATGTTTCATGAAAAGAAGAATCCTGACAGGTTTCCTTTATCTTACGAAAATGGCCTCTTTATGCAATCCAGAATCTGAATTTTCACATGAATAAACCAGAAGAAGACCTCGAAGCCTGCTACCGGATGGGGGGGGGCATCCTGAATCGCAGGAAAGCCATTCAGCCGCTAGCAGTACTGGACGAAAATGCTTCAGTATACGGGAGTGCAGAAGTTTCGTGATTATGGCTACGGGGCCATGGGTTGAGCTGAACAAATAGCGGTAGAGGCTTTTTCGCGAAGATTGACCTGAGCATTTTGGATCCTGCAGCAGTTGCATTAGAATGCTTGTGTGTTTCTGCTTTCCAAAACCAGTTTGCGTAGAGCATTTCAGTTCGTTTTTCTGATCACGGTTGGGATTCCTGTCCTTTTTATGACCCGGATGGGCTGGGACAATTTTCAACAGAAAGAAGAGCTTGGCCAGCGCCAGATTCTGGATCGCCAGCGCCTCCTGGCAGAAGGTTGGCTGGCGGGGTTTCAGGAGTTTCGCTCTCGGCTAAGAGGAATTGCTTCAGAGTTTCAGAAGGCCGGAGGTCGAGGTTTTCGGGGGAACCGGGATCCGGAATTATGGAT
>CAZDAM010000097.1:1466-12251 GCA_964503595.1 uncultured bacterium
GAGCTCATGCTGAGTTGCCGGATGGACGGGACAGGGGAGATTTGTTACGGGCAGCGGATATGGAAGACTGGTTCTATCGTCTGAGACTTGCTCCGGTGATTCTTCCCAGAACCCAAGTTGGCCAGCTTTTATGGGATGAGGTGGTCTGGGTGATCCGCAACATCTTCCGCGGTCTGGTGTTTCCGGAAGAACTAATTGAAGTTGAGTTAAGGGAGTTTAATGTTTTGCTGGGAATGGACTTGCTGGAAGCTCGCAACAAATGGTTCCCCCTGAAGCTTTTTTCCCGGGAACTTGAATTTTACTGGCAGACGGTGCCGCAGAACTGGAGCCAGAAGGACTGGTATGAAGATAAGGGAGGGGCCCCAGAAGGTTTATTTGTAGCCCTTCTGGAGACGGCGGAGGTGATTCAGCATTATCTTGATTTTTTTGTGGCAGGAGATTCTCCGCCAGGTTTTGCAGATATCTTTGTCAGTCAGCCTTCGATTCAGAAAATTCGCGGAACGCCTGAAGAAATGAGCAGTCTGCTGTCATCCAAAGGGTTTCATCCTCATACCTATTTTTCTGAAATTCAGAAAATGCAAAATATTGAAATGCAGCTTCTGCAAACCCAGGATGGCCGGGCTGCCACGGTGAAACTGAGGGTGCATCGTGATGGAAGTCGTAAGATGGAAATGTTGCCAGCAGACTTTTCAGATTTTCATCTTGAAGAGGTTTTAAGAGTTTTAAATGAGAAAAACGGTCATTACTCGCTGAATCCGGAAGAGTTGAAGAAAAAATATTCCATCCGGGATCAAGAAGGGATGGGACTGCTTCTTTCCGTGGTTGGAAAAACACAGAGACCTTTGCAGTTCCGTTACCGTACAGACAGTGGGGAGGGTTTTTTAGGCACGCTTTATCCAGCTTTGGAACTGGGGAAGAGCGTTCTTTTCCTAAGCCAGTCAAATGAGCCTTTACAAAAGGATTTAGAGCGTTATGCAGTCCGTTTGGCAGGCTTGCTGGGTCTGACGCTGATTCTGGCACTGGGGATTGGCCGAATTCTGGCGAATAGAACCCTGCGACCTATTCTGACCCTGACTGCTGCGGTTGAGGGGCTGGGTAAAAGCGATCACAGACAGAGAATTCCAGCTTCTGAAGGCAGTCGTGAAACTGCGGAACTTTCTCATAGTTTTTCTCTCATGGCCTTAAACATTGAAAACAGGCTTTGGCAGATGGAAACCATCCGGGGGTTGCACTCCAGAATGAATCAGAGAAGGCCAAGAAAGGAGCTTCTGGAGTATGTTCTGGTATCACTTTGTGAAAAATTTCAGCTGAAGTTTGCAGCTCTGGGCTTTTTCCATGGTCCGATTCTGGATCATTCTTCAGACTGGCTGATTCTTGGGGCGGAAAAAAAAGAAGTCTTTGGAGGTGTCTCCCTTGAGCAGATCCGGGGAATTCCTCCCATGAAGGCCCATGAGATTGTCGGAGAAGACGGAGAATCCAGATTTCTTTTCAGAACCGTTCAGCAGGCTCCGGAAGGAATTTCAGGGGAGTTTCAGGGGGTTTTGCTCCTACATTCGTCTCCGGGGCTTCCGCTGAATCTTCTGCCGGATTTGATGGGCCAGCTCAAACTTGGAGTGATCAAATCAGTTCTGGATGAGATCCGGGAGGATATCGAAAAAGGTTCAGCGGTTCAGGCTGGTCTTATGCCATCAGCGGATGCCTGGATTCCTGAAAAAATTGAGATTTCATGCCGGTTTGTGGCAGCCCGGGGACTTGCCGGGGACTATTTTGACTATTTCTATATCCCGGAGCGAAATGAATTTGTTCTGAGTATTGCCGATGTTGCGGGCAAAGGTATTGGCCCCAGTCTGTTTGGAGCAACTTCAAGGGCAGCTTTGAGGGTTTTGGCCCAAAGAGCAGAGCCAGTGGGTGAGCAGCTGAAAGCCCTGAACTCCCATCTCTGCAAAAAAGATGCACAAAATCTTTTTCTGACGATGTTCCACGTTCGGATCCTGCTGGAAGACGGACGTATGGAATACGCTTCTGCAGGTCACAATCGAATGCTTTTGCTGCGGAATGGGGAAGCTGAATTCCTGAGTGCGCGCGGACTTCCAGCGGGTATCTTTGATGGAGGGGTTTATGAATCCCACGGATGCTTGCTTCAGGCTCAGGATTTACTGGTTCTTTATACGGATGGTATTGTCGAGCATGAAAATGCTGCTGGAGAGCTCTATGGGGAAGAGCGCTTCTTACAATTGCTGAAACAGCATTTCACACTTGCTGTAGAGGAATTGGCCGATTTAATTCTGGAAGATCTTGAAAAACATCGTGGAGGAGTTCAGCTATCTGATGATGTCACTCTGATTCTGATGCGCTATTTGCCCCCAGGAGAGTCGGAATGAAACCCCGTGTGAAGATGCCGGGAAAGCTGTCCCATCAATTGATTTTCTGGTTTTTGATGGCTTTGCTGGGCCCTTTGCTGGTTCTTCAGTATCTGACTCTTAACTCGTGGAATACCAGACAGGAACTGGCTCGTAAAATTGTGACAGAGACCCAGAGCAGCTGGGTTCAGAAGCTGGAAGATTTCTACCACCGGCGATTTTTACCCGTCTATCAGGAAGCCTTGCGGAAAAGCCTGGGAAGTTTTCCTGAAGATCTGGCCCGAAAAGATGTGGATGAAGCCACCCGCCTTTATCATCAGATGATATTTGGGCAAATGGGATTTGAGTCTGTGGGGCTTGAGAATGAGCCGTTAATGCCCATTCGGGTGCAATTTAACAGTCTGAATCCTACAGGGGAATCCTGGAAAATCTATGACTGGTTCATTGCCAATATCGAGGGATTGAGTCATTCACGGGGAGACCGCCTGCTGAGCGAAGCTCTCAACGATTTTCGCTGCGTCAGAAAATGGCAGGAACCAGTCGTTAAGAAAGATGTCCTGAAGCTTTGGGAAAATTGCGGTCATGTATGGGCAGATTCCCTTCAGGGGGCTTTTCGGGAAAGAGGCTCTGATCTAATCCTGACAGAGATCCTTAAGACTCGGGAAATCTGGCTGAAAGCGGTTTTGAAGTATCGAAGAGGTAGCCCTCCGCAAGAGAGAGAAGTTCTGGAAGAACTTCTTCTGAAGCAGTGGCCCTTCTGGCTTGAGGATGAGGTTCGGGATGAGTTCAGACGGGATCTGAATGGGGAAACCCCCGAATCGACAGTGTGGTTGCGCTGGCTGGACAGACTGGATCCTTTCCGGATCAATTTTCATTCGATTGCCCGTTACAAGGGGAAGCTTTCGATTCAGGATCCCGGGGTTCATCTGGATGTCTGGGATGTGCGTTCCGGAGGCTGGCGATTTGCCGGGAAGAAATACCGGCAACTTGAGGATATCGATGGCTGGGCGATTTTTGGCAACCTCTTTTTGAGGGTTCGGGAAGCCATGGTTCTGGGTGAAATGGCTCTGAAAGAAGAAGATCTGGCGGTTCTGGCCTATATGGGACTGAATCTTGATATCGAGAATCGCCAGTTTACTCCGGCGGAAACCAATCAGGGGGTATTTTCCACCATCAATGAGTACTTTCCTCTGGATTATGATCCCTGGAGTTTTTTCAGTGGCATAGGCTTTCAACCGGAAGGGATTTTTCTTTGTACGATTGATCAGTCCCAGATGAAAAAGCTTTTTATCGATGCTGTTCTTCTGGCCCAGAAATTGGGTAGGGAAGGCCCGGGACAAGATTTGCTCCATCAGAGGTTTGAGGCAGGCGGTCATCAGATGAACTTTTCCGGAGCCCGGCCTGAAATTCTTGAACTGTGGCGGGAGCTTCTGGATTTTGCCAGCGGAAAGGAAGCAGAAAGAAAACTGGCTCAGGAGGAGTTTTCCAGTTTCAGCATGGGCAGAAAGTCATTGGGGTATGCCTTGGGGGTTCTCCGGGATAATCCCTGGCTTCTTCCCCGCTCTCTTGAGTGGCAAAGGCAGTTCTGGGTCAGTTCCGAACCAGTTGTGGATCGCAGGGGAAACCGGGGAACTCTCAGTCAGGCATCTTTGGTGAAACAAAGAATTGATTCCGGTCATCAGGAAGAAATCGGGCGGCGTCTGACCAGTATGTTGAAACAGGGCAGCTTCGGTTTTCTGGAATACCGCTATGAATATCAGGGGCGGGCCTGGCTGGTCATGGCGATTCGGAGTCAGGTGTTTTCCAATCAGGTCCTGTTTCTGCAGCTTTCTGAGGCTGTTGCCTTGCAGGAGCAGCAAACCATCCGTTTCATTCTGAGTGCTCTTCTGATCCTGACTCTTCTGGTCTGTCTTTTTCTGGGGAGGGCCCTGATCCAGAGGATTGTGATACCGGTGGGTACCCTGAGGGAAAGAGTGCTTCATTACCAGCCAGGGCAGATGGTCAAATCTGTCCCACTGGGAGTGAGAGATGAAGTTTTTGCCATGTCCAGGGGATTTGAGGACATGGCTAGGAGGATTCGCCGTCGCCTTGAAGAGACGGGTGCAATTCAGGCCCTGAATGAAAAAATGCTTCAGGGACAGAGTCTGTTCCAGCTGATGGAAGAGGGGACAGCAAGTCTAAGAAGTGCTTTGGATGCCGATTTTGCTTACCTGATCTTCTTTGAGGAAACCTCCCGGGAAAAAGCGATGGAAGAAACCATGAGCCTGCGCCCGGGGATTTCCGTAAAAGAGCTGGCGTCAGATCTGAGTCGCCTGGTTCGCTCGGAGAAACTTGAAGCAGGAATTCTTCGGGAATGTATTCTTGGGGAATACAAAACGCAGTATTCCTGCTATCTCTGTCCCGTCAGTTTCAGTGAAGGAGGATTCAGAATTCAGGGAGTCCTGGTTCTGGGAAATTCACAAAGCGACGTGATGGCTCAGGAAGAGCAGGCTTTCCTGAAAAGTTATCTGATTCAGCTGATTACAGTTGTCACCAAAGCCTGGCTGGATCGGCTCCGTGTGGACAATTTGCAGGGACGTGAGGTTCAGCTTAGCCTGCTTCCCGGAAGCACTCCCCAAATGCAGGGGATGGAGCTGGCATCCTTCTTTGAGGCAGCAAAGTTCCTGGGAGGAGATTTTTATGATTTTCTGGAGTTTCCGGGCTCCCAAAAGATCGGTCTGGTCATTTCCGATGTGTCGGGAAAGGGTATTGGACCGGCATTGTTTGGTGCCAGCTGTAAATCTTCTCTTCAGGTTCTGAAGGACGAGGAACAGGAACCCGGAGCATTGCTGGCCAGACTAAATGACTTTTTATGTGAGGAGAAGGACCATTCCCTGTTTGCCACAATCTTTCTGGTTATTCTGGATCTTCAATCCGGAGTTTTGAAGTTTGCTTCCGCCGGGCATAACAGGATGTTCTGCTATCGGAGCAGGGAAAAAAGGCTTGAGGAACTGAACGGAAAGGGGCTTCCAGTGGGAATGTTCTCTCCAGGAAAGTATTCCACGGAGACGCTTGAACTTGAAAAAGGCGACTGGCTGTTTTTGTATACGGACGGGATCAATGAGCTTGAGAACCGTGATCTTGAGCTTTATGGCATGGAGAGACTCACAACTTTTCTTGAAAAGGAGCTGCCGGTTTCGACACCAGAGGAGGTTTTGAATCTGCTTTCTCAGGAGCTTGGGCGCTTTCAGGAAGGCGTTGCGGCATCCGATGACATGACCTGCATTGCCTTGAAATATACTGGTGCCTGAACAAAAAAGGTGAGCAGAGTTTCTTCTGCTCACCTCGGTCTGAAAAACGGAGGAGTGTTTTTCAGATAAAAACGGATGCTCGTCGTCCCTCGCTCATCCGTTTTTAGGTTTTCGAATTCGGTAGAACACGGCGTAGAGAACAGGTACGACAAGCAGAGTCAGAACAGTGGCAAAGCTGAGTCCTCCCATAATAGTAATGGCGAGACCACGGAAAAAATCGTCCCCAATCAGGGGAAGCATTCCAAGCACGGTTGTGACGGCAGCCATGGCGACCGGCCGAATCCTGGTGATTGTGGCATGAACTAGAGCTTCATAGGGCTCCCGGCCGGCATTTTCTTCCAGGTCGATTTGTTCCAGAAGGACAATGCTGTTTTTGATCAGCATCCCCGAGAGAGATAAAAACCCGAGCAGCGACATGAAATCAAACGCCTGCATGAAGCTTAAAAGCCCGGCTGTTACTCCGATGATTGCCAGTGGGACTGTAAGAAGGATGATCAGGGTTTCGCGGATTTTGTTGAACAGAAACACGATACAAACAATCATGGCTAAAAAGCTGAGAGGAAGATTCTTCCCAAGGCTTGTCTTGGCCTTGGTGGAATCTTCATACTCCCCAGCCCACTCCATATGGTATCCCTCAGGCAGTTTTAGGGACTCCACCTTTGGTCGGATTCGATTAAAGACATTGCTTGCGACTCCAAAAATTGGATCGCACTCTACTTTAATGGTTCTTTCCTGATTCCAGCGGTGAATCAGTCCATCTTCAAACTCAATGGGCCAGGCAAGAATCAATTGCTCCAATGGAATATGCTTGCCAGTTACCGGGGAAAGAATTTTCAGGAACCTGGCATTCTCCACTCTTCCCTTTTCTTCTTCAGGGAGACGGGAATAGATCGGGATCAGTTTGTTCTCTTCTCGATAAAGAGCGGTCCGGGAACCGTGCATCACCCATTCCAACGCGTTGGAAAGCTGCTGACGGGATATGCCCAGTCTTCTGGCGGCAGTTTCATCAAAAACGGGCCTAAGAATCTTGGTCCTTTGTCTCCAGTCGTCCCGAATTGCTTTGGTATTCGGATCTGAAGCGTAAATCCCTTTGACCTGTTCGGTCAGTTCCCGCAGAACATTGGCGTCCGGCCCGCTCAGGCGTACCGCAATTTTTCCTCCTCCTCCCGGCCCCAGAACAAAGGACTGCACATCCAGAGTAATATCAGGAAAAAGAGGACCTATCTCGGCTTCAACTTTTTCAATCATTTCTGGAATGTCTTGTCGCTTTTTCATGTTGACCAGTATCTGGGCATAGGAACGATTGGAGGATTCCGGTTTATAGGTCAGAATGAAGCGGGTTGCTCCGCGGCCAATAAAGCTGGCATGGGAGTCTATTTTTTCCTGTTGCGTCAGCCAGTTTTCTACCTGGGAAGTTACCTGGGTAATTTCTTGAATATGGCGTCCCTGAGGAAGCCAGAGGTTGATCATGAATTGAGGGCGGTTGGAGTTGGGGAAGAAGCTGTCCGGAACATAGCGAAAACCAAAGATAGCGGCTACAAGAAGGCCTGCCATCAGAATGGAAACCAGGTATTTGAAACGGATGGATGTTTCCAGAAGGGTCTTGAACGCACGGAAGAACCAATGATCGTAGATTGCATCCTCGTCGACCTGCTTGGCTTTTAGGAAAATGTCACAAAGCAGAGGAGTGGCGGTTACAGCGAGTACCCAGCTGAGCATCAATGAAATCAGAATGACCTGAAACAGGGAACGGCAGAATTCACCGGTTGAATCCTGGGAAAGTCCGATTCCGGAAAAAGCGAGAATAGCGATGACAGTGGCCCCCAAAAGAGGCCAGGCAGTTTCTGCCACGGTTTTCATGGCGGCGTCATAGCTTCGTTTGCCTGTCTGGATACCGACCAGAATCCCCTCGGTTACAACAATGGCATTGTCTACGAGCATGCCCAGGGCAATAACCAGTGCTCCGAGGGAAATTCTTTGCAGATTGATGGAAAAGATATCCATGAAAATCATGGTGGATGCCACGGTAAGAAGGAGAACAACTCCAATCAGCAGTCCAGAACGCAGACCCATGAACAGGAGTAGAACTCCAATGACAATGACAAGAGCCTGTACAAGATTTTCCACAAAACCGTTGACGGCAATCTCGACGGAATCACCCTGATGAGCAATTGTGTTGAGATTGATTCCAATCGGGATTCTTTCCTGAAGTTCTTCAAGGCGCTGAGTGACGGCCTTTCCCATGACAACAACGTTACCGCCACTCACTGTGGATATCCCAAGACCAATGGCCTGTTTCCCATTGAAGTGCATCAGACTTTCTGCTGGTTCGACATATCCACGGGAGACTGTGGCCAGATCCCCCAGCCGAATCAGACGCTCCTCTGTCCCCTGAATCAGAAGGGAGCGGATTTCATCTACTGATTGAAAGGTACCGGTTGGAGCAATTCGGATATAGTCTTTTCCCAAAGGCATTTCCCCGGCAGATGCAACCCCGTCATATCCTTTCAGAGTGTCAAAGATCTGCTGCTGTGAGATACCCAGTAGGGAAAGCTTCTGATTGCTGAACTCCACGTAGATGGCTTCATCCTGACGGCCCATGATGTCCACACTGGCTACATCCTGGACCAGAAGCATTTCCCGTTTCAGAAAATCTGCGAAATTCTGGAGTTCTCTAAGATCAAAGCCATCGCCAGTGATTGCGTAAAAAACTCCAAAGACATCCCCGAAGTCATCGTTCACCAGTGGTTCTGAGGCGCCTGGGGGTAGTTTGATTCTTGCATCGGAAACTTTATGACGGAGTTCACTCCATACCTGGGGAAGGGTTTTTCCGTCATATTTGTCCTTCATTTCCGCGTGGATTTCGGAAATTCCGGCTCGGGAGATCGAGCGGATCCTTTTGATCTGATCCATCTGACGGATGGCCGTTTCCAGAATGTCTGTGACTTCCTGTTCGACCTCCTGGGCTGATGCTCCGGGATAGCTGGTAAAAACTACGGCTTCCTTGATGGTGAAAGCCGGATCTTCCAGTCTCCCCAGCTGGTCATAGCTGATTCGTCCTCCAAGGGCTATCAGCAGGATGAACATCCAGGTGACGACCCGGTTCTGAAGACTGAAGCGGGTCAGGTTCATTTCAGCTCCTCTTTGTATAGACGTACACTCTGTCCATCTGTGAGTTGGGAAACCCCGGCGATAACGACGAGATCCCCGGGTTTTAGGCCAGAGGAGATACCCACAGAGCTACTGATTACATCCGATGTTTTCACAGAAGTTTCGTGAACTTGGCCATTTTTATACACAAAGACTGCTTTGGATTGATCCGGTCTTGAGAAAATGGCTTCCGGAGCAATCCGGATTCCCTGAGTCGGAACTTCCGAATAGCCTAGAACATTGACCGGCATACCAGGAAGGAGTCGGGAGGGATCCGGGTTTTGCATACTCAAAGTAACAAGGTAGGTCAGACTTTTGGCATCTGCTTCAGCCTCATATTCTCTGATACTTAGTGGAAATTCCTGCCCGGGAAGGGAATCAAAGGTGGCCTTAAGGATAGGTCGGGCATCTGTAGAGGACTGGGCGATCCAGCGTGCGGGGACGGCAATCTGAATATCCAGAGTCGAGATATCCTGAACCAGGGCAATGTCCTTGTGCTTGTCAACTTCCTGATGAAGCTCTACGTAGCGTTTTGTGACAAGACCATCGTAGGGGGCATGAAGGGAACTGTCATCCAGCACTTTTCCAGCCCGTTTCAAATCAGAAACCAGAACATCATAGTCAGCTTTGATTTTCTGATAGTCGGCTAGAGGCACGACTTTATCTTCAAAGAGCTTTTCGTATCGTTTGAGATCCTGAGTGGCTTTTTTCAGCCGGGCTTTAAGTCCTTCCATGACATAGGTGGCATCCTGAAGATCAAGCTGGGCAATCAGGGAGCCGGAGGTTACCGGTTGTCCTTCAACGGCGTTGAGACGGGCAATTTTTCCAGCTATCTGAAAGCTGAGCATTGTTTTTCGATGAGCTTTTAAAGTTCCGGGTATTTTTTTGGGAGGAGTTTGGTGACTTGTATGAACTGCTATGACCTTAACGGGTCGAATGACATTTTTTGGAGCAGACTCCTGCTTTGTGTCACATCCCTCAAGACCGAGTATGATCAGAATAAGAAAAAGAATACGCATGAAGGCTCCTAAAAACAGACGTGTATGTATTTTATTTGTGAACGAATTGAAACGAAAGCGGGAATGGGTTTCATCGAAGCATGCCCTCCACCATTGTCTGCACAATGTTTTTATAGTGGTGGGGAAGATCCAGGGTGTCTCTGTGAAAGTTCCAGAGTTCTCCAAGTCCGCAGAATGTACTTACTGCTAGCATGGCGGCAGAAGTTGGGTCGAGTTCGTCCTTGAACTCCCGATTTCTCTGGCCCTCTTCAATCAGGCTTTTGAGTGTCTCAAACCACATTTTCAATTTGCTTGAATGAAGTTCCTGCAAGGACGGTATGGATTCCCATGTTTCGGCCTTGTGGATTTCCAGGCGTTTGACCCTGGCAAGGTCAGGACTGGACTGAATTCTTTCTATGTAGTGAAGGTAGGTAAGTGCCAGTTTTTGAGCAGAAGGAATATCCCGACCAAGAATTTCCATAAGCTCTTCCTCCAGCTGCCCCATGTAGTGCTGGACAAGGGAGACATAAAAATCTTCTTTGCTTGTAAAATGCCAGTAAATTGCACCCCTGGTCACACCGATACTTTTGGCGATATCATCCAGACGGGCGCGGTGAAAGCCTTTTTGGGCAAAGATTTCAAGTCCGGCTTCAAAAAGGGCTTCTCTTGAGACTTCACTGTGTTTTTTTGGTCTAGGCATTTATTTAAAATACGTGCGCGCATGTTTTTTTGTCAATGGCATGGGGAACTGAAATGGATAAATTTCTTGCGGAAGTAGAAGATAGGGCTCTTCTGATTGCTGGTATCTCAGAGTTTTCTCTTTACAGCGGGGAGCTTCAAAGGCTTCCGGTAAGGGTTCCTCAAATGCGCAAAGGGGAAAGACAGGGTTTCTCTTTTTATTCACTGTCGCGCGTTGAAATTCTAAGGATCTGGAATTGGATCTGGGAAAAGACATCCAGCTTTGATGTGATGAGCATGGCGCTTTAT
>CAZDAM010000098.1:0-12210 GCA_964503595.1 uncultured bacterium
CTTGAGGGGGCATTGCGCTGAAAGTTTCGACGGGACATCTTCAGTTCTGAATTTTGGGTTGAGGATGTAGGTCCATGAGAATTCTTGGAATGCCTCCCAAACGTCCATGCAGGTAGCTTTTCCGAATGTCCTTATCGTTTCGTATGTCCTTGTAATCCGAAAAGGAATAAAGCTGGGAACATCCGTTCTGATCCCTTTCCGTGACCCACATTTCATCTCTTCGCAACAGATTCTGATCCATTTGCAAAACATCATGGGTTGTAAACAGAAGCTGGGAACGGGAGGCCCTGGAACAGGTTTTCAGGTAGTTTTCCAGAAGCCTTCGTGTCAATAGGGTGTGCAGACTCCTATCCAGTTCATCAATGACATAGACCCGATCCGATGTATGACGTGCTAAATCCAGGAATGCAGGCAAAAGCTCAATGATCCTTCGGGAGCCATCTGATTCTTCAAGTACGCTGAATTTTACCTCTTGCCGGTTTTGGCCAGCATGCAGGGTAACGAGTTTTTTCGCTGACAGGTTTGCATTCTTGCGAGCAAGGACAAAACGCTCTCCCTGGTGGTAAATGCTCCCTTCCATATCAAACGGGTCCTCCTGAATATGAGTCTTGATTTCTTCGGGAAGAGGGAGGCTATGAAAGGGAACGTCTTCCCCTTTGAGCTCGTGAATGCCCGTATCCAAAAGAGGCAGGGCTTCATTCATTGCCTGACATAGGGGGTGAGTCTCATCCAGAAACTGCTCAAAAAACCCGAATCGGGACTCGGGGCTTACCAGTTGGAGAGTGTCGCGAAACCAGTCATAGATGGGTTCAAAGGTGGAAATGTTCTGCGATACAGAATTACTCAGAAAAAGTTGGTTAGGCTGAGTTCCATGATGAGCATATTCAAGAAACGAGCTATCCTTCAAAGAAGGATGAAGATTCAGAGAAGTTTTGCCTTTTCGATGAAACAGAACCTTCTCATCATTGCTGTTGATTTCTACCAGTTTCTCTTCCAGAACCTGTCGGGATGTTGCACTGAAACTGTATTCATAAATAAGATCCTGAAGCAGAATTTCAAAGCAGAATGAGGATGGGTTTTTGGAAGAATCCTCCACGAGCCGGAAAGGTATGATAGGAATTGGTTTTTCCGGTTTTAACGAGTCGGTGACAAACTCCTTGCAGAACTTAAAAGCCTTCCAGAAATTGGATTTTCCTGAAGCATTTCCCCCATAAATGGAGGCAACCGGAAGAAGGCGGATCTGAAACTTGGGAAGCCGGAAAACCCTTTCACTATGTTGCCGTTCACGACTGGCCACCATGGAAAAAGTTGCTTTTTCCTGGAAGGACATCCAGTTTTCTACAGAAAAACGAATCAGCATGGTTTTGGCTCCTCAGATTGGCTTTCTGGTGTCAAAATACCATGAATAAGGAGAAAAAATCTCCCAAGACATGGATTCATCAATGCTCTGACACCATATTTGCCCTTGCCGACCGGTAAAGCTCCCGGATATTCAAAATGATCTGGCGGCCAAAATCCCCCGGAGTCCCAAAATCAGACTTCTGGATATAGGCTGGTTCAGAATATGTTCCGTGATTCACTTCACATAGAGCCAGAATCCAGTTTTCCGGGCTGTTACGGGCCTTCAGAGCTTCATTGCGGGTCAGATAGATATGCTCGTTTTGAGGGCTGTGACCCTTGACTTCTAAAAACCTGAGATGACCGTTTGGGGTTCTGGATTCAATATCATAGCCAAGGTTTTCCGAAGAAACATCACGGGGAACATTCCCCAGGGCCAGCTCTTTTTCGATCACGGCTTGCATGGCGGCAAGTTCGATCTGCCTTCTTGCCGCGTAGTCGGCCTGAATCTGCTGGATGGGCTTTTTACTTTGCAGAAGCTCAGCCGGCAGAACCAGCGCGGTTCCAATCACTTTGGGGCTAAGAATGCGGATCTGACGCTGTAGCCGTAAATCTTCCTGTCTTTGAAAGCATCGGATCTTCAGACCCTCGATATCCTGCTCGATTCGGTTGAAATGGGAAATGAAGTTCTTTTTCCCGGATCGGATTTTCTCTTCATACTCTTCCTTACGGATATTCAGATGACCCAGTTCGGTCTGAAGCCTGCGCTCAATTTCGGCACCATGTTCCTCAAGCCTCTGCCTGCGCTTTTGAATTCTTGACTGAAGATCCTCCTGGCAATGTTGCAGGGCTTTTTCCGCAGCAAGCTGTTTCAGCTCTGAGTGATGAATCCACTCCAGTCCCTTGGGAGCCTCTTCCATTTCTTCTTCGCTCAATTCCCGGCAGTCCAAAAAGATCCCGGTGCCCGCCAGGTGGCTCCGATGATCCTCATACATGACCAGCCAGTAGATTTCCGATGAAACGCAAGCATTTGAAGTTGAAGAATCATTCAGATCGATCTGCACCATGAAAACCAGAAAAGGCTCCAGGGAAGGGGCATGATCCATGGCAAGAATGGCTCCGGTTTTCATGGAGTTGTCGGTTTTGTGCAAGATAGCTCTGGACACAGCTTCAAACAGATGATGCCCCGGGCAGAGCAAAGTGTGATCCGAATGGTTTGTCATCAGGTCCCGATCAAATTCCAGGTATTGCCATTGCCTGGGCAGAGGTTTCGTGGCGAAGCTTTCAAGCGAACGGGGCAGATTGGAAATCGAGATGGATGTATCCGGCTCCGTCCGATATTTAATCCCCAGAAACTTAAGGGCCCGCTCAAAATAATCTCTCAGATTGTGAGGTTGAAGACGCTGTACTTTGGCCCTTTCCATTTTTTCACGCATGGAGGAGAGTCTTGAGGTATCCAGATGCTCCTCGGCCAATGCCCTCTTTTCCATGATCTTACGGATATTCTCCGTGTCCATGGCATTATCCACTTTACGAAAAATCTCCTCCTGACTCAGGGAGTCATTGGATCGAATGGAATCCAGAATCAAATCTCTTAAGGAATTGTTTTCAAAAACCTTGCCTAAGACATCAAAGACCTTGCCCTGAAGCTGCTCTCTGGCTCGTTCCAGCTTTTCCAGCATGCGTTCAAAGACCATGCCCTCTCTTGTCTGATGGGCAATCAGATTCCACTGGTGACAGGGGATTTTCTGTCCAATCCTGTGAATCCGCCCAAAGCGCTGCTCCAGACGGTTTGGGTTCCAGGGCAGGTCGTAATTGATCATAAGATGGCACTGCTGAAGATTGACGCCTTCACCAACAGCATCGTTGGCAAGCAGAATGACAACTTCGGGATTGAAGCGAAAATCCTCCAGAAGACGCAGTCTCTCTTCTCTTGCAACCTGCCCGTGAATTGTCACAACGGCCTTGGGGTTGCCCAGCACTTCCTTAAGCTCTTCTTCAAGAAAGAAAAGGGTGTCGCGAAACTCCGAAAAGATGAGGATCTTCTGCCTCTTCCCATCCTTAAAAAGCCGCTCTTCCTGAAGCACTTCCTGAAGCTGCTGCCATTTGGCATCCATACCCGAATTTCGCAAAACCCGAGCCTGCTCGATCAAATCCTGAATGGTTGCAATTTCTTTTTTCAGTTCATCAACAGTCTGAGCTGCGGTAATACCGGAAGAAATTTCAGTCTGCTCCTCCCACTCAGAAGCCGTCCATTCTTCTTCCATATCTTCCCAATCAATCATTCCGATAGGCGAGCTGCTATGTTCCGGCTTGCCCTCCAATACCTCCTGAAGCTGATTCTCCAGTCGCAAAAGGCGGTTGTTCAGACTTTTGAAAATGGCCGCACTTGAAGATGCCAGCCGGCGTTGCAGGATAATCATGGCGAAAGTCACATTGACCTTCTGGGCTTCATCAAGACGCTGAGCCCGGTTCATTTCCTCTCTGACATAGCGGGTGATATTTTCATATAATGCTTGTTCGCCTATGGAAAGCTCGTAGTGAGTCACGTAACTATGGCGGGGAGGGAAAAGAGCTGTCCCATCAAAACGTACCAGTTCTTCCTTGACCATACGCCGATACATATGGGCAGAAAGAGGAACCTTTTCTGAAGAACGGTAAAGTCCGGCATAGCGTTCCGGATCCAGAAGAGTCAGAAAAAGCTTGAAATCGGTGTCTTTTCCGTTATGGGGAGTGGCTGTCATCAAAAGAAAATGCCGGGAGGTCTGACTCAGGATTTTGCCAAGCCGGTAACGCTGAGTTTCGCTGATTTCCTTGCCTTGGGCTGTGGCTGACATGCGATGCGATTCATCTCCAATGACCAGATCCCAATGCTCTTTTTTCAGCCATTCCTTGTATTCATCATTGCGTGCCAACATGTCGAGGCGGGCAATCATGAAGGGAAACTTCTGAAAAATCTTTTCCTTATGCTGGCGAATGGAATCTGGTGTCAGAATTTCAAATTGCAGGGAGAAATGATTTTCCAGCTCATCCTGCCATTGCTCGACCAGGCTTCCTGGAGGGACGATCAGGCAACGCTCCACGACTCCTCTTAACATCAGCTCACGAATCAAAAGGCCTGCCATGATGGTCTTGCCCGCCCCAGGATCATCGGCCAGAAGAAATCGAAGTGGATTCTGATCGAGCATCTGTTCGTAAACGACAGAAATCTGATGGGGCAGGGGTTCAATGCGGGCCCCATGAACCGCTAAAAAGGGATCGGTCTGTACCCCAAACCGAATCCGAAGAGCTTCCGCGGCCAAAAGAAAATGCTCCCCATTCTGACTCTCAAACGGAATTTTTTTATCGGTGATGAGAATGGCATTTGCAACCTGAGCCTGATTCAGAACCGTTTCCTCAATTCCTCCTCCCTCTGACCGGTAGATCAGGGAAACGTTTTCCCCCATCTTTTGGGCCAGAACAACTTCAACAATCTCATCTTCAAGAATGCCGGAAAGCCTGGTTCCTGCGGCCCATTTATCGATATCTGTCATGATCTTCGCTCCTCACTTCAGCCTGGCATTCTAAAGGAAATCCACTGACACGGGGTGTCATGGTCGTTGCAGGATTTAAATCGGTTTTTTAGACTATATAAGGGATTATGGGCAAAGCAAGGATCAATTATCGAATATTGTCCTGGGCGCGAGAGCGTGGTGGTTGGGGACCCGTCGATTTTGCTCGAAAATGCAGGATCAGTGAAGAGCAGCTACAAAAATGGGAATCTGGTGAAAGCTCTTTGACGTTCAGACAGGCCCAGCACTTTGCCAAAGTTGCCCGGATTCCTTTTGGCTACCTCTATCTGAAAGACATTCCAGTTCAAAAGACCCTGCCAATACCGGATCTTCGAACTTTAGACAGCCTGGAACTGGCTGAGCCAAGCGCAGAGTTGAGCGAACTTTTGGATCTCATGCTGGAATGCCAGGCATGGTATCGAGACTATGCGATTCAACAGGAATTAGAGCCTGTATCGGTAGTGGGAAGTTTTTCTGTCCACGATGGTGTGGGTGCCGTAGTTCGGGATGTCCGCCAAAAATTGAATATTTCACCTTATCCGCAGAAAGGTTCCTGGGAAGATTATTACCGGGATCTGGTTCAGCGTATAGAGAGTCTTGGAATCCTTGTCATGCGTCAGGCATTCCTGAATCATCACTCTCGTCGCTTCAAAGTGGAGGAGTTTCGTGGCTTTGCTTTAAGCGATCCCTATGCTCCGATGATTTTCATCAATGATGCGGATGCACCAGGAGCCAGGTTATTTACTCTCATGCATGAGCTGAGTCATCTCTGGATTGACAGCTCTGGAGTGTCCGATGGGCATATTGGTAGTCACCGGCAGGACGAAAAATTCTGCAATGAAGTGGCTGCGGCAGTATTGGTTCCTGAAGATGAGTTTCGACAGCAGTGGAAAACAGACTTTGAAAACTGGAGGCAAAACCTTCCTATTCTGGAGAGCCATTTTCACGTCAGTAGCTGGGTATTGGCTCGCAGAGCGTGCACCCTTGGTTATATCAATCCTCTGGAATACGGTTCCTATATTCAGGAGCAAAAACGAGCTTATGAAAACAGGGAACCTACTTCCGGGGGCCCTTCGTTCTACAGACTCAAGAAGTCTCGTATCAGCCCGTTATTTTCGCGCGCAGTGATTCATCAGGCCTTGAATGGCAACCTGTTATTTCGAGACGCTGGATGGTTTTTGGGAGTCAAGCCCTCGGGCATTCTCAAATTTGCCAGGGAGTTGGGTTTTGCTATATCTCCTTGATTCCAACACATACATAGAAGCCAAGAATCAGTTTTATCCTTTTGATTTTTGTCCTGCGTATTGGGATTGGTTGGATCGGCTGTTTGAGAGGGACATTGCTTGCAGTATCCAGATGGTAGGAGAGGAACTAAGGGAAGGCAATGATGAATTGGCAGAATGGGCTAAAGCAAGACGGATGCATTTCTTATCTGAAGATGATCCAGCGACTCAGTCGGCAATGGAGGCGATTGCCAACTACGTGGAGAAAGGGCCTTTCACTCAAGGCAGTAGACACAAATTTCTGACGAGAGCAGATCCATGGGTTATTGCTAAAGCGCAGGCTCTTCAAGCTACCGTTGTGACCAGAGAAAAATTTGATCCTGAGAATAGCAGAAAGGTCAAAATTCCAAATATCTGCAAGGTATTTTCTGTTCCCTGTATCGATACTTTTGATTTTCTACGCATGACAAAAGTCAGATTTGTTCTACTTTGATTTTCAGAACTCCCGCAATAGGACTTCTTTGATTTCCTGTAAGGTGAGGCGCTGTTTTTTGAGGGCATGAATTCTCTTGATGCGTTCCACCATGTCTGATGCATACAGCTGATATCCTGACTCTGTGATTTCAGCGACTTCCAACAGTCCTTCCTTGGTCCAGTGTCGGATGGTGGAGTGACTTTCTCCGGTCTGCCTGGCCAGTTTTCCAATCTTTAACAGAACATCATTCTCTGATGCTTGAGCATCTTCGCCAGAAGCGGCCTTCAGATAAATATCCAGGGAACGCTCAACTGCCTTCAAGATGATTTTCAGGTAATCTTCTTTGGAGCCACCTAACTGTGCCTTCTCCAAAGAGCTGATATAGGATAGGCGGTCACGCTTACGGATGATCGCCGGAGGATAGCCAGCCATGAGTAAAATCATATTCATGAGCAATCGCGCAGTACGACCATTTCCATCAGCGAACGGGTGAATGCTCACCAGTCGGTAATGAGCTTCTGCCGCAAATTCTACCGGGTGGAGATTTCTGCTGTTTCCCAACCATTTTTCAAAATCCTGCATCAAATCCAAAACCTTACGAGGATTTGGCAGCACCACTGCTGAGCCGGAAATACGAACCGCTACCGAGCGATAGTGTCCGGCATTGGCGTCATCAATGCCTTTGAGGATGATGTTATGGATCTTCAGGATGTCTTTTTCTGTCAACTCGTCAGGCTTACGCTGAATCTGTTCTTTCACCCAATCCAGAGCATGGGCATGGTTTGCGGCTTCCAGATGTTCGGTAAGCGATTTACCGCCTACGGTTAATCCTTTCTCAACGACCAGTGCGGTTTCGCGCCGGGTGAGTGTATTTCCTTCAATGGCGTTACTGGTGTAGGTCAGTTCGACCCTGAACCAGTCATCCAGGTTGTGAACCAGCGTATCCGGCAGCGGACGAAAGCTGTCCAGCCGCGTTTTCTTGTCGTTGATTTTTTCATATTTCATAACAAAAACCATAAACCATAACGTTATGGTTTTAAAGAGAATTCTTCGGAATGATTTATGCTGAGCAAGCAAACCCGTGTGAAATTGCATTGAGTTTTTAGGAGATCCATCAGATAAAGGTTTTCTAGCTGCTTTATGGTGTGATCCTTTAAAACACCGAACCCTTTAGGCGACAATTTTTGTCGTGTAAAAAGCCCTGTTTTCAGAAGACATATAGACTTCAGCGGCACCCTTTAAGATGGAAAGCAGGGAATTTGGATTTATCTGTTTGTTGTTCTAGAATCATGCTTCTATGAGTCAAGTTGAGCGCATTTACAAAATCCATCGCTGGCTTCAGGCCGGAAAACCTTTGACCGCTCGTAAAATCAGTGAAAATCTGGAAGTTACCGAGCGCACTGTCCATCGGGATATCGAGTATCTCAAGGAGCGCCTTCTGGCTCCTCTGATTTGGGAGCATAGTGAAAAAACCTGGCGCTACGATCCGGATGAAGGGAGTTTTGAGCTTCCCGGCTTCTGGCTGACTCCGGCGGAAATCCGCTCGCTTATGCTTATGCAGTCCCTGATCGAGAAGATGGAACCCGGTCCTCTAGGAGAGCTTTTTGAGGACTTTCAGCGCAGGGTAGAGGGATTGGTCAAGGACTTGAACCTGCCTCCTGCTGAATTTTCTAGCCGGATGAAGGTGATCCGCTCTCAGGCCCGACTCCCGGAAGGCAGAGTTTTTGAACAAACCTGCCAGTATCTTCTGGAACGTAAAGTCATGCAGATTCAATATCATGGACGCAATCGGGATGAAGTGATGCAAAGAACGATTCATCCTCAACAGATTGTCCTTTACAAGGATGGCTGGTATCTGGCGGCCTGGTGTGAGATGCGCAGGGAAATGCGGGTTTTTGCGATCGAACGAATCCGGGAAGTTCTTCCTTGTGAGCAACTTGAATGTCGGGAAATTCCCGTTGATGAGGACTATGTTTCCTCTGGCTTTGGGCTTTTTGCCGGTGGGGGAGAGCATTGGGCCACCCTCAGATTTCACCAGCCCAATGCCCGCTGGGTTGCCGATGAAATCTGGCATTCCCGGCAGGAAGGTCGCTGGGAAAGGGAATCCTATATCCTGAAGCTTCCTTACACATCCCTGCATGAATTGACCATGGAGGTTCTGCGCCACGGGCACTGCTGCCAGGTGCTTGAGCCTTTGGAACTTCAGAATCAGGTCAAAGAAGAGCTTAAGCAGGCTCTTATGGCCTACTCTTCTAAATAGTCAACACTTCTTCCATCTAACTGATCCATATCAATCAGTTAATCCTAATTTTCATGGTATACTAATACAGTGATATCACTTATCAGTCCGTTCAGAGCCCAGCAAGAACTGGCAGAAAATACTCGGAAGCGGCGTTTACAGCTCAACCTGACTCAGGAAGGGCTTGCGAAACGAGCAGGAGTGTCCCTTCCAACCCTTCGCAAATTTGAGCAGAAGGGGGTTATTTCGCTGGAGTCTTTTTTACGGTTGCAAATGGTTCTGGGGGGCCTTCAAAGTCTGATTGAGGCGACCAGGCCGGTGGTTGAGGAATACAGTTCCATTGATGAAGTCCTTCAGGAATCCAGGACAACGCTTCGAAAACGGGGAAAACGTAAATGAGTTTTTTTCCTCGGGTTCAGGAAGTCGGGGTGGGGCTGAGATTCAAAGATTCGACGATTCCGGTTGGCCGTCTGGCCCTCAAAGCAGGGGTAGTCTTTTTTGAATATCATCGGGAGTTTCTGGAACATGGCCTGGAAATCTCTCCTTATAAACTGCCGCTTCAGCCAGGGGTGACCCGTTTTCCGACAACGATTTTTGAAGGCTTGCCTGGGGTCTTCAATGACAGTCTGCCGGATGGGTGGGGGCGGCTTCTTTTGGATCGACTGGCACGCAGCCAGGGCTTTCACCCCAGAGAAATCTCTGTCCTGGATCGTCTCGTCCATGTCGGCAAGGTTGGAATGGGTGCTTTGGTCTATGAGCCGGACTTTGGCGAAAGTGAGCCTGTAGCATCATTATCTTTGGATGAGTTGGCACTGCATTCTCAGGAGGTTCTCAAGGGGTTATCCGATGGAGTTTTGCAGGATCTGATTGCCTTGAATGGTTCCTCAGGAGGAGCTCGGCCCAAAGTCATGATTGCTTATCGAAAATCTGATGATCAGATCGTCTACGGAGCTTCCAGGCTGCCGATTGATTTTAAGCCGTGGCTGGTTAAATTTGCCAATACTCAGGATGGATTGGATGCTGGTGCCATTGAATATGTATACGCATTGATGGCTCAAGAGGCTGGGATCAAAATGCCTCCAGTTCATTTGTTTCAAGCGAAAAAGTGTGCGGGGTATTTTGCGGTTCAAAGATTTGATCGCAGGGAAGAACAGCGGCTTCACATGCATTCTGTCTGTGGATTGCTGCATTCCGATTTTCGTGCGCCCTCTCTTGATTACGAGGATTTACTGACTCTCACCGCCAATCTGACCCGTGATGTGCGTGAAGTCGAAAAAATGTACCGTCTTGCGGTTTTCAATGTCCTGTCACATAACCGCGATGATCACTCCAAGAACTTCAGCTTTCTTATGGATGAGTCGGGGCAGTGGAGTCTGGCTCCTGCATACGATCTGACGTTTTCAGCAGGGCCTCATGGCGAGCAGAGTACAATGGTTATGGGAGAAGGCAAAAACCCTGGGAGGGAACATCTGATTCGTTTGGGTAAAGTAGCTCAAATTCCGGAAAAGACGGTGTTTTCCATTCTGGATGAAACCTGCTCAGCCCTTGCAAAATGGCCAGACTGGGCCAGTCAGTATGGGGTCACTTCAGTAAATATCGCTTTGATTCAGAAGCGTTTGAATCTTTCCAGAGTCCCTCAATAGTCTCGCAGGCCAACTGGACCCCGTTTTCTTCCTGCATGGCATTGCCAAGCTTCTGGGCATTCAGGGCATAGGTCGGGTTTCTTAGAAGTTCCCTGATTTTGTGGGCCAGAAGTTGGGGGCTCAATTTTCGTTTGCGAAGGGGCTTGGGGCCAAGTCTCAGTTTGTGAAGGTTAAGGCCCCAGGAATACTGTTCTTCACAGAAACTTACAATAAGAGAGGGAATTCCAGCTTTGGCCGAGCTGTGGGTGGTGCCGGCTCCTCCATGATGAACCATAGCCCTGATATGTGGAAACAGAAGGGAATGGGGCAGGGATTTGAAGCGGTACACCTTTGGAGACAGCAAACCATCCTCAAGCTCCGGGTTGGCTGATTGCAGGAGGATTCTTTCATCAAGCATCTGGCTTGTGGCTTCCAGAAAAGCCTGATTCCTGACTGGGGACACATAGCCCATGGAACCAAAGCTTATCAGGACTGGAGGACTTCCTGAGTTGAGAAATTCCTTCATTTCATCCGGAATCGCTCTCCTTGAATCGGGGGGCAGGTCCCAGAACCCGCTCATCTGAAAGGATTCAGGCCAGTCTTTTGGAGGTTTCCATAGATGAGGGCTTGCACCAATCAGGCACATTTCCTGTCTTCCGTCCCACCAGTCTGGAAAGTAGGGACTTACCGGTACTTTATGCTTAATGGCCAGCCGGGCAAAGCGTTTTTCAAAAAGCAGGTTGAGGAGGGTGTGGGCCTGATTCCAGAAGAATGTATTGATGCGCGGGCCCAGATTGAAGGGAATTGGTCCTGGAGGAGCTTCACCGGTGGCAAGAGATCCAGGCCAGAAGTGGACGGTTGCGCAGGGTTTGCCGAATTTTCCGGCGGCAATTTTAAGGGTGTGAATCAGAAAGTGGGAGATGAGTACATCGCACTCACGAGCAAGTTCAAGAGAGCTTTGCATCAGCTCTTCTTCAATCGAAAAATAACCTTTGTTGAGCAGGCGTATGAGCAGGAACAGATCGTTTTGGGCTGAGCCGAAAGTGTTCTGAAAATCCTCCTCCTGAAATGGAAGTTTTTCGGGGACTTCCTTTACTTGAATGAAGAGTTTTCTGGCTTCTTCTGAAAAACTGTTTCCTGCCAGGCAGGTCACGACATAAGTTACTTCATGTCCTCGGAGTTTCAATTCACGGGCCAGAGCAAACATGGGCCGACAGTCGCCGGTAGAACCCCAGGTCTGAATTCCTATGCGCATGAATGAACCCATCCAATTCTGATTTGAGTGAAAACGTTTGGCGTTTTTGGCTTTCCTGTAGGAGTCTTTAGGATTCTACTATGCGAAAAAAAGATATTCTCCAGTTTCCGCCCCGTTTGAATCAAAGCGGCCTTGAGAAACCGGAAGTCCTGTATAATTTTCTTCCCTTGAAGTTTGAAGAGAGAAAAGCTCCGTATGAGGGAGTTCATCGATAATGCAGATTCATCAGGAACATGAAACCGGTCCCTTTGACATTTTTGGGGATGTTCATGGCTGTATGGATGAGCTTCTGATTCTTCTAAGAAAGCTGGGGTACCAGGTTCTGGAGGATGAGGAAGATGGCTTTTATGTGGATCATCCGGAAGGCCGACGCGTTGTTTTTGCCGGGGATCTGGTGGATCGAGGGCCTCAGTCTGTTGGGGTTTTGCGTTTTGCAATGGCTATGGTCAGCCGTGGTCTGGCATTTTCGGTCATGGGAAACCATGATGATCGACTCAGACGCTGGCT
>CAZDAM010000099.1:0-12169 GCA_964503595.1 uncultured bacterium
GCAGATACCATTCCTCAGCTTGATGACGGCGCTCTGCTTGATTTAAGAAATGTTCTGGAAAGCTATGTTTCCGGGAAAAAGCTTGCGGGTCACTATCTTCTCGCCCAGATGCTTCTGAACCGGGATATGGATCGAAGCTGGCAGCTTGCGGATGGCATCTTTGAACTGCCAACCCGTGAAGTTCCCTTCTTTGATGCTTTAAAGGAACGCAGTGCCTCCAATCAGGCCAATTTTCTGGATGAGTACCTTCTGGGGCGCTATCTTCAGGAAACCAATGCCATGGGGTCAGCCCGGGAGCACCTGATTCAGGCGAAAACCAAAGCCCCGAATCCGGAAGCTGGTAATTATGTGGAAACCTGGATTGCCAAAACCGGACCTGTTCAGATTGGAAACAAGCGACGTCTTCTTACTCCCGTAGCCCCGATTGCGGCAGCCGGGCGTTCCGAGTTTGAGGTTTTTGAGGCTCAGAGTCGCGAGATTTTCTCGAATGCCCCGGATTTTCAGGAACTCATGCAGATGGACCCGCAATGGGGTGATATCAACCGCAAGCGGGAATTCCTGGAAGGTTTTCTGAAGACTTCCCCTGCGAACATGCTGGCCCATTATCTTCTGGGGGCGATTTATGAGCGTTCCAGTCTTGAGAACATGCAACGTCAGGCACTGAGCCTCAAGCAGGTTCCTCTGGATCCATCCCGTGCCGGGGATAAGGTGGATGGAGACTGGTTCTTCAGGGCTGGAGTTCTGGCCCTTCGTCTGGGGGACAATACTCAGAGTCGGGCCTATCTGGACAGGGCTTTGTACGGGCTTTTGAAAAAGGGCTTTGAATCCTGGAAACCGTATTCTTCCTGGCTTGCCCGAGAAGCTGGAAAGGAACTTGAGCAGGGTCGCACGGATATTGCTTCCCGTCTGATTCAGGAAGGTTTTCTGTTTCATGCCGACAGTGCCGAGCTTGCTGCCGTCAGGGTGGAAATTCTGAATGAATCAGCGCCCTCCCAGGTCTTCAGCTATTCGGCCACTTTTCTGTGGGATGTGTTGGGGGGAACCCTTCAGGCTGAGCTTTTGAAGGCGGATTTCGGAATCACCCTGTTCTGGTCTGTTTTTTTGGCCCTGATGACTTTCTGTGCGGCAGTTGCGATTCGCTGCCGGGGAGAGCTGAAGCATCTGGTAGAGGAAATGATCGGCAACCGCTCCCTTTCCATTCCAGTGACTACCTTTGTGGCAGGGGCCCTGCTGATTTTCTTTCCCACCGGACTTGTGATCTTCCTTCCCCTGGTTCTTTGGGCTTTTATGGGGGATCTGGAAAAACTGCTTTATGGTGCCGGCCTTGCGTTACTGGTATTCATTCCTCTGTTTTTTCCCACGGGATATGCCAATAACCGGGACAAGCTCAAGGCGCTGAATGCCATGCTTTCCGGGGATGTCAGGGAAGCACGGCAGATGATGCAGGAAAGGCTTAATCAGAATCCTCTGGATCTGGATGCCAAATTTCAGATGGGACTTCTTGAATATGGAACCGGAAAAGGTCCCCAGGCAGCATTGAAGCTTTGGGAATCGGTTCTGGCAGAAGAGCCTGCTCATGTGCCGACTCTGGGGAACCTGGGGGTGGCATGGGCTGCAATTGGAGATCTGGAGAAGGCCCAGAATTATCTTTCCAAGGCTTTTGATCAGGATCCGATCAACGATCGCGTGATTTTCAATCTTGGCCGGATCTACGAGCTCAAGGGCAATTCTGGTCTGGCTTCCAAGCATTTCAGCTGGTTGGGCGGGGCCGGAGAGCGCTCCCGCAAGAATATCGAGAGGTATGTGAAATTCAAGTCCGAAGGTCTGCCTCTTTTTGCCTGCTTTTCGCTGGAATCCTCCATTCAGAAACATGACACCTGGTTTGCTCCTCTCTATGAAAGTTCCCTGTCCCTGGATTTATTCCTGTCTGTCCTCTGGTTTCTTCTGGGAGGGGGGCTGGTTGGCGCGCTTCTTTTTGTCAAGGATCGCATGGATATCACCGTCAATCGCTGCCGGTACTGTGATGCCAGAATCTGCAACAACTGTCAGTCTACCCTTGGGGGACAGGTTCTTTGCAGTGAGTGTTTTGATTCGGAAGAAAGACGGCGCAAGGGGCTTCAGTACTTTCGCAAGCTGGAAGCCCAGGAAACCAGTATCATGGCTCGCAACCTCTCTTTCCTGCTTCCCGGGGCAGGTCCGGTCGTGAGAAATCAGGCGCCTTTGTGCTTTCTGATTTCGATTCCTTTCTGGTTCGGGCTTTTATGGTTTACCGGTTTTTCCGGTCTGTTTCAGATGGTCATGGAATACAATAACTCCATTCTCAATCTGACTGGCTGGCTCTTTTTCGGGGTAAGCCTTCTGTTTTATGCTCTGGCTCAGGGGCTCAATGCAATGGAAACCAGAGAGCGGGTTCTTCTGGCTTAATTCGTATGCGCTGGTTTCTGGCTTTATATGCAGTTTTCTGCCTGGGCCTGTCGGCTTCGGCCTATATCGTCTTCTATGGCTTTGAATTTGAAGGAATTCCGCTTGGAGTCCGGCACAAGGGCCGGGATATATCAGGCATGAATTTTCAGACCCTTCAGGAAGAGGTGGAAGGCTGGTCCAGCCGCTACCGGGGAAGGGTATTTTCCACCCGGGTTCGTGACAGGCCGACAGATCTTGAGTGCGGCCGCCACTGGTTCCTGCTTATGGATAAGCGCGAACTCTGGGAGGACTATCGTGAAATGACCCGTTCTGTTCCGATTTTTCGCCGCATTCTTCAGTGGGTGAAGCTGGACTGGGAAGAACGGGAATATCATTATCCCTTAAGGGTGGATGCCACGAAAACCAGGGAAACTCTGAAAGCCTGGTTTCGGGATGATGTGATTGCTGAGAATCTGACCCAGCGGATTGAAGCTGCTTTTTCCGAGAATATGCCCCAGTCCCAGGCTCTGCCTCAAAAGACCGTGAAGGTTTTTCATTTAAATCAGAGCCAAAAACAGTAAGTTCCACCATTTTTTGCCATCTGGGTGTTTGGGCTGTCTGGCCAAACTCGAATTCCTGTCCTATACTTAACTGTGTTACGGGTCAAAAACGAACGGACTCAAACGGGCCCGGACATCAGGTGAACATTCTCCGTACCAGGGAGGGAGCGGTGAAGTATACGGACTCAGCCAGTCTGTTCATGGACTTCATGCTGGACAGGATCCAGCAGGAGGAAATGCTGCAGGCGATTTGTTCTCTTTCGGATTGTGAGCGGCAAAAGCTTTTTTCCATCCGTAAAATGAAAATTTTTCAGTCTGTATATGAGAATTCCCGTTTTACCATTTCTGAAGCCCGCTCTTGAAGCCTGGCGATCCCTTCCCTATCGAAATGTCCTGTGGAACCGGCTGGAAAGGTTTCTTGGAGTTGCAAAGCCGCTTTCCCAACCGATTGTTCTCCAGCTGGAACTGACCAACTCCTGTAATTTAAGTTGTAAGACCTGTGGTCATTCCTGGTGGAACAAGGAAGAAAACCGCCCCCGGATGATGCCGTCTGAGGCTCTGGAGTCCGTAAGGGATTTCCTGCCCAAAACCAGTGAAATCCAGCTGGGAGGTTATGGTGAACCCACCCTGCACCCTCGTCTGCCGGAGTTCGTAGAGACTCTTCTAAATTGGGCTCCGCACCTTCATCTGAATATGATTTCCAATCTCACCCGTGTGGATCGGGTTCTTCCGATTCTTCCCAGACTTCACCGCCTGAGTATCAGTATGGATGGAAGTGGTCCGGTCTATGAGGATCGCCGGGGCTATTCCTTCCAGAAATTTTCCAAAAATCTTGGGCAGGTCATGGCAACGAACCCAGAAACTTCGGTGGAAATCAATCTGGTCTGGAACCGGATGACCCATCTCAATCTGGAAGAAACCATCCGCTTTCTGGAAAAATTCCCGGCTATTCGTCATCTGCACCTCCTGCCGGAGAAGATGTATGGGCAGTCCAGGGCCAGGGAATCAATCTTCCGTCCCGAAATCCTGCATACCCTTCTTCAGGATCTGAAGGTTCTCAGGCGTTCCACGGATCTTCGGATTCATGCGCCGAACCTTTTTGCCTGGCCCCTTGAATGTAGCCAGCCCTGGGATACTCTGTTTGTCTTAAGCGATGGCGAGGTCATGGCCTGTTGCTCCGCAATTTTCAGGGGGCATGAACATCGCTTTTCTCTGGGATATATCCAGAAACAGGACCTGAAGTCTCTCTGGTATTCCGAAGAAATACAGAAATTTCGTCGGGCACGAGCGAAAAGGGGGGAATATCCGCTACCCTGTCAGGACTGTGCCTTTCGTTATCCCAGTGAGGAGTTTTTATCCCGATGGCCTCAGGTTCCATGAAAGATTATGTGCGTTCCCGGGTTCTTGAGCGCTATCTGGAGGTATCCGAGGCCCGGCGCAAGGCTGTGGATCTGGGAATCAAGCTAAGACGCGAGCTGGACGAGTCCAGGGCTCGTGTTAAAAGTCTGAGCCGTGAGCTTGCAGATTTTAAGCAGGAGCACGGGATCCAGCATGCAACCATCAGAAATCTGGAAGCATCTCTGGAATTTCTCAGGAATGAACACGCTGGTTTAAGTGGTGAGATCAAGAACCTGAATCAGGAGTATCAGAGGGAAAAGCAGGAAAGGGAACATCTGGCTCTGGAGCATGCCCGCCTGGTGGAACATCTTGGCACGGCTTTGGAGTCTCTGGAAGTTTCTCAGGAAGAATCTGAAAAACTGATTCTGGAGCTTCAGGCCTCCAAACAGAGGGAGAAAACGACTCATCAGGCTTTAGAACAACACCAGAGTTATCAGAAGACCCTTGAAAAAGAAAGAGACTCTCTTAAAGAAGCCTTGGGGAATTTAAAGGAAGCGTCTTCAAAGCAGGCCTTAGCCCATGAAAAGCTGATAGGGATTCACGCGTTCGCATGCCGGGAGTTAGAGGCTTTGAAGTCAGTTCATGCGGTTCTGGAAGGGAAACTTCTTGAGGTTTCCAATCATGCTTCTCAAAAAGATGTGGAATTCAGAGCTCTTCATGATGAGCATGTGCATATTCTGGAGGTTTTACGCGATGAGCGCGAAATCAGAACTCAAAGAGAAGAAGAACTCACTCGGGTGTCTCTGGTGGCAGAAGAGAGAGGGGGCTCCTTAAAGCATCTTGAAGCAGAGCATGGCTTGCTTGTCGGACAGATTGAGGAGCTCAAACGCATTCAGAAAAACGATCAGAATGAGCACGAAAAACTTCAGACTCTGGTCGGAGAATTTCAGGAACTGCATGAAAAGGAAAGGGCAGAACATGCGAGACTTGTGGCAGTCATTGGCAATCTGGATGGGGAGCGTTTAGAATTGGAAACAAGATTGAGGGAACTTGGTTCTGAAAACAGAAACTTGCAGGGAATTCTGAATTCCATTCAGTCCAAATGGGTGTATCGGCAGTATCGCAGGCTCAAGCGCCTGCTGGGAAAATCATCTTAGGGCCCAAGGGCCTTTTTCTGCCCTTCCTGAAATCCGAAACCTATGATCCAAGGGATATCCTTGAAGCCCTTGCCAGCGACACGGAGGGTTTTGCCCGACGTTATTTCAGGCTTCTTCCTTCGTCCTTTGAGCTGGATGAAAAAGCCAGAAAACTGGTGGAACACCTGAAGAAACCCATACCCGAAGCGGATTTTCCTCAGTTTCTGCGTGTTTTGGGGGCTGTTTGTGAGCAGGCTTTTATTGGTCCCAAGCGTATGCTCTTTGATATCAGCTATGGTTGTAATCTGGATTGTGTCTATTGTAGGCGCCATAGCCCGATCAATCCGGGGGACGAAGAAAAATCCCAGCCTGAACTTGAGGGAACTTTCCTGTCTCTTCCCTATATGGAATCCGTACTGGATGATGCCAAACGCCTTATGGTAGAGGAATTTCTTCTGGTTGGAGGGGGAGAACCAACCATCCATCCCCAGTTTGCCGATTTGATCCAGGCGGTCAAAAGTCGGGGTTTCGGACTGAACTTTTCCACGAATGGCCTGGCTCTTAAACCCAAACTGGTGGATCATATCCTTCAGTGGGGTGTGGACAATATGACCATATCCGTCAGTGGAGTGACCCCCAAATCCTACCGGGCAACGCATCCGAGCAAGACGAAACGGATTTTTGACAAGCTTTTCCAGAATTTTGATTATCTGAACTGCCGCAGACGTGAACTGGTCGAGAAAACCGGGCAGGAGTACGTCAAACCTTTCTGCATCTTTTTGCACGTTCTTACCAGAGATAACTGGCATGAAGTTGTAGATATGGCTCTTATGGGTGCCGAATACGGATTTGATACGATCTGGTACAAGCTGGTTCACCCGTCTCCCTGGTCCCAGCATCTCTGCCTGACTCTGGAGGAAGCGGCCAAAGTCAGGGAAATGCTCAAGGAAGTCAAAAAACTGGCTCCCCGACTGAAGATCAAAATTGACAGTTATATGGATCAGGAGATCAACAATCTTCAGGATGATGGGACCTGGGCAGGCTATTTTCACGAAAAGCGCCGCTGTTTTGTGGGCTGGAATTTTTCCTATGTCGATTTGAGTCGGGATTTCAGTTTCTGCTGTGGAGATAAAATCGTAGGCAAGGCAGACCAGTATCAGGGGTTTGCGGATTTCTGGCTTTCGGAAGAATATGCCAAAGCCCGTCACTGTGCCAAGAATATCAATTATGGAGCCGGCAATCTTCCGACCTATAATGGTGGGGAAATCATAGATGAGTTCTGCCGCAGTTGTGATAACACCAACTTCAATGATGAAATGGAAGGGCTTCTGAAAAAATGGAAGCTTGAATCCTTTCTGGGAGACGCATGAATATACTGATGATTCATCCTCATGACATCTATTCCCCGGTTGAGCCCTGGTCGGTTCGCATTGTCTATTTAGCCCATGAATTTGTGAAGATGGGTCATAATGTCCGTCTGATCTACCACCTTGAAAACCCTCACAAGCTCCCCCATATCGAAAAGCGCAGGCAGGAGCATCCGTTTCAGACGATACCCATGATTCGGCATTCGGTTTCTCTGGTTCAGAAAACCAGGGCTGTTCTTGAGCATGCCCGCTGGGCCGATGTGATTCATTTTCAGAAAGGGTTTCCCTACGTGGCGATTCCCTCAATTTTTGCCGGGGTTGTAACCGGAAAGCCGGTCCATTATGACTGGGATGACTGGGAAGCCCAGATTTTTTTGGATTCCACTCCTGATGATCCTTGGTGGTATCGCTACATGAATATCAGCGAGAAGGCCGTTCCGTGGCTGGTGGATACGGTTTCAGTTGCTTCCAAGGCTTTGTGGCGTCAGGCCAGTGGTCTTGGGATTGCCCATACGGAAATCTTCGAGGCTCCGGTAGGTGGCGATCTGAAGCGCTTTGATATGACTCTGGTGGATGAAGGCCCGATCCGTGAACAGTATGAACTCAAGTCGAATGTCGTGACTTATGTGGGTCAGTTGCATGGTGCCCAGTACTGCCATCTGTTCCTGAAAATGGCGGCTCATCTCAAGGAAGTCCGCGATGACATTACCTATTTTGTGGTGGGAAACGGGTCGCGGTTTCTGGATCTGCTCAAGGAAGCCGAGCAGCTGGGCCTTCAGAATGACATCATTTTTACCGGTTCGGTACCCCATGATGATATCCCTCGTTTTCTGAAAGTCAGCGATGTCTGTGTTGCTGCATTTGAAGACACCCCTCAGGTGGCCACCAAATCTCCCCTGAAAATATGTGAGTATCTGGCGGCAGGCAGAGCCATTGTGGCCAGTGAAGTCGGTGAAGTCGCTGATATGCTCAATCATGGCAATGCCGGTGTTCTGGTACGTCCGGGAGATCCCAAGGCTCTGGCCAGTGGTGTTGCCCGGGTTCTGAATGATGTGGAACTGAAAAAGAGTCTTCAGTATGAGGCCCGCCGTCGTGCCGAGGAAAAATTTAACTGGACCCAGACAGCGCGCAATCTGATGGGAGCTTACCATCTGGGGATTGGCGAAAAAAAAAAGGCTACTTCTCGTTTCGAATTTCTGAAGAGCGGCAAGCTTTTTGAGGTTCTGTTTCCTGCTCCCAAAAAGGATCTGCAGGCTTTGGGCCTAGAGGATGTCCCATCCGAAAAACTGGGCTCGACCCTGGATGATTACAAGCGCATGGCCGGAGTCCTTTCGGTAGAGGAGTCCTTCATTGGCCCTCAGCTCGTTCAGCTGGATGTCACCAATCTCTGCAATAATGACTGTGTGGCCTGCTGGTCGAATTCCCCCATGCTTGAGGATCTTCTGATTGATCCCGCATCCAAGCGGGATACGATTCCTCTGGATGTGATCAAGCGTACGATCGGAGAACTGGCCCAGATTGGGACCAAAGAGATCTATATGGCTGGAGGCGGGGATCCCACCATGCATCCTCAGGCTTTTGATATCTGGCAGTGCATCAAGGATCATGACATGACCCTTTATGTGAACACCAACTTTGTTCGTCTGTGCTCTGAGGATGCGATTCGCCGGATTCTTCAAATCGGAATTGATCATTTCACGCTTTCCATGTGGGCCGGAACCCCGGAGGCCTATTCCAAAACTCATCCGAACAAGGGAGAGAAGGATTTTCACAAACTGGTGAAGTATGTGAAGCTTCTGAACCAGATGAAGAACGACAAGCCTTACATCAAGGTCTATCACGTGATCTCCCGCCTGAATTTCGATGATTTCTACAATATGCTCGATTTCTGTATCGAAACGGGCTGTGAATCCGTGGAGTTCACGCTGGTGGACACGATTCCCGGGAAAACGGATCAGATTCTTTTAGAGGAAGAGGAACGTCAGTGGCTCTATGAGCAGTGTGAGAAGGTCTGGTCCCAGACCCGCGATCACAAATACAAGGGACAGGTTCTTCTGTTTGGCTTTGAGCGTTTCATGCGAAGACTTTCCAGTTCTGATTCCAATCAGGGAGAGCATGACAAGAATATCATCGAGAATCTGCCCTGCTATATCGGGCATCTGTTTGCCCGGATCATGCCGGATGGCGATGTCAACAGCTGCCTGAAGTCTCACCGGATTCCAATTGGAAACATTCATTATCAGTCTTTCAAGGATATCTGGTCTTCCAAGCGCCAGAAGTTTTTCCGCAAGAAAGCCCAGGTCTACGATAAGAAGGGTAGTTTCTTTTCCCTGATCGGAAATGATGCATCGGCTGTCGTGGGATGTTACAAGTCCTGCGATGATATTGCCCGCAACCAGTACATGCATAAGCGTCTGATTGAACTCAATCCTATGGAACGTGGCTTTCTGGAAATGTATCGCAACTATCTTAGTGTGACCGGTAAAAAACTGTGAGAGATTATTTTGAGGCAAACCGGGATCTTGCCGGGATTCTGCGTGAGCAGGTTCTGGAAGGTCCGCGCCATGTGGTGATTGATATTACCAACCGCTGCAACACCAACTGTGTTGCCTGCTGGACCTACTCTCCTCTTCTGAAAAAAGAGAATCGCCCTGAAAAATCCTGGTATCGCAATGAGCTCTCTAAAGAGGCTTTGCATCAATTGATCGAAGATCTCTGTACCATGGGCGTGGAAAGGGTCCGTTTTACCGGTGGTGGCGAGCCTTTTTTGCATCCACATATCATGGATGCCCTGCGCTGGCTGAAAGCCCGTGGTGTATGGACAGCGGTGACGACAAACGGCATCCGTCTGAACGAAAAGATCTGTCAGGAACTAAGAGAGCTGAAGGTCGATGAAATTGCCATCAGTCTCTGGGCTGCCAGTGAAGAGTCCTACCGGGACCAGCATCCTTCGGCTAAAGAAGGCGTTTACTGGGAAATTCTTGAGAATGTTCGAAGACTGAAGATTGGAACGAACTTTTCTCCCCGGGTCTCTTTTCTGAATGTCATCAACAAAAAGAATGTGCATGAGATTTCCAGAATGGGGGATCTTGCCCGGAATCTGGCTGTGGATTCGGTCTATTTCACCCTGGTCGATCTGATGCCGGATACCCGTGAACTTCTTCTCAGCGAAGAAGAAAGAGTCTTTGCCTTAAAAGAGGTAAAGAGGATTGAGGCCCGTTTTTACAATCATCGGCATGAACTGGAGTGGGATAATCTGCATGGATTTGCAGAACGTCTCAGGAATGTCCAGGAAGAAAGCCGGTATGATACGTTCAGAATCGATGCTATGCCATGCTATATGGGTTGGCATTTCTGCCGGGTTCTGGCCGATGGAGGAATTGCTCCCTGCTGCAAGGGAGTCGATTACATCATGGGCAATGTCCATGATGCCCGCTTCCGGGATATATGGGTTTCCGCTGGTTATGGAAAATTCCGTAATCTGAGTCTGAAGGAAAAGAAAAATCACCCTTATTTCCTGAAAATGAACTGCTACCAGATGTGTGACAATCTGATGCACAACGAGCAGATCCATGAACGGCTTCAGGCCCTTTCGGATTCCCAGAAAAACCAGCTGAGGAACGCAGATGCAGACATTTTACAGGATCTGAGCCAAGGCGATGGCCCGTCTTCCCCGACTTGATGCTCTCAGGCAGGAACTCCCTGCCGAATTTCTGGATCCACATTGTGTTCTCTGTGGTCTGGGTCTTTGGTTTCCCCAACTCCGACAGGCGCATTTTGCCCATAGAATCCCGGGAGATTTACAGACAAGGCTGGAAGAAGAAAGTCTTTTGGCTTCGGGGCTTAAGGGTATGCGGGCAATGGGATGGGATCTCTTTTTGCATCGAAGCGATCATGAGCTGGACTTATGGCTTCGATCCCGTCCTTCTGCTATGCATCGAGCCTCTTTTTCTCCATTTACGGAAACTTTGGTGGTTGAAGAAGAGGAACCCCAGGATTTACTGAAACTGAGATCTTCTCTCAAGGATCTTAAAGATCTGAAGGAATGGCTTTATGCCTGCCTTGCCTGGCAGGTTTCGCCAGGCAGGGTTCAGGGCTTTACGGCTCATTTTCCGGTACTGAGCCTGCGGGATTTTTTATGGATTCCCTGGGCGGAATGGTGTCGGGTTTTCCCTTTTCTGGCATTTCTGCTAGAGGATCTGCTTCAGAAAGAAAAATTTGCTCTACCCGCCAGGCCGATAGTGAACCGGGCCAATGACCTCCTGGACTTTCTGGAAAAAAAGGAGTTTTCCTCCCGGTTTGGGGAAATTCAGGAGATTTTAGGCGCCTTACCTTCATGGGCAGGACGGCAGGAATCTTTGAGATCAGCGAAGTCCCTGGCCTTTTCTTTAGGACTTTTTGAGGAATTTGAAGGCTATGCCAGTGATGAAGTGCTTTCTTTATACAAAATCAAAAAATGGGAAGAAGAGCTTCTGCTGGAGCCGGGAATTTTTGCGGAAAGCTGGTTTCGGGGAGGACTGATCGGGGATTTTTCCGAGGACTGGATTACGGTTTATCTCTGCTTGTGGATGCGGCTTCGGCTGGTTCGCCGGGAGCCGGGAAATCTGTTGCCTGCCTTCAAACAGATTTCTGAGGATATCCGTGCTTTTGAGGTCTTCCTTTCTCATTACACACCGGATCTGAATCAGTTTGGGGCATGGCTTAGGCGTGAGCTCAGGCATCCTCGTCAGCTCTTTAAGGCATAAAAAAACCGGGGCTGAAAGGCCCCGATACTTTCAAGAAGAGACTCTGGAATTAACCGTTGACAGCGTCTTTCAGAGCTTTTCCCGGAGTGAATTTTGGGGTTTTTGCTGCTGGAATAACCATTTTTGCTTTGGTCTGGGGATTTACACCTGTTCGCTCGGCGCGTTCTTTGACTTCCCAGGTGCCAAACCCGACCAGCTGAATTTTGTTGCCGCTGGAAAGTTCATTTTTGACAACTTCAATGAATGCGTCAATGACGGTTCCGGAATCTTTGTGGCTCATGCCGGTTTCGTCAGCGATACGTTTGCTCAGTTCGTTCTTGTTCATGTTCATGCCTCCAAAGTTTGGTTCACCATATCATCGGGTTTTCTTGGAATCAAGCACCCAGAGTCAAAAGTAGTGAGTCAAGCCAGCTTCGGATGATTTCTCCACTCAGGAAGCGGTCTGTGAGATTTAAGAGGGTGTGGAGCCAGGCACAAATCCATATGCTTTTTTTTGACTTCCAAAAATAGATAATGATTGCTGTTGGGATGGGCAGTAGAAGGTGGATTGGATGAAAACCGCTGAGACAGTGGAATGCGGTGAAAATCAGAAGATTTTTGCCTATGGAGAGAGGCGAGAA
>CAZDAM010000100.1:0-12169 GCA_964503595.1 uncultured bacterium
CCTTGCTTAGGAGATCCACCTTATACCCTGGTCCGAATTTTTAGGACCACCTCTCCCTGCCCTAGGAGGCTGTCGTGCATGTTTCCCTGACCGCCGAGCTAGAGTCTCGCATTAAGGCCAAAGTTGAAAGTGGTCTGTACAACAATGCCAGCGAAGTTATTCGTGAAGCACTGCGCTTTATGGACACACACGAAGACTGTATCCACGAAGTCAAATTGACTTACTTGCGTGAATAAAATCAGCTTTAGATTCACTGTTCAACGATATTAAAGCTTAAACTGCGTGTCAGCCCATCAACTCGTTATCGCCCCTGCTGCCGTAGAGATTATCCGCGTACTCCGACGCGGCAGTATCACCTTTAGGTAGTCTTCGGTGGCTTCAAATATCGGATCACACCCGTTATGTGAACGCATTAGAGGAATCAGTTTTGTTCGAACTCCCATGCCTCGAGAGTCTGCATATTGAAAGTCCTTCATGACTTCGACAATCAAAGCGTTTCTCGGGGAGCGCTGTCCGGCGATCATTTTTTCAACTGTCATCGAATTTTGTAACCTTCCCGGGCTTTTTATTTCAATGCGATCGGAAAAATTGCAGATTTCAACATCGACGCTTCGAGTCCAATCCCGATGAACCAGGGCGTTCACTACGGCTTCACGAATGGCCTCCCAAGGATAAAGCCATTTTTTTTCACGCACCATGTGATCGTTAATAGAGTCCGACTCTTCGGTGATAAACGGAAGTAGGGTTTGTGACAGTTTTTCTATGATTCCATCATCAATCAACTCGCGTCCGCCCTCTGTTGTCTGGCGGTATCGGGCAACCATAGGCCCCTTGATCACCACATCCAGATCCGCTTTATAAGTCAAATCTGTTCCGCTAAACGACATGACCCGAAGTCCTGACTGACGTAACGCATGGCGAGGATGAATTCCAAAACAAACAAGGCCCGCAAGGGAGCACGTCTGATTCCCCATACCATCCTGTGCCATGAACCCAAGGCCCAGAAGTCGCTTGGTCCATCCTTCTGTATCTCCCGCTTCCGGCACCTCTGGGTCTAACATAATAGACTTTAAGTAAAAGGATATTCTTTCTAAATCAAGGTGTTCAATGCCTGTTCCCGCAACCGACATCACTTCAACATGCAGTAAGCTACTGCTCTCAAATAAACGTAGCTGTTGCTCTCTGGATGCCAACTCGGAACGATCCAGCATTCTGACGTAGATGTCTTCACGCCCGTTGTGCCGAACCACATAGGGCTTGGACAGCCCCATGGAAACCGAAACAACCGCAACGGTTTTGCCATCATCCAGTTTGATTTCTTCGTAAAATGGAATCAATTGCGGATGCACTTTATCCCTAAAGGCATTCAGAACCCATTCCCCCAGTTCTTGCCTTTGAATGCCTGTGATTTCCCCATTGTCTTCAACACCGATGAAAATTCTTCCACCATTCAGATTGGCCAGAGCTACAACTTCTTTCGCAAGCTGTTCCGGACGAATGTCATCCCGTTTGAATTCAACGCCTGAATTCTCGCCATTCGATAGGATTTCAAGCAGCTCCGTTTTTAACATGTCATCACCTAATACCCATATTTTAGTTTGCGCTGATGAAACGCAGTGCGTCCACCCTCTAGGATTTTTGCAGCCTGCTCCCGCACCGCCGTTAGGTCAATCCCCCCTTGCGCCTCTGGAGGCATAGAGCCCTGCCCATCATTCGCCTCAAAAACACCTATCCATTCCGCATCTCCGAAAACCGGGATGTTGGCATTATGTGTGGCAAAGATAAACTGACGATTGATTTTAGCATTCCGCAACTCTGCCACAATGCGATCTGCAATAAAGGCGTTATCCAGATTGTCTTCCGGTTGATCCATGACCAGAGGGTCTTTGTTTTGCAGTAATAAAAGATGCAACACAGCGGTACATTGCTGCCCGGTCGAAAGCCTGGCTAAAGGTCGATAAACAGCCTCGCCCTGGTGTGACACATTCAGTTCAATCTCAACGACATCCGGTAACTCCAATTCCTGCATCTCCAACAGTTTCGAAGACGGCAGCCTAACCAATGCGTTAGCCACGGTTCGAGTGATTCCCCAGCCTGAACTCGTTAACTCCTCCTCGCCTTTTCTGATAAGGCTAGCAAGCTTCACCGGCGAAAAATCATCTGCTTGATGAATCCATTCCAAACGCCCCTGAGCCACGCCTTCCATCTGACACGCCACCAAAAAATCAATCACTGGCTGCCTGTTTTTCTCCGGCTTTACCGTCAGTCTCAATTTGTCCTTCAACTTCCGGTTGAGTTTTTTGAGGGCTGATTCAAACATTGATGTACGCTGAGATCGATAATCGGATAGCTCATCTAATAGCTTGCGCCTCCTCTCTTCATATCCATCTGTCAGCCGCCGCTGTTGCTGAATTGCGGTCTCTTGGGGCTTGATGCGTTCAATCCCTTCAAGAAGCCGTCGGTACTCCTCTCCAATTTCGCGACCACTCTTTCCTTCACTTGAGGGAAGTTCCCTGAACGTCTTTTCCAGATCCGTTTCCACCCCGTGAATACCTGACTTCAATTCTGCAACCCATTGATGGATTCTTTCTTTGCTTCTATTGAATTGACTATCCCAGGCTTTAAGGGTCGTTTCCGTGTCTGTCTTTAACTGATTCAGCTCCTCTCGGATCTTTTTCAAAAACTCCACATGAGGCAATTTTTCAAGAACGGAGTCACTCAGGAATATGGTGTCCGGCAAAACATCCCGGATATTCCTGAAGCCCTCCTCCAGGTTGGCCAATTCTCCCTCAAGAACCCGTGTTTGCAAACGCTTCTCAGTTTCCAGTAGAGGAATGACTTTGAGTTTATCTTCAAGACCCAATGACTTGAAGTGAACCAGCCTTTCCTTCAGCTTGGGCAAAGTGCTGAGCTCGTCTTCAATATCAGCTTTTTTTTCAAGCGCCTTTTGTAACTGAGCCCGGTTATTTCTCAAAGCCGTTAACACCTGTTGAATTCTACTCTCACAGTCACTTTGCCCGACATCCAAAAAGCGGGTCAGCAGCTTCTTTTGCGCAAGACCATCTTGGGCTATCTCATAGATTTCATTCTGCCCATAGATTTCTATTTCAGGGAGAATATCTTTGGGGGTAAATATGGAAACACGCCCATCTTCATCTTTGATTGCGGCGTCTTCACCATATCGTCGAGCAACGGTATATCGTTGTCCATTCATTTTGGATGAACGAACCCTCAATTCAATGCGAGCCCTGGATTTACCAAGATTTTCTCTGATAATCTGCTGATGTTGCTTTTGAGCATTTTTACCAATCGGCTCCTGCTCTAAAGCGTAACGCATGCATTCCAATAGAGTCGATTTACCGGTCCCACGACCACCTATTACTGAATTTAAGTGCTCCGAAAAGTCAATATGCAAGCCATCAAGATAGCCACCTGTAATGCTCAAAGACTCGATTCTGGAATAATACTTTTCTGACACATCACTATTGAGCCTCACTCGTGACTCCGGGTCTTGAAATGCCTTCTTGAAAGCCTTAAATGATGGCGTTGTCATCTTGATCAGGCAGGAGGCGCGGGGATCTTTCAGAGTCTCCGGTGTTTCCACATCTTTCGCATTCAAGACGGCAACCGAAAATTCTCGCTGATAATCAGAGTTTTTGTTTAAGATGACTTTGTGAAAAAAACCATTTTCAGTAGATTTGAGATCCTCAATCGACCCCGGAATTTGGGCAGCCTTGAGCCTCTCGTTTTTCCAGATATGGTTGTACCGAAGTTTCAAAAGACCATTATCCGCGGTGCAATGAGCTGCATAGCAAAAGCCACCCAGTTCTTCTACTCTTTGAAAAATCTGCTCTGCACTCAACTTCGTTGGACGAACTCTGTCTGTGGGTTTCAACAATTCCAGGTTGCCTAAGTAGCGCTCAAGTTCTTGTGTGGTCGTCGTCTCTGAGAACAGGCAGACAAAGTGAATCTTTTCACTGCTGGATATTTCAAAACCCGGAAAAACCAATATATCTTCTGGCTTCATGAGTTCACGAATCACATCAACACTATCGACATTGCCATGATCGGCAATTCCAAGGACCTTGATGTTTTCATCCTTGCAGACCTGCAGTAATTGCTGGTTATACTCATCTTCAGACAAGCACGGTTTTTGCCCCCTATAAGCAATATAACCCGCAGGGTTCACCTGCAAAGCGCATTTCCAGAATTGTGCTTTCGTATAAGCCTTTGACATTCAAGCCTCGCTGGCATCAGTATCGTTTTATTCTCCAAAGCAGATATCATAGTCCAGTTTTCACTGCATGACATTTAGAATTTCAGTCAGACACGTACTCAGCCATCCGCGCCTGCCTGGCCAGATACAGTAAACCGGCCTGCAACACCGGTCTTTGGATGTTGCGCGAAAACCGTGCTAACAGATCCTCTAAAGAAGCGCTTCCCGGGGCTCGTAAAAAGAGCTTGTCAGCCTGTTCCTCAAGCCATGTCGGCCAGACATTCGCATCAGGGAAATACTGGTCCGGAAACTCTTTGAGCAGTGCATCACGCAACTCCTGCAAACAAGGCTCTCCGTATACACGGGCCCTGAGCCAAATGGCCTGAAGTAAACCGGGGCCATCGTCCAAAAGGCCGGTGAATTCATGTAAAGTCAGCTCCCCCTGCTTGCCTTTCAGGCTGGCAGATGTTTTCAGGCCGGTTTCAACCTGTTTCCCTCCCCGCTCTAAAATGGCTTCTGAGATAAGGGTCTGGACACCGCATTCTTTGGTTTCCGATTCAATGCGGCTGGCAGTATTGACCGTATCACCAATGGCCGTATGACGATGACTGCCCGGATGACCGACTTTGCCCAGAATACACTCACCGGCATGCAGACCAATGCCACAGCGGATTTCAACGCCCAGATCCTGACCCAATGTGTCATTCAAAGCCTCAGCTACCCTTTGCATCACCCATGCAGCTCTTAAGGCCCGCAGCACAGGCTTCTCGCCGCTATCACCCTGCAGGCCGAACACGGCCATAATGCCATCACCCATATAGTTTAAGACGTGACCATGGTTGAGCAGAATCGCCTCACCAATCTGGGAGTAGTACTGGTTGAGAAGATAGACGATATCAAAGGCTTCGAGCTTTTCAGACATGGTCGTGAATCCGCGGATATCAGAAAACAGAACCACCACAAGCTGAGAACGCGGTTTTTCAAGCTCGGTCAGTTCATTGAGGTTGAACTCCTGCAGATCATAGCGACGATTCAACTCCCTTTTGACTTCAACAGGCCCCAGAACCCGTGCCTGACAGGCCAGACGTATATTGGGTTCCCAGCCCCTTCGATTGGCCATGCTTTGTTCTTCAGGAGTTCGTGGAGTCAGGTTTTCAGCACCCTTGAGAACCCGAATGCGACAGGTGGAGCATCGTGCAAACCCACCACATTCATGAATAAGAGGATAGGAAGACTTGCGAGCGACTTCTAACAGGGTCTCTTCGGACTCCGCGCTCAACTCCCCTGCCTGATCATAGCGCACTGAAATCATATTTTCTCCCGCAAGTCCGTCTGAAAGTGTTTCACAACAAACTGGTCAAAGATTAGAAGTTGGCAAAAGATAGGCGCCGTCTTCATCATGGACTTCACGACCCGTGACGGGTGGATTGAAGACGCAAATCAGTCGCATATCTTCAGTACCCCCATACACGGTACGCGGATCATGCTGATCCAGCGCATATAGGGTACCATCAGCAATTTCGTGAATCTCGCCGGTAGCTTTGTCCAGAATTCTGCCATTACCGGCCACACAATAAACAGCCTCTAGGTGGTGTTTGTACCAAAGGTTCAATTCGGCACCGGCCGGAATGATGGTTTCATGAAGCGAAAAACCCATGCCGTCTTTTTTCAACAGCATTCGGCGACTGATCCAACCCGGACCTTCGACTTCACGCTCTGTACCGATGATGTCTTTGACTTTAACAATTTTCATGGCTGAACCTCTGTTTTTACGGTTGGAATTTTTTGAGAATCATACACTCTTCAGCCCATTTGCAGAGTCTGAACCAAAAGATTGTGGATACCGTGACTCAGCTGTTTGGTGCCAGTGACTTTGAGAAAGGTGGCTGTTCGAAACAAGACCCGGTAACGCTGGTAGGTTTCGGGGTTCAAAATCAATTGAATCATTCCGGTTTCATCCTCAAGCATGAGAAAGGCAAATCCTTTAGCTGTGGGCGGCTTTTGGCGAATCATAGCCTGTCCGGCTACACGGGCTTTAGCCCCCTGGGGTAAACGTAAAAAATCGGCAATGCGCCCAAAGCCGGACAAAGCATAACGACGCCGATAAGCCTGCATGGGGTGCAGTTGGCGTCCTACTCCACTGGCCCCGATTTCCCCGGCTACAGTACTGAGCTCATCCTGAGCCGGTAACGCCGGGATAGCAAGGTGAGGTTTGAGTGGCAAAGCCCCTTTTTTCAGACCTTTGTCCTCGTCCTGACGCTTTTCCAAAAGCCAAAGCTGCCATAAAAGACGCCGACGCGAAGCCTTGAGATAATCCAGAGCCCCGCTTTGAATCAGGCCTTCTACAACCTTACCGGCCATGCCTGTACGGTTTTTCAAATCCCAAAGGGAAGTGATCGGCTTTCGGGCACGGGCCTGCACAATTTTTTCGGCCTGCTCGCGACTCAGATTTTTTTGCAAAATGAGTCCAAGCTGAATAGAGTTTTTAGAGCTGGCCTCACAAAACCAGCCGGACTTTTCAAGGCAGACTCCCCGAACTTGAACCCCATGGGCTTTGGCGTCTCGAATCAGGCTTTGCGGAGAATAAAACCCCATAGGCTGGGCATTGAGTAATGCGGCTGTAAAAATAGCCGGATGATAGGTTTTCAACCAGCAGGAGATATAGGTTAAATGTGCAAAACAAAGAGCGTGAGACTTACAAAACCCATAGGAGGCAAAGCCCTGTAGTGTGTTCAGAATGCGAGTGCGGACTTCACTTGAAAGGCCTTTTTGTTCGGCTCCGATATGAAACTCGTCAGCCAGTTTCTGCATTTCGCGGCGTGAGCGTTTTTTGGACATGGCCCGTCGGAGGCGATCGGCCTGGGACTCGGAAAAGCCCGCCGCCAGCATGGCAACCTGTAACACCTGCTCCTGGTATAAAATGACGCCGAAAGTCTCCTTTAAGACCGTCTCCAGACAAGGATGCATCATTTCAATTTCCTCACGACCCTGCCGGCGCGCAATGTAGGGGTTCATCATATTGCCCTGCATGGGACCCGGGCGCACAATGGCCACCTGAGCAGCCAGATCTTCAAAGTTTCGGGGTCGAGTGCGTGGCAGAGTCTGCATTTGAGCTGAAGACTCGACCTGAAAAGTGCCCAAAGTGTCCGCAGCACAAATGCGCTCATAAACGGCTGTATCATTGCGTTCAAGACTGTTCAGACAGATTTCATGCCCCTGACGCCGCAGCATTTGTTCAGACTCTTCAATCACAGAGAGCATACGCAGTCCTAAAATATCCATCTTGATGAGTCCGGCGTCCTCAAGCATGTCCTTGTCCCACTGCACAACAGTCCGATTGGCCATGGCTGCCGGTTCCACGGGTACAATGCTGCTAATCGGCTTTGAAGTCACCACCATGCCGCCCACATGAATAGAGACATGTCGCGGAATACCCTGCAAAGCCTGGACTGAATGCAAAAAAGGCTCAAAAGACGGCCTTTCTACAATCGGGCGAATTTCAGGGATTTCTTTCAGAGATTCCAGTGCATGCTCCACTGAATACGAACCGCTCAAGCGCGCCATGCGGCCTATGATTTCCTCGGAAACACCTAAAACCGCCCCTGCTTCACGAATGGCCATACGAGCCTTGAAAGTCGTAAAAGTACAGGCCATGGCCACATGCTCGCGACCGTATTTTTGATAAACATACTGAATGATGTCTTCGCGGTCCGGGCGATGGGTGTTTGGAGTGGAGGCAAAATCCAGATCAATATCCGGTGTGGCCGTGCTGCCCTCATGCAAAAAACGCCCGAACAAAAGGTTGTACGCCAAAGGATCCACAGGAGTGATACCTAAAAGATAGGCGACAATGGAATTCGCCCCCGAGCCTCGGCCCTGGCCACGCACGCCTTTTTCACGGGCATAGCGCATCAAATCCCAGACCACCAGAAAATAGCCGCATAAATTCTTTTTTTGAATCAACTGTAATTCTTGGCGCATTCTTTGATAGGAAGCCCGGTGTTTTGGCCCGTAAATACGATGACGCGCCTTTTCACACAGGTTTTTCAACATCTGAGCACTGGTTTCATGTTTTGCCAGCGGGAATTCGGGAATCCGCCAGTCTGAAGTGTCCAGTTGAAAATCCATGCATTCCAAAAGTCTTTGCTGTGCATGCAGTAACTCAGGCCAGGGGGAAAAGAGTTCCCGCGCCTCTTTCATCGGCTTTAAGTAGCGCTGATGATTGACTGGCAACTGCGAACCCATTTCAGACAGGGGTTGGCGAGCACGAATTCCGTAGAGTACATCCAGGGTTCTGCCCTCTTCCCGTGTCGTGTATTGAGGCACCTGAGAAGCCAGTGCCCCTATACCCAGAGCCTCGGCCAGATCCAAAGTTTTGCGGATGCGCGTGCTATCTCCTTCTTCTTGCCGATGCCAGGCTAAAAGGTAGATATTTTTTGGCGAAAAGTAATCAAAGAAGCTCTCCACATAAGCCCGGGCCGCCTGTAAATGGTTGGCATCCAGATTCAGGCGAAGGCAACTCTCAGGAGTTCCCAGTAAAAGCACAATATCGCAGGTGTCCGCAGGTAAATCCGAAGGAATCCAGAAGGCCTCACCTTTAGGCGATCGACTGCGGGCGCGGGTGATGATTTCGCAAAGTCGGGAATACCCATTCTGATTGCGCGCCAAAAGGACAATCTGATCGTTTTTTTCGCCCACAGACAAGGTACTTCCCAAAACCGGCTGAATGCCTGATTGAAGACATTGCTGATAAAAAGGAATAGCTCCATATAAACCGGCCCTGTCACAAAGCCCCAAAGCTTTGTAGCCTTTTTCAGCAGCATCCTGCACCAAATCCTGAGGCGAACAGACGCCATCAAGCAAAGAAAAGTGACTACGGGCATAAAACTCACAAAGCATTTCAACCCGCCTGAAAAAACCACTCCTCACACAGATGATCCAAAAAAACCCGCACCATAGCTCCATTGGAAAGTAAAACCCGAAAATAGGTTCGCTGAATGGGCCTGGCTGTCCACCAGTCCGCACAGACTTCCCACTGATTCAAAATGGCTTTTATGCGACGCCGACCATGACGCTGACTATGAAGACAAACCGGCCGGCCCTCTGTATTGGTCTCTACCCAAACGTTCTCAGGAAGATAAAAGCCATCCGAACGCCCCTGTGTCTCGCCTTCTTTTTTGAGAAAAACTCTTTTTTCCGGGACTCCATGCTGTAAGTCCCGGGTTTGAATCCGGGCCACATCAAAACCTCTTTGCGTCATGCGTTTTAAAACAGCTTCCAGTTTCTGATGGCTTTTTTGGTGCAAAGACAGGGCTTTAAGACCTTGCTGAGAAGAGCGGGCCTGACCCACCTTCAAAAACTCGCACTCTATTTGCAAAACCTCAGAGGGTGGGGACTTTTGCCTCCAATGCAAATCCAAAACAGAGCGAAAGGCGCTTATCTTTTGCACCGGAGCCGGAAAACGCAGCTCAAAATTCAACGAATTTTGCGCCCCTCGCAAACAGATCCTGAGTCCCAAAGCATGATGGCCCCGACTTTGCATTTGTTGAGCCAGATCTTCAATGGCTTCACAAAGAATGTGGTAAAGCCAGACCGGATCCTCCACTCCCGGTACATTGCGGCATACAAAAAACCTCTGCTGCATGCAATAAGGCTTAGGTAAATGCAGATCTTCTCCACGGCAGAGTTGATACAGACGATGACCCCAAAGTCCAAACTGACGGACTAAATCCGGACGGGAAATGCTGCTGAGCTCCCCCAGTGAATGAAAGCCGCTGAGGTTGAGTTTTTCATGCACCCCCGGCTTTAATTCCAGAATGGAGAGTGGCAGAGTCTTCAAAAAATCGGATTCCTGATGCCTTTGCAGACTACGAAGAGCCCCGCAGGGAGTCTGTCGCGCTATCTGGTGGGCCAGAAATGCCGTGCGGGCCCGTCCCAGACTGGCATGCAGACCAAACAGGCGCAAAGACTGTAAGGCCATGCCTTCCTGAGTGGCTTCATCTTCACTTTTCTCCAATGGCAGAGCAAAACTTTGCTCATCCAGTTGGACTGCACCCGGCCCCAGGGAGTCCAGAGCCTCAAACATCTGCTGATGAAGTGTTTGCAGAGCCTGCGGTTTTTGCATCAAAAGGCGAGCCTCGGGACACAAAAGAGAGGCCCGGAGCTCTTCCATACCCTTTTGAACACCCTGAGCCAAAGCTTCAGCGCAGGCGTCTAAAACCACACGACCCGAAGCCGTTTCTTCCAGCAGGATGGCAGGTTGTTCCAGATGCAGCCCGGGCTCAAAGTCTGTGCCGACCCCCGGCCTCATGGAAGTCTCAAGATTGGCATAAAGAAGGGCTGATGGAATATGCAAAACCAGCATCATGCGTCTGTACTCCGCAACAAACCGACCATCACACCCACGATTTCCAGTTCACCATAGATTCGAATGGCTTCCATCGCCCGGTTTTCGGGCTGTAAACGAATGTGATCCTTCTCACGAAAAAAGCGCTTCAGAGTCATTTGACCTTCATAAGTGGCCACCACAATCTGCCCGTTTCGGGCTGTGGGCCTGCGCTCGATAAACACCAAATCACCACTTTGGATTCCGGCATCAATCATGGACTCACCCCTGACTTCAAGAGTGAAGGTGTCCTGCGGCCTTTTTAAAAGACAGTCAGGGAGAACCACCTCCTCATAAGTTTCAAAGACCTCTACCATCTGCCCGGCAGGCACAATGCCCAGCTTTTGAAAGGTGGCCCGCGCCCAGGGTCTGGAACAAAGCACAATGCTGCGTTTTTGCTTGTGTAAAAGATCGATATAGCCTTTTTTCTGCAAAGCCTTGAGATGGTGATGCACTGTCGAATTAGCCCGGTAACCAAAATGCTTTTGAATCTCAATGGTCTGGGGAGTCAGTCCATACCGATGATCGTAATCCCGGATGAATTCATAAATCGCTTTTTGCCGTTCACTCAATTCCATCCTGTGCCTCCTTTGCCTCTTCCATCATATTCGAGACAGTATCGAGACAACAAGATCTAAATTTTTCAAAAGACACGGATCAGCACCGTGTCCGATCCTGTGGGGAAGGCAGATGTTAAAAATGAATCGCCCCGAGTTTGTCGGAGACTCCATTTCTTGAGAGGATGGAGTCATGAAAACGACAAAACGATATTCCCCGGAATTCAAGGAACGTGCAGTGCGGCTGGTGCTGGATCATCAGGGAGACTACGATTCCCAGTGGGCAGCATTGAGTTCCATTGCGGCAAAAGTAGGGTGCACCACAGAGACCCTGCGCAAATGGGTCCGCCAGCATGAAAGAAGCCAGACTCCTCACGATAGCCACATTCTCACCCCTGAGGAGCGGGAACGTCTTAAGGCACTGGAAAAAGAAAATCGTGAGCTGCGCCGGGCCAATGAAATTCTGCGCAAAGCTTCCGCATATTTTGCCCAGGCGGAGCTCGACCGCCGAGTGAAATGATGGTGTCCTTTATTTCCAGGCATCGGGATGAATACGGGGTCGAGCCAATCTGTAAGGAACTGCCGATTGCCCCCTCTGTTTTTTATGAGCATCAGAAGAAGAGCACTCATCCCGAACTCCGCTCAAACCGCTCCAGGCGGGATGAGTCCCTGTGTGCAGATATCAAGCGTGTCTTTGAGGATAACTTCCGTGTTTATGGTGCCCGTAAGGTCTGGCTTCAACTAAAAAGAGAAGACATCAGGGTCGCACGCTGCACCGTGGAAAGGCTGATGAAACGCCAGGGCCTTAAAGGGGCCCGGCGTGGAAAAGCCTGCCGTACAACGACCCCGGATAAAGCGGCAGACTATCCAAAGGATCTGGTAAAGCGTGAGTTTACAGCGACCCGCCCAAATCAGCTTTGGGTGGCGGATATAACCTGTGTCGCAACCTGGAGTGGCTTTGTCTATGTTGCTTTCGTGGTAGATGTTTTTTCCCGTTTTATTGTGGGCTGG
>CAZDAM010000101.1:0-11835 GCA_964503595.1 uncultured bacterium
CGCGGGTGAGTTCCTCATCCACGCTATCCGGGTCCAGGTCGATTTTACGGGCCAGATTCATGGCAGTGTCCATGGGAAGCGAGAGGAGGAAAACACCTTCGGCTTCTTCGGTAAGGTAGACCATGACATCAAGGCCTCTGGTTTCCATATATTTTGTGGGGGATGGAATAGTTGCGCCTATTTCGGCAATTTCAATGCCGTATTCCTGAAGGACATTGGTGGTGCCTTTGACAAACAGACGGCAGTATTCCGCAGCTTCCATCCCGACCTCTTCAGCGACTTGCTATGGTAAGGTTTATGCTGTCCGGAAGTTCGAAGACAGTTGTCAAGACTTCTCGGGCAACATAGCAGAGCTTGTTGGTTTCTCCGACCGGAAAGCGGAACTGCCAACTGATCAGGCGGCCTTCATCTTCATTTCTCAGGGCATATTTGCGATAGCGGTCCAGCATGAGTTCCAAAAGATTTTTTTCCAGTTCCTGAGAAAACAGAACGCTTTTGGGGACATCCAGAAGAAGATCTTCCCCGACTTTGGCGACCTGTATGAAAAACGGAACATTGGGAACTTCGATGATGAGAAAGGATTTCTCCTCATTCTCTACGTATTGGCCAACTTCATCTAAAATCTGATCAATCATGGGATCGTCATGATAACGACTTTGCCAAAGCTTGGAAACATTCACTTCAGAGTTTGTGAAAATTCCTGGATGATTCCAAGAAACTCAATCGGTATATCCTGTCGATTGAGTGCATCTTGCAGTTCTCTTGTGTCGCTGGTGTTCTCACTCAGACCGGTTTGGGCAGGATTCTGAGTCTGGGCAGCTTTGGCTTCCCGTCTTTCTTCGGATTCTTCTTTCTGCTTTTTCAGTACATCCTGAGCTTCCATGAGTTTCATGTCGATCTCGTCCTGAAGATTTTCCCGATTGTCCGGAAGTCTGGCTTTATCCTTCAGGGAGGCTTCAATTTCCTGCATTTTGGAGCGGGCTTCCTCCAGTTTACGGGCCAGTTCCGCTTTTTTCTGCATCTTGCGGCGCAGATTTTCTGTACTTTGGCGGATCAGCTCCTGCTGAAGAGCCAACTGCTGCATCATCTGGGCTCTGGCTTGAGACTGCACGGGAGTCTGCTGAAGTCTCTGCATCTGTTCTCCAAGTTCTTTCTGCTGGTTCCTGAGCTGCTGGAGGGAATCCATGGCCTGCTGGGACTGCTGCTCATTCTTTTGCATCTGCATCTGTTCCAGCAGATTCAGAAGTAAGGAGTTGATCTGGTTTGAGGCATTTCGGGCCATGAGGATCGGGTGATAGCTGTGGGCGGGATTATCCGATCCGTAAAGCCTTACACTTTCCGCAAGTCTTTCCTTCAGGAGGCGGGAGAGATCCAGGATGGCAGACTGAAAACTCAGATTGGAGCGGTATTCTTCGGCCATTTCACCGGCGAGGCTTTCCATAGCGGTATCAATGAAAGCCAGTTCCATGGCGGCGGTACGTTTGCGAGGCATGCCGGAGAGAGTCTGGAGGTGTTCCTGAAGCCACTGAAGTCTTCGGCTGATGTGGTGGGTTTCCCTTAAAAATTCGATCAGGCGGATAAGGCTTATGGTCATGCTTTTTTGCTGGGCTTTTTCCATGGTGTGCTCCATTTGAGCCTGAAGACTCCTGATGGAGTTGAGCTTGTCCCGCATGGCCTGAAGTCTTTTTTCCGGGCTATCCTGATTTTTTTGAGCTTCCTGATACTGTTTTTTGGCTTCCTTGACAGCATTCCTGAGTTCTTCAGCCAGGTTTTCGTCCATTTGGGAGTTCTTGAGGGCCTCTTCAAGCTCCTGGGTCAGGTTTTCAAACTCCTGACTCATTTCCTCAAGGGTTTCTTCGGGAGGAGTGGCTCCCATGGCCATCTGTTCCAGAGCCTTCTGGTGTTTCTGGCGCAGGTGATCCAGCCGGGCCAGGTTTTTGCCCAGCATCTGCTGCTCTTTGAGTTCCTCAAGTCCCTGCAATGCCCGATCAATCTCCTGCTGGAATTTTTCAGCGTCAAACTGCTGCATCATCTGCTGAAGCTCATCCCCCTTGAGGTTCTGCATGGAGGCGGCCATCTGGCGCAGGCGATCCAGATCCTGCTGAACATTGCCGCCAAGTTCCCGGAAGAGATCCCGGATTTTCGCCATTTTCCGCAAGGTTGCTTCATCCAGAAGCTGCTCTTCGCCCAGTCTTTCTTCCTGAAGGGTCTGGTTCATCTGGGACTCCAGCTCCTTGAGCTGGTTGAGCATTTCTTCACGCATTTTCAGGCTTTCCCTCAGCCCGTCCTGCTGGGCAGAATTCAGAGGGGCATTGCCGCTGAGGCTTTCCATGAGTTCATTTTCCTGCTGGGCCATTTCGGCATGGCCCTGTTTGAGATCGGAGGCTTTTTCCAGCTGGGCCAGGGTTTCTTCTTCCAGTTTTTCGAGTTTTTCAAATTTGAGGGGTACGAAGACGACAATTGTCGTTGCGGGGGTTTCCGGGTTGGAGGGGGACAGATCCGAGAGGTAGAGGTTCAGAGTGCCTTTGTCACCGGGGTTCATACTGATTCGGCGAAACAGAAAGCTGGAATCCAGGTGGGTCCGGATTCCGGAAAGAGGGATGGAGCCACTTCTTCGTGTGCTCATGAAGGTCATTTCAAACTGCTGCTTGATTTTCAGTTCCCAGCGAAGTTCCTTGAGGCCAAAATCGTCTTCGGCAGTCAAAGATACGGGAATTTCATTCAGACTCCCGCGGGCAAGAGAGATTTCCGGTTCTTCCGGTTTCAGAATCTGGAGCCTGGGAGGAGTGTCGGTGACGATCTGAATCTGAAACGGATCGGACTGATAGGTGAACCCGGAATCGTCTGAGGCCCAGAGGGTATAGGTCAGGCTTGTCTGCGGGTTCAGGGAAGACTCAGAGCGTTTCTCACCGATGCTGGCCAGGATTTCCCGATCCGAGGTTTTCAGGAGAACGGATTCAGGGGTGCGGTTCCAGAGGACTTCATGGGTTATCTGGCTGCCGAGTGGAAGGGTTTCAGGCAACCGGGAAACCTTGACCGGCTGTTTCTGAAGATAGTCGGGAAGTTCGACGAGAAATCCGGTCCGGGATGGCAGAAGGGGATCCAGAAAGGAAAGTTCCAGCCGGCTGGAGGCGATTTCACCACTGTAAGCCTCAAGAATGACCTTTCCGCGGAGGTTTTTAAGCTCTGCTGAAAACTCCAGATTGTGCCGGCTGGTTTCGCGAAGGGGGACAATCTGGCTGAAAAGCAGGCGGTTTTCCGGATCCCGGGCTTCGATTCTTAGGGGGTGCAGGGCAATTCCGGCTGCTTCCCCGTATAGAGTCAGGCTTCGATTCGCCAGCAGAGGAGAGGCTGGTGGCAGCAGTCTGATTTCAGAAAGTGGCGGGCGGCCCTGAAGCAGAAAATCCATGATCTGATGGTTTTTCCCAAGCAGGGGGCCGAGTGTCAAAAGAAGGATCAGTACCATGCTGCCGAGGGCCCCAAGGCTTTGAATGGGCATGAGGGCGGTTTTTGGGATGGACTGGATGGCGAGAAGGGCCTGTCCCTGTAACTGGGTCTGCTGTTTCGGCGGCAGGGGGTGAGGATTTTGATTGGAGATGGCCGCGCTCAGAGTTCCTTTTGAAATTTCGGGAAACTCCATCTCCAGAAGCCATGTGAAGCGGCTTGGGCCGATCTGAAGGATTTTCCAGAAGGAGACAAGAAAGAGGCTGAGGCCAAGCAGGCAGAGGAGAAGAAGGATCTGTTTCAGTGTTGCTGTAGAGTGGGGAAGAGTGGCCCATAGCTTTGGAAAACTCAGCCAGATCAGAATCACGGCAAGACTTCCAGCCATCAGTCCCCGTGTAAAATGAGCCAGGCGGAACAGGAAAAGTCGGGCTTTGATCTTTGAGAGAACTGACATGAGGGCATTGTAGCGCAGCTTTTCCAGGTTGGCCACAACGCCTCATGTGGGTATAATCCACCTTATGGAACGCAAGCTATTTGGAACAGATGGAATCCGGGGCGTTGCCAATGCTGAGCCCATGACCGTTGAAATGATGGTGCGCATCGGCCGGGCTGCTGCCTATGTCCTCGGTAAAGATAAGAAATCTTCACGGCATCCTGTCGTGATTGGAAAAGATACGCGGATTTCTGGCTACATGCTGGAATCGGCTCTTGTTGCGGGGTTTTGCTCCATGGGAGCCAATGTCCTTCTGACCGGACCTCTTCCCACGCCGGGAGTGGCATTTGTCACCCGCTCCCTGAGGGCTCTTGCCGGAGTGATGATTTCTGCCTCGCATAATCCCTATATGGACAATGGAATCAAGTTTTTCCAGACGGATGGGTATAAGCTGCCTGACGCCATGGAACTTGAGATTGAGGAACTGATTGATTCCGGAGAGGTCGACCGGATCCGGCCCACGGCTGACAAGGTGGGCAAGGCAAGCCGGATGGAAACGGCGGTGGGCCGCTACATGGAATTTGCCAAGTCGGCATTTCCCAGGGGAATGACTCTGGATGGAATGAAGATAGTGGTGGATTGTGCCCACGGTGCCGCCTATAAAGTCGGGCCGGGAGTTCTTGAAGAGCTCGGAGCGACCGTGATTCCGATCGGATGTAGCCCCAACGGGACCAATATCAATCAGGATTGTGGGGCGGTATATCCCCAGAATATGCGGGTTGAAGTGATCCGTCACAAGGCAGATCTGGGCATTGCATTTGATGGTGATGCGGATCGGGTTATCTTCTCGGATGAGCACGGCAATGAGATCGACGGGGATCACATCATGGCCCTTTGTGCAGCGGAGGCCAAACAGCATGGACTTCTGCGCCATGACACCCTGGTGACTACGGTCATGAGCAATCTGGGACTTGATATTGCCATGAGAAGGCAGGGGATCCAGATTGTCCGGACTCCGGTTGGCGACCGTTATGTGGTTGAGGAAATGCGCCGGGGGGATTTCAATATCGGTGGAGAGCAGTCCGGACATATGGTATTTCTGGACTATAATACAACCGGAGACGGGTTGGTTTCTGCCCTGCAGGTGCTGGCAACCGTGGCCCGTAGTGGCAAACGTCTTTCCAAGCTGGCTTCCGTGATGACCCGTCTGCCTCAGGTGATGAGGAATGTGAAAATCCGTGAAAAGCGTCCTCTTGAAGAAATGCCGACCGTTCAGCAGGCAATTGCTTCGGTTGAGGAAAAGCTTGAGGACAAGGGACGGGTTCTGGTGCGCTATTCCGGAACGGAAAACGTCATTCGGGTGATGCTGGAAGGGGAGGATGAATCCCGGATTCAGGCCTGGGTGGTGGATATCTGCTCTGAACTTGAGCGGGAAATCGGAATTCAGGGTTAGGCTGTAAATCATTCCTGCATTGCGGGGATGAATTGCTGCCGCTAGAATGAGCATGCCATGAATCAGGAATACGAATCTCATCCCGATGACACTCTGAATTCCCTGCTGAAAAGTATTCCCGCTGAAAAACGCCGTGAAATCATGCAGGAAGAACCGGAGTCGAGGGAAAGCTTTTCTCAGGCTCTTGATGCTGCCGGGCGCAGCCCATCCTCGCTGTTAAGCAGGGAGGAGAGAGCCTATTTTTTTGGCAATCCCTCTCATTCGGTGGCGGATGGAATCAAGGAGCCGGAAATGGATCGGGAATCCATGTACGATCAGGCCATTCTGGATCCGGCGCTCAAAAGCACCCGGGTTCTGATGTATGCCAATTTAAGTGTTCTGGCTCTGCTGCTTTTGATTGTTGCCGGACTGGGATATCAGCAGTTTCGTCTGAATGCCCTGGTGATGAATACTCAATCCATGGTCATGAGGCGTGGGGCTGAAGCAGGTGAGGACAAACCGGCATTCAGCTGGTCCACTCTGGCGAACATGAGCTGGGAGCAGCAGCAGAAAGCTCTGGGGGGAATCCTGGAATCTCCTTTGACCCAGAAGGATGAGAAGATTTTCGCCTGCTATCTTCTGGCCGCTCTTGCCTTTGAAAATGGCAACTATGATGAGGGACGCGAGTATCTGGTGCAGGGTGTGAAACTCAGGCGTGGAGAGTCCTGAGGCAGGAGTGATTCAAGATGAGTCGAATCTGGTGTACTGATGTACGCGGGCATATTGGTCAGGAAGTTGAACTCAGGGTCTGGCTGTTCAACAAGCGTGGTTCCAAGAAAATTCAGTTCCTTCAGATGAGGGACGGTACAGCCGTTCTTCAGGGGATTGTGACGCTGGAGGACAGCGGCGAGGAAACCTGGGAGAAAGCCCAGGCCCTGACTCAGGAATCCAGTTTTGTGGTCCGGGGACTTTTGCAGGCTCACGATCGAAGTGAAACCGGCTGTGAGATGATCGTAAAATCGATCGAACCGATTCAGATAGCGGTAGAATTTCCCATCACTAAAAAAGAGCATGGTCCTGATTTTCTCTTGAAGCGGCGCCATTTGTGGGTTCGCTCGAAAAAACAGGTCGCCCTGATGCGGGTTCGTTCCGAGGTCATGACGGCTTCCCGGGAGTTTTTCCGCCAGCAGGGGTTTGTCTGTACCGACTCTCCCATCCTGACCGGAACAATTGGAGAAGAGGGTGCCACCCTGTTTGCCACCGAATATTTCGATGAAGGACAGGCCTATCTGGCCCAGACCGGTCAGCTTTATCTTGAGGCAATGGCGGCTGCATTGGGTAAGGTTTACTGTTTCGGTCCGACGTTTCGGGCGGAGAAATCCAAAACCCGCCGTCACCTGACCGAATTCTGGATGCTTGAGGCCGAAGTGGCTTTTTATGATAACCAGGACAACATGAAACTTCAGGAATCCCTGTTTCATTTCATCATTACCCATGTTCTTCAGAACTGTCAGAAGGAACTGGTTGTACTGGAGAGGGATATTGCGCCTCTTAAAGCCTGCCTCAAACCCTATGAGCAGATTACCTATGACGAGGCTGTGGACTTTCTGCAGGCCAATGGCTCCTCGATTGTCAGAGGCAAGGATCTTGGGGCTGAAGATGAAGTGATTCTGACCCAGAGCCGTACGGCTCCGATTTTTGTGACCAATTACCCGCGTGAGGCTAAAGCCTTCTACATGAAGCTTCATCCGAAGAATCCGGATCGGGTTCTGTGCTCGGATATGCTGGCCCCCGGTTATGGTGAGCTCTTTGGTGCTTCCCAAAGAGAAGATGATCTGGAAATTCTGACTCAAAGAATCATCGATTTTGGTCTGGATCCGGAAAACTTTGAGTGGTATCTGGATTTGCGCCGCTTTGGGACTTTTGTGCACAGCGGATTCGGCATGGGGCTTGAGCGTGCGGTATCCTTCATTACAGGAACCCACCATATCCGGGAAACAATTCCATTTCCCCGGATGATGACGCATCTGGAGCCATGATTCATGGAGTCAGACCGACATTTTCCCTGGTACTGTGCTCTGGCTTACGTGCCGGTTTTAGGCCTTTGCTGTCTGTTCTCCAGTCGAGAAGGGGATGAGGAGTTTCTTTTTCATGCCCGCCAGGGATTTATTCTTTTCAGTCTGGAGATGTTCAGCACCATGATTCTGTTTGTTCCCAAATTCGGGTTGTGGTGTTTTGGGCTCTGCTCTTTGCTCTTTTCCTGCCTGCATATCAGGGTTCTTCTGGAAATGCGTCGGGGAAAACGCTTTAAAATCCCGGCGGTTGCCTCGCTGACACGTCTTTTGGAGACCTGATGAAAATCTATTCCGGACTTTTGAAGGGAATGAATCTGAAATCACCCCCCGGCATGGATGTGAGGCCGACCAAATCCACGGTCAGAGAAGCCGTATTCAATATTCTTGGTCAGGATCTGATTGGCTGGAGCTTTCTGGATCTTTGTTCGGGAAGCGGTGTCATGGCGATTGAGGCCCTTTCGCGGGGGGCTCGCCGTGTCACAATGCTTGATAGGGATCGTCGGGTGGTGAAAAACCTTCGGGAGAATGCGGATCAGGCCAGGGAAAGACTGGCATCAGAAGAGATCCGGGTCGAGGTCCGTCTGGATGATTATCAGGCTTTTGTGAGACGAGCAAAGCAGACTTACGATATTGTATATTTTGATCCTCCTTTCGAGCAGTACCATGAGCAGGGCTGGCGCAAGGTCGATTTTTCACGGGTTCTGGACCCCGATGGTTTTTTGATCCTGGAGCATTCCCGGCACGCTCCCAGAGAAATGCCGGAACATCTTGGAGGTCTTGTTCGGACTCAGACCAGGCGCTATGGCCAGTCGATTCTGAGTTTTTTTGCCCATGAGTCAGAAGAAGAATAAAGGCTTTACCATTGTTGAGATCATGGTGGTTGTCAGCATCCTCGGATTGCTGCTGGTAGCCCTCACCCTGTTTTCCTTCTACCGTGCAGGAAGCCTGAGGCAGAAAATCAAGGAAGCAGATGCGATACGATCCCAGTCTCCGATGGAAATTTCGGAGATGACCTTGAACAAGGATATTCTGGCGTTTCGGGAAGAACTTGAAGCACGCCGGTTCGCCCTTATGGATGAGGCTCCTATGCCCTCGCTGTTTCGGGTTTCACAAGGGATTTCCTACGAGACGATTCCCGAAGAGGCTCCCCGTCTGGCTCGCAAACTGCTCGGAGCAGCTTTTCTACGAATTCGTGGTGGAGCTTCGGAAGGTGAAGTCCTTGGCCTTCTGAAGGAAGCTTCCATTCTGGGGACAATGAATCCCAAGATTCTGGCTGAAGTGGCGTCTGTTGCCCTTGAGGCTGGCCTGGTTGATTTTGCCAGGGAGCAGGCAGATGAGGTTCTGAAGCTTGATGCCACCTATGCCGACGCCTGGCTTGTGAAGGCCCGTCTCGCCTTGAAGTCGGATCACGTCAATGATGCCAGAGAAGCTTTGAAAACGGCTGCAGATCACAAGCAGAAGAATGCGGAAATCTTTCTGATCTACTCTGAGCTTTACCTCAAGGAAGGCAAAAAGGAAGAATCCGAAGCGGCTCTTCGTCAGTACCACGCCTTGATGGGGGGAGGGCTTTAAATGGAAATCCTTCTTCTGACTCTGGCCATGTTTCTGTTTTCAGCCATTTTTTCCGGCTCCGAAACGGCCATGTTTTCGTTAAGACCGTCGCAAACGGAATCCCTTAAAGACAGGGATGATTTTCTGAGCCGTTGTCTGGAGGCTCTTCTGAATCAGAAGGGGGCAACCCTGATTGTGATTCTGGTAGGAAATCTGGCCGTGAACACCTTTTTGTCTTCTTCGGTCTCCGAGCTTGCCGTAACAGCTTTTGGTAAGCAGGGTCTGGCCTGGGCCGTTCCCCTGATCACGATTCTGATCATTATTTTTGGAGAAATTCTTCCCAAGACTCTGGCTTTGAGAACCAATCTGACCTGGTCGCTTCTGGTGGCGCCGCCCATGACGCTTCTGAAGAAGTGCATTCAGCCTGCTGCCGTAGGCCTTCAGCGTTTTACCGACTGGCTTTTTGATACTCTGGGCCCCAAAAGCCCAAAGAGCAGCCATATGAATGCGGATGAACTGGCAACCATGATTTCCATTGGTGAGAGTCAGGGCATTTTCAATCGCTGGGAACGCAAACTGGTGGAGCAGATTTTTGCTTTTCGGGAAGTTTATGCCGTGGAGAGAATGACCCCAAGACCGGATGTTCTGGCTATTTCAGCTGATAGCAGCCGGGAGGACGTTCTTCATGTGCTTGAAAACTCACGACGGACCAAGATTCCCGTCTATGAAGAGGATATTGATTCGATCGTCGGATATTTTCAGGTGCGCGATTTTCTGTTGTTTCCGGAAAAGTCAATTCGGGAGATTCTTTATCCGGTTCTGGTAATCCCCGAAATGAAGCCGATGGATCGCCTGCTGCAGGAGATGCAGGTCAAAAATATCAAACTCGCCATTCTTCTGGATGAGTACGGCAGTCTTCAGGGAATTCTGACTCTTGAAGATGTTCTGGATACCATCTTTGGAGATCTGGACCGGGACTCTTCCCGCAGGCAAATGATCCGGCGAAAAGGAGCTGGAAAATGGCTGGTTTCTTCCCAGACCCCGCTTCGTGAACTGGACAGTTCCCTTGAATGCGATGTCTTTGAGAATGCCGGGGAGCCCGGGCAGAATCTGGCTTCCTTTGTCGCCTCTGAACTGAACAAGGTTGCTGAAGTCGGCGATCAGGTTGAGCGTGAAGGCTATGTACTTCGGGTCCATAAGGTTCTGAAGCGCAGGATTCTTGAAATTGAAGTCAGGGAGCCGATTCCTGAGGAGGAAGAGGAATGAGCTTTCTTTTCGCCGGGATGCTCTTTTTCTTCATGCTGAGCGCCTTCTTTTCGACCTCTGAATTTGTGGTGATTTCGGTCAACCAGATGAAGCTCGAGCACCGTTTTCGGGAAGGGGATGCCAAGGCGGGCCGTATTCTGGAACTGATCCGCGACGCAGATCGCATCATTTCCTGTATTCTGGTCGGAAATAACATCGCCAATGTTTCCCTTTCAGCCCTGATGACGCTTTATATCTCGGAGCTGGCTGCCCAGTACCCGAGTGTAGGTAATCATGTTCCACTTCTGACAGCCCTGATTATCACTCCTCTGGTTCTTCTGATTGGTGAGATCGTGCCCAAGAACCTGGGTGGGCGTTATGCAGATTTCCTGATTCTGGTAATCTACCCTCTCCTGCGTTTCTGTCTGTTTTTCTTTAAACCGGTTCTGGATTTTCTGACGGCAATTCTGGGTTTCTTGAATCGCTACACCGGGGGCACAGATGACACTCTGGCCCATACCATCTCAAGAGAGGAGTTTGTGCACTGGGTGCGCCGCTCCGTGATGGTGGGTATGGTTCACGAAGAAGCCGAAAAAATGATTCAGACCACCTTTGAATTCCGCGAAACCACAGTTCGGGAAATCATGGTGCCGCTTTTGGATGTGAGAGCAGTTCCCGTTAATATGAGTGTTCAGGACTTTCTGCTTTTTGCCAGAAAGCATCTTTTCACCCGTTACCCGGTCTATGAGGATCGTGTCGATCGCATGATTGGTCATATCAGTGTCAATGAGGTCTTAAGGGGCAAGACCCGTGAGGGAGATGGTATTGCCCGCTATGTCCACCCGGTGGTCTACGTTCCATCCACTCTGCCTATCGACAAGCTTCTGTTTCAGATGCAGAGCAAAGGAGAGAAGATGGTAGTCGCAGTTGATGAATATGGTGGCTGCGATGGAATTGCCACAGTTGAGGATGTCATCGAGGAACTGGTGGGAGAAATCGCCGAGGATCATGAGGTTTTTGAACCCATGATCAAGAAGATCGGTGAGAATGAATATCTGGTCGATGCCTCAATGGACATTGAAGATCTCAATGACGAACTGGAACTCAATCTGAAAAAAGACGGTTATGATACCCTGGCAGGTTTTCTTCTCAAGCAGTTTGAACGCATTCCGACCACGGGTGAATCCTTCTTCATTGAAGATCACTGCTTTGAAATCGTGGAAATGGAACATCTTGCCATTACCCTGGTGAAAATTTCCCTGTTTGGTTCTCAGGCAGCCGAAGTCACCGAGCAGAAAGTCAGCCTGAACTAAAAGAGGCTTTTTAAACTCTAAATTCACAAGACTTCCTGTTTGGGTGAGTATCTTGAAAACTAAGGGTGGAGGGAAAAATTCCATTTTTCGATGGATGTCGACCCCGGTTTCTTTTCGAGAACAGCACTGTATCTGTCAAGCCAGTTTGGGTCGCAATCAGTGGGTATACCCAGGGGATGAGCTTGAGCTGGGAGCTTGCTTTCTCACGGCAAGGTGGACTTCAGAAGCTTGTCCTTTACCTGTCATTCCGCACACAGCACTTAAAAAGCACCGGATTCAGTATTTTTTTGTCAGATCCGGGGGCGCACTTACCGAAAAAGGTGCGCAAAAGTCGCAAAAGCT
>CAZDAM010000102.1:0-11682 GCA_964503595.1 uncultured bacterium
TTGTGGAAATTGGCCAGATGGATCTCTGAATCCACCATATTTTTGGCACAGCCCAAGTGGGCCAGATGCACACGTTTGCGAGTCACTTTCTTAGGTCCTTTGATAACTGATCTGAAAACTCGACAGTTTACCATGTTCCATCAATGCAGGTCATTTTCATTGAAGCTGATCGGGATCATATTTTGAATCCATTTGGTCTGGAATAATGTGGATCTGTGAACCAGGAGGTCCTCATGCATATTGTCATTATTGGTGGAGTGGCTGGTGGAGCCAGCGCAGCAGTGAAAGCCCGCAGAACGAATGAAAAGGCCCGCATCACGATTCTGGAAAGAGGCGGCTATGTTTCTTTCGCCAATTGTGGTCTGCCTTACCACATTGGCAGGGAGATTCCGGAAATGTCTTCCCTGCTGGTTGTGAAGCCTGAGGATTTTTCCGGGAAATTCGGCATTGAAGTTCGTCTTCATACAGAAGTCCTTGCCCTGAATCCGCAAGAAAAGACACTGGAACTGAAAACTTCGGAAGGAAACTCAACCCTTTCCTATGACCGTCTCATTCTGGCTCAGGGGGCAGCTCCCCTCAAACCCCCTCTTCGGGGAGTGGATGCTGAACACGTGTTTTCTCTCAGAAGCATAGAGGACATGGTTTCGATTGATTCCTTCCTGGAAAGCCAGGCCGTGAAACAGGCTGTGGTTGTCGGAGGAGGTTTCATTGGACTAGAAATGGCGGAGGCTTTGATTCACCGGGGGCTTGATGTTGTGGTCGTGGAGAGAATGCCTCATGTCATGCCTCTTCTGGATCCGGGGATTGGGCATGAATACCAGAGAAGACTTTCAGGCCGGGGTTTGAAGGTTCTGAGTGAGGAATCTGTAGTGGAAGTCACTTCAAACAGTGTTCTTCTGGAGTCGGGAAAAGAGATTCCTGCCGGAATTGTTCTCATGGCAATCGGTGTTCGTCCGGAGCTTGAACTGGCCAGGTCAGCAGGTCTTGAACTCGGTCGCAATGGAGGTTTGATGGTTGATGAACATATGCGAACATCGATTCAGGATATCTATGCAGTTGGGGATATGGTTGAAATTCTCCATCGTGTTTCCGGGGAGAGAGTCAGGATTCCTCTGGCTGGTCCGGCCAACCGTCAGGGAAGGGTTGCCGGTCAGAATGCTGCCGGGGGAACCCTGGCTGAATACCGGGGGGCTCTGGGAACTTCCATTGTCCGTTGTCTGGGTGAAGTTGCTGCAAGCACGGGTTTGAATGAGGCTCAGATCCAGAAACTGGGGCTGAAATACGATCATTCCGAAACCCTTGATAATCACCACGCGGGATACTATCCGGGAGCTGCTCCCCTTTTGATCCGGATTCTGTGGGAGGCTTCCAGCGGAAGGCTTCTGGGGGCACAGATTCTGGGAACAGAGGGAGTGGACAAGAGAATTGATGTCCTGGCCACGGCCCTGATTGCTGGAATGAAGGTTGAAGATCTTCAGGAACTGGATCTGGCCTACGCCCCTCCTTTTGGCTCTGCCAATGATCCGGTCCATATGGCCGCCTTTACCGCTTCCAATCTCAGAAGTGGTCAGTATCAGGGGATTGAGTATTCCGAGCTTGAATCAGGAGATCTGCTTCTTGATGTGCGCTCGGCGGCGGAATTGAGGAATGAAGGAACCCTTGAAGGGTCGATGCATATCCCGCTTCCGGAATTGCGTTCCCGTCTTGGGGAGATTCCTGCAAACCAAAGGATTGTCGTCTATTGCCGCAAAGGGCAAAGGGGTTATGTGGCGGAAAGAATTCTGCGTCAGCTTGGTTACGATGCCCACGGCCTGAAGGGTGGCTTTCTTCAGGCTCTTCGCATGGGGGCTACTTCAGTCCCAGGGCCTTCATCTTGCGGATAAGATTCCCCGGATCCAGACCCAGAGCTTTCGCTGCCTGGGTCTGGTTTCCCAGAGAAGACTGAAGGGCCTGCTGAATCAGGTTTTTCTGGAATTCCTCGGTTGCCGTTTTCAAATCTCTGGCAGGAGAAAAGGTGGGGCCAGGGAGATCAGAATTCAGGGGCGTATCGGGAAGTGAAAAAAGCTCCTGGCTGTTTCCGGCATCAGCCCAGACGGCCATGGATTCCAGGGTGTGGAACAGTTCCCGAACACCTCCTGGCCAGCTTCGCTGCTGTATTTGTTCCGTGATTCTTGCCGGAAGCTGAAAGTGTTTGCGGTATTTTCGGGTCAGCTGATTCAAGTAGTGTTCGCACAGTTCGGGAATGTCTTCACGGTGCTGAATCAGAGAGGGCAGGTTCAGAGTCAGGACGGCCAGACGATGAAACAGGTCTGTTCTAAACAGTCCATCCTGCTGCATCCGGATCAGATCCCGGTTTGTTGCGGCAATCACCCTTACATTCACCTTCAGGGTTTTATCCGAACCGACCCTCTGGATTTCCCCTTCCTGTAAGACCCGAAGAAGGCTGGCCTGAAGGTTCAGGGGCAGCTCGCCGATTTCATCCAGAAACAGGGTTCCCCCGTTGGCCTGCTCGAATTTCCCTTTTCGTTCTCCAAGTGCCCCGGTAAAAGCTCCTCTGGTGTGCCCGAAAAGTTCTGACTCCGCCAGGGATGGGGGAATGGCGGCACAGTTAACATAAATCATGGGCTGCTTCGAGCGGGGGGAGCCAGCATGCAGGGCCCGGGCTGCCAGCTCCTTCCCGGAGCCGGTAGGCCCAAGAATCAGGACATTGGCAGGACTTGGCCCCAGGACTGCGATCTGGCGGCGGATTTCCCGCATCTGGCGGCTGGAACCGATCAGTTCGGTCTGGTGAGCCTGACCCAGATTTTCAAACAGGTTCTGATTGAGAGTTTCCAGATTCTGCCGACGTTTTTCCAAAGCTTCGATCAACTGGGCATGATGAATCGAAAGAGCGGCAAAGGAGCCCAGAAAAAACAGCAGATTTTCCTGTTCCTCAGCAAACTGCTCTTCTTCCAGATGATCGACTGTAATCAGCCCGATGGGTTTTGAGTTCAAAAGCAGAGGGGCGGCCATGCAGGAATGCATTTTACCGGTCAGGACTTCGGCTCCTTCGACAAGATCATCAAAGGGATCCGGCTCGTCGGGGTTTAGGAAGCGCAAAGTCCCAGAAGACTCCAGGGCTCTTCTCAGACGGGGATGGCGTTCGATTTCAAAATTCAGCTCCATGTCCCTGAGGCTTTGCTTAAAACCCCTTTGAGCAGCCACTTTCAGGAAATCTCCCTCTTTCAGAAGGATGGTACTGACGTCATTGGGAATCAGCACACTCAGTCCATCCAGAATCCGGCGAAACACGACTTCCGGTTTGAGGTTCTGTCCGAGGCTTAGGGAAATCTGTAAAAGGGCGGACCAGGAATGCTGTGATATTGTCATAAGGACAATATTCTATGTCATAAAGACAATATCTTGTCAATAAGACAGGGCCGAAATCCTCTGAATACGGGGTTTTCTATTTTGGCATGACCTTTGCCAATTCTTCTTGTGTATATCACGGGGCCTTGAACCCCCTGCATGAGGAGAACAGCATGTTTAAGTCCATAAAATCATGGCTCACCCTGATCCTGGTGGGTTCTTTCACCGTCCTTCTGATCATGGGACTGGGGATTTTTGAGCACAAGCCCCCTATTCCCAGGGAAATCCTCTCATCTTCGGGAGAGATCCTGGCTACTGAAAAATCGATTCTGGATGGCCAGCAGGCGGCTTTGAATCATCAGTTACAGGATTACGGAACGATTCTTGGGCATGGTTCCTACTTCGGCCCGGATTTTACGGTTTCGGCTCTGAACCGGATTCATGAATCTTATGTCGCCCAGGGCCTTACCCCGGCAGAGGGAGAAAAGGAGTTTTCCGGCAACCGATATGATCCGGATTCCCGGAATCTGGTTCTAAGTCCGGCTCAGACCCGGGCTTTTTCGGAGTACCGTGACTGGCTGAAGCTTGAGTCCAAGACCAGCTTTGTGAGTGATGGGGTCCATCTCAAAGTAGAGGATGCCCGGCTGAATGATATGGCCGCCTATTTTTTCTGGACGGCCTGGTTAAGCACAGCACATCGGCCGGGGCAGAATTACTCCTATACCAATAACTGGCCTTATTTTCCTGAAGGAGGGAATCTCCCGTCGGCGGATTCTGTCCTCTGGAGTGCTATTTCTGTCGCTGTGCTGGTTTTAGGGGTGGCTGTCATCACCCTGCTTTATTTCCGGGGTAAATTCTACGGAGAGGAAACCCATGAGCCTGCTTTAAGGCTTGAAAGACTCGCTCCGACTTCATCCCAGCGAAAGTCCTTTAAATATTTTGTACTGGCTGGACTTCTGTTTCTGATCCAGGCTCTGCTCGGCGGATATATGGCCCATGCCTATGTCGAACCGGAAGGTTTCTACGGGTTGAATCTGACCGAGTGGCTTCCCTTCAATCTGGTCAGAGGGCTTCATCTTCAATTGGCCATCTTCTGGATTGCCCTCTCCTTTCTGGGTATGGGGCTTTACCTTGCCCCAATCATTGGTGGCAGGGAACCCAAAAATCAGGGAGCTCTGGTAGATGCACTGTTTGCGGCAGTGGTTGCCGTGGCCGTAGGTTCCATGATCGGCTCCTGTCTGACTGTCTGGGGCCTGATGCCAGCCGGACATCTTCTTGGTTCAGATGGCTGGGAGTACATGGAACTTGGCTATGGCTGGAGAGTTCTACTGTTCGGTGGTTTATTGTTCTGGGCCTTTATTGTTCTTCGAGGTATCTGGCCACGCCTGAAGGCAGAAGCGGATCGGATGGGGCTGGTTCATTTGTTCGCCTATGCTTCGGTCGGTATGGGGCTCGTCTATGGAACCGCATTACTGTTCAATGCCCGTTCTCATGTCTCGATTGCCGAATACTGGCGCTGGTGGGTGATCCATCTGTGGGTGGAAGGCACCTTTGAAGTGTTCGCAGTCGTGACAATGGGAACATTGTTTGTGGCCATGGGGCTCCTCAAGGCCGCGAGTACGGCCCGCGCGGTTCAATTCCAGATGGCGATTCTGATGGGTGCCGGTATCATCGGTACCGGACATCACCTCTATTTCACCGGTTCACCTGCCTGGATGATTGGTCTTGCTGCCTGTTTCTCGGCCCTTGAGGTTGTACCTTTATGTCTCCTCTGCGTGGAGGCCTGGGATCAGTACCGTCAGCTTCAGGAGCAGGAAAAGGACTTTGCCTACAAAGCCGTATTCTGGTGTCTGATTTCAGTGGCTATCTGGAATCTCTTTGGGGCCGGGGTTCTGGGCTTTCTGATCAATCAGCCGGTCGTATCCTTCTATGAGATGGGAACCTGGCTGACCGCGGCTCATGGACACGGAGCCCTGATGGGGGTCTATGGATTTCTGAGTATTGCCATGATGCTCTTTGCCCAGCGCGGAGTTCTGAATCTTGAGGAAACCATGTGGAAGCCCAATTCCCAGGCCATTGTCTGGCTGAATGTTGGTCTTGCCATGATGGTGATTCTGGTGATTGTTCCTGTGGGAGCCATGCAGCTTGGAGCAGTGGTGGAGCATGGTTATGAATTTGCCCGCTCCCGTCTCTTCTATTCCTCCTCACCGGTCAGGGAATTCCTGTGGTTCCGGGTTCTGCCGGATGCCATTTTCCTCTGGGGGATTGTCCGCCTGAACTGCAGCCTCCTGGGAACGCTCCTAAGATTGCGTGAAGTGTCAGGAGAAGAGAAGGATCTTCAATCCGAGGTTTCCGGGAGGTTTACCCGTGCGTAACCTGCCATCTGACTGGACCCTTCTGGAGCTGGTCACAACCTATCCGGAACTTCAGGATGCCTTAAGCAGCCGGGATCTGAATTTCTGGTCCCGGCCCGAACAGACTTTGGAGCAAGCTTGCGAACAAACAAGCCTGAAAGCCTCAGAAATTCGGGAAGTACTTTGTTCGGACAGTGACCGGACGGTTGAAGAAGGTTATCCGTATGAGGGGAATCTGGAAGACTGGAGTGTCCATATTCTCAAGTCCCATCATGACTGGCTGTACCGGAATTTTCCGGCTCTGGAAAGGCTTATCGGGGATTTGGCTTCTGAGGAACAGGACTCCTGGCTTCTTGAGTCCCGGAAGCTCTTTACCGAGCTTCGGGAAGATCTGGAGTTTCATATGGCCAAGGAGGAAAGAATTCTCTTTCCCCTGATCCGGTTCATGGAAATGACCCGCAGTCTTCCCCGGGATCTTTCAAGCTGCCCCGGCTCCGTCTTCGGGCCGATTGCCGTGATGGAGGCGGATCATCAGGCGACGGAAGGAATCCTTCAGAAGCTTCACGATCTGGTACGGGCCTGGATCTCGGATCCTCTGGCTCAGAACAAGCATATTCCGCGGAGATTGCAGGAGATCGTCCTCAATGTCCGCTCACATATTCACAAGGAAAACAACATTCTCTTTCCACGGGCAAGGGCGCTTGAGCTTGAGCTTGAAAAAGAGGCCAAGGGTTCCTCGTGAGCAACAGAAAAGGAGCTGCAATGCAGACTCGAAAAGCAATGGCCCTGGTTCTGGGGCTTGGAATGATCTGGCAGAACACCTGGGCGGTTCGGGATTATGAGCGCGAGGAAGTGGCTCAGCTGACCCATGCTCCCAATGTACCTCCTCCCATTACCAGAGATTATGCTGCCAGAGTGCAGGTGGAACTGGAAACGGTGGAAAAAGTGGGCCGGATGGCAGATGGGGTGGAATACACCTACTGGACTTTTGGGGGTACCGTTCCCGGACCCATGATCCGGGTCAGGGAAGGGGATATGGTGGATTTCAAACTCCATAACCATCCGACAAGCAAGATGCCCCACAATATCGATCTGCATGCCGTGACCGGCCCCGGGGGTGGAGCTGCGGCTTCGCTGACGGCTCCGGGGCATACTTCCCGCTTTGGTTTCAAAGTGCTGAATCCGGGGCTTTATATCTATCACTGTGCCACGGCTCCGGTAGGGATGCATATTGCCAACGGGATGTATGGCCTGATTCTGGTTGAACCCAAAGAGGGGCTTCCCAAGGTGGATCGCGAGTTTTATGTGGTCCAGTCCGAGTTTTACACCAAGGGGCGTAATGGAGAGCCGGGACTTCAGCCCTTCTCGATGGAGAAGGCTGTGGATGAAAGGCCGGATTATGTGGTTTTCAACGGCTCGGTGGGAGCCTTGACCGGAGATCGGGCCCTTATGGCCAACAAGGGAGAAAAGATTCGCCTCTTTATGGGAAATGGCGGCCCCAATCTGGTGTCTTCCTTTCATGTGATTGGCGAGATCTTTGATGAAGTCTACGGCGAGGGTGGTAGCACCATCAATCAGAGAAATGTCCAGACAACCCTGATTCCTGCGGGTGGGGCTGCCATGGTGACCTTCAGGGCCGAGTTTCCCGGAACCCTGGTTCTGGTCGATCACTCCATCACCAGAGCTTTCAATAAAGGAGCTTTGGGCATGCTCAAGATTGAAGGGAAGGAAGACCGGGAGATCTATTCGGGTAAAGTCTCGGATACGGTTTATCACCCGGAAGGCGGAACGCTTCAGGATATGCCTCAGGTGGCTGTTGCCGCCCGTCCAGAGCTTTCTCCTGCTGAGCTGATGGAGAGAGGCAAGGAAGTTTACTCCTCCGTTTGTCTGGCCTGTCATCAGGCTGGTGGCAAGGGAATTCCCGGAGTCTTTCCCCCTCTGGCCAAATCAGACTGGTTGATGAAGGATAAAGAACGCAGCATCAGCGCTGTGGTTAAGGGGCTTTCCGGAGAAATCACAGTGAATGGCACAAAATACAACTCCATCATGCCGGTTCTTGATTTGAGTGATGAAGATGTAGCGGCTGTTCTTTCCTATGTGCGCAAGAGCTTTGGCAATGAGGCCAGGGATATGGTCAGTGTGGATGAAGTCCGCAATGTGAAATACGGACATTGATCCGGAGGTCTGTGATGAAAGCCCTTCTGTTACTGATTCTGACTTTTTCAGGTGTTTCCAGTGAGCTGTGCCGGGTTCCGGGAGGGGAGTTCAAACCCCTGATTGCGGATCGGGATGAGCCTCCCGTCAGGGTTTTGGCCTTTGAGATGCAATGCCTGCCGGTGACTGTCGGGGAATTCCTGGAGTTTGTGAAAGAGGAGAAAAAGTGGCAGAAGGGCGATGTTCCGAGGATTTTTGCAGATGATCGCTATTTGCAGAGCTGGCAGGATTCCCTGAATCCCAATCAGGATCTGAAGGCTCCGGTAACAGGTGTTTCCTGGTATGCAGCCCGTGCCTATTGCCAGTCTCTTGAACTGGAACTGCCGACAATAGCCCAGTGGGAAATTGCCGGGATGGCATCTGAGGATCGCCGTGATGCCACCACCGATCCCGAGTTTCTGGAGAGAATCCTGAACTGGTATTCCAGGCCGACTCCCAAGACCCACCCACAGGTTCAGTCCACCTTTGCGAATCTCTATGAAATCTGGGATCTGCATGGACTGATCTGGGAATGGGTGCTTGATTTTCAGTCCTTTCTGGTAACAGGAGAATCCCGGCAGGATGCGGGACTTGAGCGCGGCCTTTTTTGTGGAGCCGCAGCGGATCGGAGTGTGGATGCATCCAACTACGCAGCCTTCATGCGTTATGGCCTGCGTTCCAGTTTAAAAGCGGCCTACACCCTGCCCAATCTTGGATTTCGCTGTGTCCGCGAAATTCCTTCTCAAATGGAGTAAACCATGAAAACTTTGCTTGTTTTTTTCGCCCTGATATTTGCTTTCAACACCCAGGCTGAAGATCTGCCTCCCTGCTGTGCCGAGGAAGCCGAGACTTCCGAAGCTCTTCCGGAGGATTCCCTTTACTGGGGGGATTTACGCCTTGTAGATCAAAGTCAGGAAGCTTTTGATCTGAAGGATCTGGCTGGAAAGCCAGTAGCTATTTCCATGTTTTTTACAAGCTGTGCTTATGCCTGCCCCCGCCTTGCTTCTGATATGCGTCGCCTGGAAGATGAGGCCCTGAAGGCAGGAATGAAAGATTTCAGACTGGTGTTGATCAGTATGGATCCGGAAAACGATTCTTCGGAGGCCTTAAAGAAGTTTGCTTTGAGAAACCGGCTTCTGTCCTCCCGCTGGACTCTGGCAACTCCTGAAAATGCATCTTCCGCCCGTTTGATGGGAGCTTTACTCAATCTTCCCTTCAAAAAACAGATAGACGGCTCTTATGGTCATGCCAACAAAATCACGCTTCTGGATGCCAAAGGCACTCCGGTTTTTTCCCTTAATGGTCTGGGGGCAGATGTTCTTCCCATGGTGGAAAAGCTCAAGGATTTGGAAGGAGACCACCTGTGAGTCTTAGTTTTCTTGATGAAGATGCTGGCTTTCGCCTTCCTGAAGCTGTACGCAAAGAGGTTTTGAGTCAGCCGGCTCCGTTTGGTTTCGGGCGGTTCAGTGAGGCCGTCTTTCACCGGACTTATGCCCGCTTGACGGAACAGGGGCGTCCCGAGACCTGGGGAGAGCTGGTGGTTCGGGTGATAGAGGGGCTTTTTCGGATCCGGAAAACCCACTATCGCTACCAGAGGCTTCCCTGGCAGGAAGAGAAGATGCAGAATTGGGCGGCGGAAATGGCCCTGATGATGCATCACCTGCGCTGGCTTCCTCCCGGAAGGGGGCTTTGGGCTCTGGGAACAGAGCATGTCAGCCGTCACGGGGCAGCAGCTCTTTGCAACTGTGCCGCTGTTCATGCTGAACCCCTGGAAGAATCCCTGCCCTGGGCCATGGATATGCTCATGCTTGGGGTCGGGGTTGGGTTTGACACCTTCATGAAAACCCGGCCCAAAGGGGCTTTGGATCGACCCACTGAGCCGATTGTGATTGAGGATAGCCGGGAGGGGTGGGTGGATTCGATCCGGGTTCTGGTGCATGCTCATATGGTAGGCGAACCAGAGCCGGTTTTTGATTATTCCCTTCTGCGCCTCAAGGGAGAGCCGATTCGGGGATTTGGAGGTACGGCGTCCGGGCCGGAACCGCTCAAGGAGCTGCACCAGAGGCTGGGGACAATCTTTCGGGAAGCCGCTACGGGCAGAATATCCCTGACCCGTCTGGCGGCAGATTCCTTCAATGCGGTTGCCCGCTGTGTGGTTGCAGGAAATGTCAGACGATCCGCCCAGCTGGCTTTGGGTTGCCCAGGAGATGAGGATTTCCTGAGGCTGAAGAATCCGGAGCAGATGCCGGAGAGGCAGGATATTGCTTGGCTTTCCAACAATACGGTGAGAATTGAAGAAGGCTGGCCGGAAGAAAAACTGGCGGATGCCTTTGAAAATATCCGCCTGAATGGAGAACCCGGCTTTTTCTTTGTCTCCCATGTCCGGGAGAATGCCCGCATGGGGGATTTGAGACCGGATACGGCAAGCCTTTGTAACCCTTGTGCGGAGATTCCTCTGGAGAGCATGGAGCTTTGCAATCTGGCAGAAGTGTTTCCGACCCGCTGCAAAAATGAATATCAGCTGAAAAAGGCCATTCAGGCGGCAACATTCCATGCCCAGACGGTTTCTCTGCTGCCAACCCATTCTGAAGGAACCAATGCCATTATCGCCAAGAACCGGCGCATAGGGGTTTCGCTTTCGGGGATTGCCGACTGGATTTATAAGGAAGGCTATCCCAGGGTCAAAAAGCTTTTGAATCTGGCCTATCAGGAAGTCGATGCCTGCTCTGAGGCTCTGGCTATGGCCAGCGGGGTGCCCAAGCCGATTCGCATCACAACGATCAAACCTTCCGGGACGATTTCCCTTCTGGCCGGAGTCAGTCCGGGCATGCACTGGCCGGTGGCCCGCCATGCGATTCGACGCATGCGGGTGGCCTCGGAATCTCCGGTGGCGGAAGTATTGGTGCAGGGAGGAATTCCCTATGAGACGGATGTTACGGATTCCAATACTCTGGTCTTTGAATTTCCGGTAGCTGCTGCTTCACCCGTGGTTCAGAACGAGGTTTCGGCCTTTGAGCAGCTTTCTCTTCTGGCCATGCTGCAAAGGGAGTATTCGGACAATATGGTCAGTGCCACGATTACCTTTGATTTGAAGAAGGAAGGAAGAGATCTGGAAAGTCTGATGCGCCATTTCCACCCTCAGCTCAAATCAGTCAGTTTCTTACCGGTTTCTGAAACCCAAATCTGGCCTCAGATGCCGATTGAGGCCATTTCAGAAGAAGACTGGGAGAAACGGGTGGCCTCACTTGGACGTCTTGACTGGAGCCGTCTGTCTCAGGAAGTCAGTCAGCCGGAGCGCTACTGCACCGGCGAGCATTGCCAGGTTTAAGGAGATAAAAATGATCACTCAGAGAATTGATAATATTACGGCTCTGAAGGAGCCCTGGAAACGAATGGATCCACCAGCTCCCCAGTCGGTGAAGATTGAGCTTACAGCCCGTTGTGATTTTCAGTGTTTTTTTTGTGCCACCAAGGATCGTCTCCGAGGAAAAGGCGATATTGATTGGGATTTCTACTGTCGGGTTCTTCTGGAAATGCGAGAAGCCGGGGTTGAAGAAATCGGCCTGTTCTATCTTGGGGAATCCTTTCTTTACCCTCGTCTTGAAGAAGCTGTCCGGTTTGCCAAGGAAGAAGCCGGATTTCCCTATGTCTTTTTGACGACCAACGGGCGCCGGGCGACTCCGGAAGCCGTGAAAGCGGTGATGGATGCTGGTCTGGACTCCCTGAAATTTTCCTTCAATGCCATGGATGAGCGGGATTTTGCTGCCGTTACCGGAGTCAGACCCCG
>CAZDAM010000103.1:0-11631 GCA_964503595.1 uncultured bacterium
TCTCGTTTCCTTCTGCTGCGGTGTCCCCATTGCTCTGAATCTGGATGGTTGCTGTTGTCTGTCCGGCAGCAAATGTTACCGTCCCGCCTGGATACTGCCCCCCGGCGAACTCGGCAGCGGAAACTGTGGAAGAGCTGTCCACTACATAGTTGAGGGTCAGAGCCTGATCGACTTTTCCAGTGCGGACAAGATGATATGTGACGGTATTACTGGCATTTCCATTGCCTTCCTGGGCGGAATCAATGGTCTGGAAGGTGATGAGTTGATCGTCATTGAGAATACTTCCCTGAATCGAAGAAACGGTTCCCAGGGTCTGCCCGCTTCCCGAAGCGGGAGTATTCAGGGAAAAGGTGAAATTCTCGGTCTGGCCGTTGTTGTCCGTATCGTATTCGTTATCCGCTTTCACCTGAACTTCAATGATGGCCTCACTGGAGCCAGCTGCAAAGGTGACATTTCCGGTGGACTGGACAAAGTCATTGGTGGAAGTGCCCTGGGCGCCCTGACCGGCAATGCTCCAGCCCATGGTGGCAGCCTTGCTCAGATCACCTTCGCGAACAGCCTTGAAGCGCAGAATTCCGTTGTAGTCATTGCCTTCGGCAACGGAAGAAACCAGAGCTTCCAGATGAACTTTGATGTCATCATTCTTCAGAGTGGACTGAACTTTGCTGGCATTACTTTGAAGAGTGGTACCGGTGGAAGGATTGAAGATTTCGACTTCAAAGGCTTCGTTGCTTTCCAGGACATCATCGGCGAGGCTGGTGAGCTGAATCGTTTTGGTGCCTTCGTTGGCGGCAAAATCCAGAGTTCCGGAAGTGGCACCGTGAAAGTCGGAAGCAGCTGCTCCGCCATTGGGGAAAACAACTTTCCACTGGACTGAATCGGCACTGCTTAAGTCCCCGGTGCGGGTTACGGTAAATGTAATGTTCTGATTCTGGCCGGTCTGGCCTTCCTGGGTTTCAGAGGGTCCAGTGAGAGCAAAGGTGGCATCATCATTGGAGATTGTTCCATTGGCAGTTGTCTGCTGACCCAGGAGATGGCCGGAGGATGGATTGAGAATTTCCAGTTTGAAGGTTTCGTTCAGTTCCTTGATGGCATCGGGAGAAATCTTGATCTGGATATTGGCCGTCGATGTTCCAATGGGCATCTGAACGGTGCCGCTGGGATAGCCTCCGTTGGATCCGAGGCCGTCCTGGCTGGCGATGAAATCATCGGTGGCTACCGGATTGTCCCCTGTCGGAGTCAGCTTCCATTGGAAGGAGCCTTCCTGAAGAACGAAGCCCCTCCTCTGAACAGTAGCACTCAGAATGATTTCTCCGTTATCTCCTTCGATGATGGAATACTGGCTCTGGCTGAGTTCCAAAGAGGCTTCATCGGAATAGATGGTTCCATCTGCCCGGGCCTGAAGGATCTCCACTCCCGAACTGGTGGTGGAAATTTCGACATAAAATCCTTCGTCAACCTCGACCTGCTGATCGGCAGAAGGTTTGAAGGAAATGGTCTTCTGGGCTTCATTCGGGCCGAATGTCACGGTTCCGGAGGGTAGGGTTCCCCCGAAGTCGGCGGCATCGGCTCCATCTGTGGCTGCACCTTTGACCTGCCAGTGAACCTGAATCGTACCACTAAGGTTCTGGCCCCGTTCGATGATGAATTCATGGGTGGCTTCGGATCCGGCAGCACTGCCTTCCAGAAGACCCGTGCTGGATGCCTTGATGCTCAAGGAAGCATCATCCCCAATGATTTTTACCTGGGCTTTAGCCTGGCCAAGTTCCAGGTTATTGCCGGCTGTATCCTGAAGATCCAGGGTGAAGAGCTTGTCAGCCTCGGATGAGTTATTGCTTTTGATCGGGATCTGAATGGTGATTTCAGACTGGTGAGCTGCAAAGGAAATCTGTCCATTGGTACCGCTTTGCAGGGAAAAGTCGGAAGATTGAATGGGCAGTTCACCCTTGGGGGAAAGGATCCAGTTCAAGGTCTGGGCCGCATCCAGATTTCCACTGCGGGTGATTTTGAAGGTCGCGGTAGAAGTTCCGTCATTTCCTTCCGGAATCTCCGGGGTAATGGCAGTTACAGAAACCTGGGCGTCGTCATCCAGGATCTGGCCTTTGGCCGATCCAATCAGGATTCTGTTTCCTTCTGACGGGTTTTTCAAAAGAACCTGAAAATCGCGGCTTCCAATGACACGGTCATTCCCGGCGATTTCCAGTTCAATGGTCTTCTCGGTTTCGTTAGCGGCAAAATTGACTGTCCCGGTAGGCAGATTTCCACCTTTGAAGCTGTCTCCGGAAATGCTGCTGCCCAAGGATGCGACTTCGTACTGAACCGACGAAGCAACTCCCAGATTTCCATCTCTGGTAATTTTGAAGGTGACTTTCTGAAACTGTCCTTCGGCGCCTTCCTGGGTGGTTCCCTGAACAGCCTGAATGGTGAAGCCGATATCATCGGTTCTGACCAGAGTCTGGGCCTGGGCTTTTTCCGCATTGATTGTGGTATTGCTACCATGAGCAGTCAGTTTGAGGGTTGCGGTTTCATCCGCCTCAATATCGTAATCCACCTTGGTTGGGATGGTGATGGTTGCTGTATTCTGTCCCTGGGCAAACTGGATCTGTCCGGAGGGTAGAGTGCCCCCGAAATCGGCAGGCTTCAGGCCTTCCAGCTTCCACTCGACAGTAGTGGCTACGGTTGTATCGGTCCGGGTTACGGTGTATTCAAGAACCCGGTTCTGTCCTGGCTGGCCTTCAGGCTGCTCAGTCCTGACAGCCTGAATCGAAATCACGCTGTCATCATCCTGAATGATGGTCTGGGCCGTACCTTCTGTCGTTGAAATGGTGGCGTTGGGGCCGGAATCGCTCAGTCTGATGGTGGCGGTCCGGGTGGCTTCAACTGTATTGTCGCCCTTTAAGGTGAGCTGAATGATCGATTCGGTCTGTCCCTGGGCAAACTGGACTTCGCCGCCTGGCAGGACTCCACCTGCAAAATCGGCAGGGTCCAGACCCTCAAGAGCCCATTTGACCGAGCTTGCCACTGTGGCATCGGTGCGTTTGATGGTATAGGTCAGGATTGGGGATTCCCCGACGGCTCCTTCGAGCTGGGAGGCTTTGGCGGCCACAACGGAAAAAATACCGTCGTCATTCTGAATGGTGGTGCTGGCACTTTGAGCATTGGGATCAATGGTTGCGTGCTGTCCGACTTCTGTCAGGCGCACAGTTGCAACGGGACTGCCCTCCTGAATATTGTCCCCTTTGGGTTTCAGGGTGATGGTGGCCTCAGTTTGCCCCTGGGCAAATTCGATGGTTCCTGAAGGCAGGACCCCACCCTCAAAATCGCTTGCCTGAAGACCTTCCAGAGCCCATTTGATAAAGGTGGGCATCGTGGCATCGGTACGCTTGATGGTGTAAACCAGATCAGGGTTTTCTCCTTGAGCTCCTTCAAGCTGGCTGGCTTTGGCAGCCGTGATCGAAAAAGTCCCGTCGTCATTGGTAATCTGGGTACTGGCAGTCTGGGCATCGGGATTGATGGTGGCATTCGGGCCTGCACCGGTCAGTCTGAGAGTCGCAGTGCGGCCAGCTTCTTCCAGATTGTCGCCTTTGGTTTTAAGGGTCAGTGTGGCTTCCAGCTGACCTTTCTCAAAGGTAATCGTCCCTGTTGGCAGGACCCCACCTGCAAAATCGGCAGGATCCAGGCCCTCAAGACTCCAGTTGATGGTGGTTGCGACTGTGGCATCGGTTCGGGTGATGGTATAGGTAAGATCCGGACTTTCGCCCTGAGCGCCTTCCCGCTGGGTTGTTGCCAAAGCAGCAACAGAGAAGATGCTGTCATCATTGCCGATATTCTGCTCGATCGTATGCTGGGTAGCATGAATGACAGAGTTGGGGCCGGAGCCTGTCAGTTTGAAAACTGCGGTACGGCCATCTTCTTGAATATTGTCCCCAAGTGTGGGGATGGTGACGGTTGCACTGGATTGTCCGGCAGCAAAGGTAACGGTGCCTTTGGGAAGAGTTCCTCCGGGAAAGTCCTGGGGATTGAGGCCGCTTAGAGTCCAGTCGATGGTGGTTGCGACTGTTGCGTCGGTACGATCGATACGATAGGTCAGGGGAGGGTTTTCTCCCTGAGCCCCCTCAAGGGCAGGGGCGCTGACTTTGGTCACGGAAAAAACACTGTCATCGTTTCGGATTGTGGCTTCCGCTTCAAGGGCACCACCGCCCAATTCAAGCAGACCCTGAGTGGCTCCCAATTTGACGGTGACTTTCTGGGTTGCTTCCTGGATATTGTCGCCTTTGACGACGAGTTCTACTTTGGTGGTGGACTGTCCGGGAAGGAACCGGGCGATCCCCTCCAGTTTTTCGCCGGGAGCCAGAGTATCCAGAGAAATGCCTTCGGCCTTCCAGTTCACGGATGCCAGTGAAGTCGCATCCGTGCGGGTAAGGATGAAGGTCAGGGTCCTGGTTTCTCCCTGGGCGGACTCCAGAATGGATTTGGAAGATTCCTCCGTTTTGATGGACACCCTGCCAATCGGAGGAGGAGGGGGCTCTACCGGAGCTTCCGGTGCCTGGGGTTCATCCTGAGCCGTAATGGTATCCAGAAGCTGGGAAACGTCCCCGCCACCAACACTTCCTGCGGCCAGCTTTCCGGAAAGATCTGCCAGATCCCCGACCTGGCCGCTGACCTGTACGCTGCCACCGAGTTGTCCATCAGGCTTGACCTGCTGTTCGACAAAGGGGGCCAGGAATCCGGCATTGGCAACTTCTACCTGGGCACCAAGACTTGAGCTGACCGATCGGCCAGCAATTTCTGCCGAGGAGCTGGAAACAACCGAAAAACCACTTTCCTGGGCAGATGCAGCAGGTTCAGGAGCAGAAAAAACCTGGTTTGCAGGGGCTTCAGAATTCCCGCTGTCTTCTGAGTCGCCGGAGGTTTCAGTTGAAGTTGTCTGATTTGTCCCGGTACCGAGTCCCTGAGTGGCATCGGCGGAAACGTCAGTCTGATTCGTGGAAGAAAGTCCAGCCTGAATGACCGGTCTTAGGGAAGACTGGACCGATTCAAGCATCTGGGCTGCTTCTGGTTGGGTTGAGACCAGGGCTTTGACGGCTTCAAGCACGGCCTGGACCTGCTGGGCTTCTTCAGGGGACAGATCCTGAACATCTCCCTTCAGGGCTTTTTTCGCCAGATTGGCGACAACCTGATTCCCTCCGGCAACTTCGCTGACAGCTTGTTCCAGAACTTCGTTGGACTGAGTGGTTTCAACCTGATTTTCTTCCATGGCCTGGCTCCTGATTGGGACTGGAATTAGAGGCGAACTGTATTTTGATAGACGATGGATTCTTCATTCAGAAGTCCGATAGCCTGAAGCAGAGTGAAGGCGGCGATTTTCAGATCAAACTCGGTGGCCGCTAGATCTGCTTCCGCATCGGTAAGGCGGGTTTCTGCGGAAAGGACATCCAGAAGAGACCGGCGACCGGAGCGGCGCTCCTTACGGGCAGCGTCCAGAAACTGGCGGGCGAGTTCCACCTGATTGGCAATGGTCGTCTGGTTCAGACGGGCTGTTTCCAGATTCCTCCAGGCAATCCTTACCTGTTCTTCAACCAGCTGGGAGGTTTCGAGTTCTCTTTGCTCGCTCGCTTCCAGATCCTTGCGGACAGATGCAATACGATGGGTTTCCGCATTTCCCAGGTTGTTGTCCCAGGTGATTTTCAGCATGAAGCGATCATCACGCTTGCGGCGCAGAACCCCGTCGGCATCCCAGTTTCTTTCAATCTGGGCTACAGCTTCGACCTTGGGGGCATTTTCTTCCAGTTTGACAGATTTCAGGCGGTGCTGAAGGGCGGTCGAACGGGCATTGCCAATTTTGAGCTGATAGTTGGATTCCTGGGCGACTTCCAACGCGTTATTCAGATTTTTTGGCATGAGCAGGGATTTCAGATTGATGTTCTGATGGAAGCGAACTTCGTCGTAGACGACGCCAAAAACGGCCTTAACCCGTGCCTTGGCTACTTCCAGGGCCCCTTCGGCACGAACCCGGCGGGCTTCGGCGGAGGCAAGCTGGGCCTTGGCATGGAGAACATCGGAGCGGTAGCCTTTGCCCGCTTCAATCATGGCGTTTTCCAGGCGGGCCTGCTCCTTGATATTGTCCTCGGCCTTGCGGGCGCTTTTCAGGACTTCATCAGCCCTTTGAACGCTCAGATAGGCAGTCAGTGCCTCCAGCAGAAGCCCCTGCTTGGCGGCATAAAGGGCCTGGCGGGATTGTTCCTTGATATTTTCGGATTCATTCAGGGCTTCAGAAGAGTGGCCAAAATCAATCAAAAGTTGGGAAAGGCGGGCATTGAACCCACGAGCGTTATCTTCACGCACAGGGTTCTGGCCGAAAGATTCTGTGGTCTGGGGTCCATAGTTGGTATCCAGAGTGAAATTGGGAGCTCTGAGGCGACTGTTTCTTTCCTGCTTGCGATGGTGGTTTGCGTCAAGCTCGGCCTGAGAAGAGCGGGTTCTGGGACTTTCCTTCATAAGGCGTTCCAGGTTTTCCTGTAAACCTGCCGCAAAAGCAGCGTTGGTCAGAAGAGAAAGAGTCATACCAAAAACTGCGGGTCGCAAGAGCTTCATCAGATCGAATCCTTAGTCTTAAATCATTGTAAGTTTCAGTCAGAATACTTTATTTGCAACGATTTCGACACATAGGTAAAGAAATCTCGCAACATGAAAAATATTCAGGAAAGACACTTCGCGTCAGCTGAGGGGTATCTTCGGATCAGCTACTGTCCTCAGGACCGTGCTGCGAAACCCGCGCTCGAAGCTTCGGTCACAGGCCAGAAAAGAAAACCGGTTTTTGCATATTCATCACAGAATTCCGGTCTCAAAATACGGAAAGAACACGGTGGAAAATCTGATGATGCTTTGTTCCAGGCATCACACTCTGGTGCACGAATGGAGTTGGGAGTAAAATCCATAGCAGGGAGCGTTTGTTTCTTTTTTATGCAGCTACGTCTAGGTTTGCCTCATCCGACTCAGGTGAGAGAAGGCATGATCCTTCTGCCGGGATTTGCCCTGAAGAGGCAAAAAGAGCTTCTTGCCAGCCTTCAGGACATTCTGGCAAAAGCTCCTCCATCTGTGCGTCTCACACCGGGGGGCCGGTCCATGGGGGCGAGGATGAGTGGTTGCGGAACCTGGGTCTGGCATACGGATCGGAAGGGTTATCGGTATGTGGAATGTGATCCTCAGACAGGCCGAAAGTGGCCAGAGATGCCCGGAGTTTTTTGTGATTTGGCCCAGAAAGCTGCCTTGGAATGCGGCTTTTTTCCCTTTGAGCCCGATGGCTGCCTGATCAATGTTTATGATCCTGGAATTGGCATGAGTCTTCATCAGGACATTAACGAAGAGGATTTTTCCCATCCGATTGTTTCTGTTTCTTTGGGTCTGCCGACTCATTTTCTGGTGGGAGGGCAAAAACGTTTGGATTCAGTAAGAAAGGTCTGGGTTCAGCACGGTGATGTGATTGTCTTTGGAGGGGTGGCCCGCTGTCTTTTTCATGGAGTGGAAAAGATTGGGGACGGAATCCATCCAGACTTGGGGGCCTGTCGGGTGAATCTGACGTTTCGCCGGGCAAAAAGGGTATGATGAAGTCATGTTACTGAATCAACGCCTTAGAGAAATCATGGGAAGCAGGGTTGTTTCGGCAGGGGCTCTTGGGGGTAGTGCGGTTGCCAGAGTTTCCCGGATTCTTCTGGAAGACGGGCGGGATCTGGTGCTGAAGCAGCCATTGAACGGCGAACTTCACCTGGAAGGGCAGATGCTGGAATGGCTGGCTGAAAACACGATTCTGCCTGTCCCCGTAGTTCATCACTCGGCTCCGGATCTTCTGCTGATGGATTATGTACCCCAGAAGCCGGTAAGAGATCGCAAAGAATTTGAAGAAGATGCGGCCAAGCATCTTTTCCGGCTTCATTCCCTGCAGGAAACCCGCTACGGTTTTGAGTTTGACACTTTGATCGGAAGTCTGCCCCAGCTAAACACATGGCTTGAGGACTGGGTGGATTTCTACCTTAACCGACGCCTGCTTCCTATGACAAATCTGGCCATTGAGCGGGGAAATCTGGCTCCGTCCTATGCAGACAGAATCCTGAAACTGGAAGCGACCTTACGAAAAGAAATCGGCGGGGGCAATGCTCCCGGACTGATTCATGGGGATGTCTGGGGAGGCAATATTCTGAATGCTTCCGACTCGGTGGCAGCCTTCATTGATCCGGCCCTGTCCTATTCGGATCCGGAAGTGGAGCTGGCTTTTGTTACCATGTTCCATACCTTTTCGGAGCACTTCTTTGAGGTTTATTCCCATCACAGAGAAATAGAGGATGGATTCTTTGAACGACGGGTAGAGCTTTACCTGATTTATCCTTATCTTGTACATACAGCCATTTTCGGTGGGTCCTGGGCTCATGGGGTGGAATCCCGGCTGAATCAGTTTGGAATCTGAAACAAAGCGGAGGAATGATGAGTGATGCACTGGAAAAAAATGCCCGGACTCTGAAGGAACTGGAAGTCGAACTGGAAAAGGCCCTGAGGCATTGCCGGATTGCTTCCCTTCGTTTTGAGGAAGGGAACGTACCCAATGCCTGTGCCCATATTCTGGCGCTTGAAGGGCATATTCAGAAGGTACATCTGGCCCGGACCTCAATTGCGATCACCCATTCCGAACACGCCATTCTGGAGGAAAAATGAGAGCCGATTCCAAAACGGTGGTTTACATCAACAGCCATCGCCTGGGCCAGGATGAACCTGAGCTTGGTGCCGCACTGATGCAGGGCTTTGTCGGTCTGATCAAGGATATGCCAATCATTCCCGGTTATATTCTTCTGGTCAATTCAGCGGTCTTTCTGTCCACCAGGGATCCGAAAAGCATTGAGGCCTTGAGCTTCCTGCAGAACGAATGTGGCACGGAAGTCTTATCGTGCACGACCTGCCTGGAGCATTTTAAAATCATGGATCAGCTCAAGGTGGGAGAAGCTTCCAGTGCTCCGGTTATTATGAAAGCCATGTTTGCGGCTGAAAGGCTGATTCGCCCCTGATGCGTTGCTTTCTGCTTCTGCTTCTGTTTTTCCTGTTTCTTCCTCAACCGGTTTTTTCAGAAAGCGATCGGGAAACTAAGGCGATTCGTCTGGCTTTGTCAGCCAATCGCAACGGTTTTGCCATGACGGGACTTCAGGCCTTGCTTGAGGTGGTCAATTCCAGTGCCGATCCGAGTCTGAAGGTAAGATATTTTCTGGCGAAACAATATGTTCTGATGCTGGAAGAAAAAGGCTTTCCGGAAGATAAGGATCGACTGGCGGCCATTCTGCGACTGGATCAGGAGCTTTATTATCTGGAAGAAGCTATCAGCAGGAGCCGGCATGAGTCCGACGGGGTGAATCTGATTCAGGGGGTTCCGGATCTTCGCCAGCGCCGCAAATCCTTTGTCCTGCCCGTGATTCCGGATACGGGCTACGGAATGGATCTCGTCAGTCATCTGATGGATTCGCAGACAGAATTTGGCTCCTGCGGGGGCGGTGGTTTGCGTCCGGATGCCTACCGCTGTATTCTCGTGACAATTCACAAGACCCTGAAGAGCAGTGAAGACGGCCTGGCTGGCCCACTTCTGGGGGGGGCGGCAAAAGCTCTCTTCCGCTATCCCTATCATCCCCGGCTTTTTGCAGAAGAATGGAACCGGGCGGATCACCAGACGGTTCTGGGATTTCGTCCCGAACATCTGGATACCGATCATGCCAAAGGCGTGAAAACAGCCCTGAAGGCACCAGTGGGTTCGATTGTGGTCTGGGGGCGCTGCGAGGGAGATGGGCGGGGTCATATTGCCATGGTGACACGTCCCAGGGAGGCCTGTTCAAGCTATTGCGCCCCGATTGAGAGCATGTGCCCCCTGCGGGATTCCCGTTCCAACCAGCAGATCATCGGGGTGTTTGTGCCAACAGCGCGACCTCTGGCACAGTTCGGGGAATGAAAACGGCTTCTTTTCCTTCCATCTGATACCCGAATACCGGTTTGGCCCCGTCGAATCGTATCACCCAGGGCAGAGCAGTTTTGAGCCGCTTTGGTTCGGTCATGGATTCCAGTTCTTTTTGCATCAGTTCCAGAAGAAGGAAGATTTCAGTTCGGCTTTCCTCGGCTTTTTCCAGATCCGGCAATGCTGCGGAAAGAACCGGATGCTTCACTTCGTTGAGACGGCCTTCACGAAAGCCCTGAAGGCTTTCCAGGAGACCGGAGTGGCCATCAGACATGCGCCACATGCTGAAAGGATATTCTTCCCATGCCTTGAGAAGCAGGGAGGCGGCTTCCAGAGCTTCATCCTTCAGGACAGCCGCAAGGGGAGTGGCCAGCTGAAGTCTGGTTGTCAGATCCTGACTCAGAAACCGGGCTGACGGTGCGTCGATTTTTTCCCGTAGATAGGCCTCGTGCATGAGCATGACGGCTTTCTTGGTGAGAGCCTGCCCCTGGATCAGACCCCGAACGCCAGGAGACTGATGTTCGGCCAGAATGGAGAAATGCAGAAGAACATGGGCGGCCTGGGCAGCTGCTTTTGGGGGTGCGGATGACTCGAGGCTCAAGGTGGTCAGAAGATCGGATGCCTTGTTGAGCAGAAGATAGGGAAATTCGGTTTTCAGTGAGAGGCCATAGTGCACACCCAGCCGGAAGCTTTCGTGAAGAGGTCGGGATTCAAATTCCTGCAAGGTACCGAAAAGCTGGGCGGCTACGGAGGAGGAAGGCCGAGTGACAGACTGACCTTCTGCATAAAGGCCTGCCTGGCTCAGGCTACTCATCAGTTTTGCCAGAGCCTGAACCTGAGCATCCGAGGCCGGCAGGTTCAGATTCATGACCAGAGCATCCCTGTTTTCCTGCAGGATTTCTTCAAGCGCCGGCTTTCTCAGGAAAAACAGCAGGCTCAGGACCAGAATCAGTGCCGGAATCAGGAGGACTGGATTTCTCATACCCCAAGTCTACAGGATCAATGGGATCGCTTGTAAGGATCGTAGACGGTATCGATTTTGCGTCCGGGTAAAAACTGCATCATCCGGCTCAGACTGGCCTGCAGAAAATACTGGTCGGCAAAGCGCGGGACATTGTTCTGATCCTTGCCCAGATAGGTAAACCAATGGGGTTTGTACTCCATTTTAGTGGAAGAAGGATCCTTGCCGGGCTGGGTATTCACATAAATGACCATTCCGGGAAGCAGCCAGCCCAGATCCAGAGCCTGGTTCAAGGCTTCAAGAGGCCTTCCCCGCTGGGAGTAGAACTTCTGCCAGTTCCAGTCCCTTCCGGGAGCTTCGTTCAGGTTGGCGGTCTTTACGGATACTTTGTAGCAGGCTCCCTGAATCCGGTACCAGTTCTTCTGGGCGATGCGGGCTTTTTCCAGAAGGCGCTCAAACCGGGTCCTGGGATCGAGCTGATCAGGATCAAACTCCTGATGAAAGACGGTTTCATAATCTTTCTTCAGGTGAATCATCTTGCCTTTGAGGTAGATGGAATCCCTTGGCTCCAATGTCTGGGTGCGGATGAATTCCTCTGCATAGGCCATATGTCCGATGATGCTTTCCCGCAGAGCTCCGCTTTGATCCGGGTCCTTAAGAACCTGATCCAGAAAGTGGCGGGCCAGGT
>CAZDAM010000104.1:0-8882 GCA_964503595.1 uncultured bacterium
GGGAACCACCATAGGCTGCCACCGGCATACCACCACCAATCACCTTGCCCAGGCAGATCAGATCCGGCTTGACTCCGAAACGCTCAACAGCGCCCCCTCTTGCTACACGAAAACCGCTCATGACTTCATCAAAAACCAGAAGAGCACCAAATTCATCACATAGGGCCCGAAGACCTTCAAGCCAGCCTTTCTGGGGAAGCAGCACTCCCATATTCCCCGGAACTGGCTCCACAATCACCGCAGCAATTTTCTGAGGGTGGCTGGCAAACTGCTGACGTACACTTTCCAGATCATTGTATTCCGCAATCAGAGTCGTGGCCGCAATATCCCCGGGAACTCCGGCCGAATCCGGAGATGCATGAGTCAGGGCTCCTGAGCCTGCCTTTACCAGAAGACTGTCCACATGCCCGTGATAACAGCCATTCATTTTCACAATCAAATCGCGGCCCGTCGCTCCGCGGGCCAGACGAATGGCACTCATGCAGCTTTCCGTACCGGAAGACACGAAACGAATCTTTTCCATCAGAGGGTAAAACTTCTGAACCTGATGCGCAAGGAGGGTCTCAAGCTCAGTCGGAGCACCAAAACCAAGCGCCTTTTCAACCTGCTCATGCACAGCCTTGATGACAGCTTCATCTCCATGCCCCAGAATCATGGGGCCCCAACTCAGGACATAATCCAGCCACTGATTGCCATCCTCGTCCTGCAGGTAAACACCCTTGCCGGAATGCATAAAAGGTGGCGGGACATCCATTCCCCGAAAGGAGCGTACCGGACTGTTGACACCGCCGACGAGGACACTTCTGGCCTGTTCGTAAAGTTTTTGGCTTTTCTTGAAATTTACTGTCATCGGATTAAACCCATCCCCCACCACAAGAAAGCGGCTACAAGCAAAGCCTCCATTCGGAGCTGCCCCTTCAGCGCAGAGGATTCAGCCAGGAGTCTCGGCTCGGACTGAAAAAGATACAAGGCATATTCAAGCTGGTTCATACCCTTATTCAGCCAGATAAAAACCGCCAGAACAGAACAGAGGATAGCGGAAGCAATCAGAATTTGAAAATACTTTTTCCTCAGAATCCCCAGTCCCGGTGGTAGTACAATCCAGAGGCCGGACAAGGCCAGAAACTTCAGGAATTTCATCGATAAATTCTATCATCCAGGCGAACTGAAATCTGCAACTTCTAAGGAAGTTCTCAACAAGTGTCGATAACCAGAATGGAGAAAACCAAACGTGGGAGAACCAGAATGGCCCTTGAAAGAGCTATTTATACCGGGGCGTACAGCGTCAAAAATTTTCAGACCAAGCTGGATGTACATGGCAATAATATTTCCAATATCTCCACAATTGGCTTCAAGCGCTCCACAGCAAAAACCATAGAGTCTTTTCAGGAGCAGCTTCAAAATGCCGTAGAAACGAATGGAGCCCTGTCCCAGATCAACTCCTCCGAATTGGGTTACGGGCAGAGTCAGATCTTGATCGATATCGATGCCCGCAACGGTATCCTGCAGGAAACAGGTCGACCTCTGGATCTCGCGATTCAGGGGGATGGTTATTTCATGGTGGAAGTCAATGAAGATCGCCTTTATACACGTGACGGCAATTTCGATCTGGATCGGGACAATAATGTGACAATGCCCCATAACGGGGCCTATGTTTTAGGCTGGATCGGGACTCTGAACCCGGATGGAACCACCACCGTGGATCCGGGCCGGACACCGGAACGTCTGCAGCTGGATAGCTTGAGTTTTCTTCCGGCAAAGACTTCATCCTTCATCGACTACTCCTCCAATCTCAATACCGAATCCACGGGAAGAAACATGACCCTGAAACGGGATCGCGAACGCCTGGAAGATGCCAACCGCAACAATGTGGATATTGAGAGCCGCTGGAACCGGACCAGTGACAACTCCTGGACTCTGACCAAGAAGCTGAACGGTGAAGAGCTTTTCGCCGTGGATGCCACAATCGATGTTCTGGGGAATATAACGGCCCTAAGCACCCGCCCTCTTCAGGAAGGTCTGGAAATCACTTCAGATCCAGAAACCGGAGCCCCGTTAAGGATTGAAACAACCTATACATCTCCAACAGAGGATGAACCCGACTTCAGAATGCCCATGACTTTTGAATTTGACAATGCATCCATTCTTTCGGAAACAGGAAGTCAATGGAAAATCACCGCCAGACTGGCTGATTTCGAAGACCCCGGATATCAGCAGGCTACCGCGATTGATTTCACAAGCAATTACGATATCGGCACCCTCCATGACACCATGATTCAGGTTGTCGACTCTGCCGGCAATACCCACGACCTGAGTACACGTTTCGAAAAAATAGCCTCTACCGATACCGAATTTGAATATCGGCTGGGCCTTCCCAATGACAACCCCTATATTCAGGCCTACTTCACAGCCAATGGTATCGATCCTCAAACGTCTTCCACAACGGCTTTGGAAAGGGCAAATGATGCTGTTTTCGGTCAAAGCCGGCACGGCAGGCTGGCCTTTACCGACAAAGGACTTCTGGATCCAAGTCGATCCACTATCCCGAATCTGAATGGAACACTGGTCCAGGAAGGAGAAACCCCTGTCAGCCTGAATCTGAGCCTTAACATGGATCTCATCACAGGGTTTGGGTCCCCCTTTTCCACCTCAGCGCGAAACCAGGATGGCTATGTTGCCGGAGAGCTGATTCGCTCCACGGTATCCTCGAATGGAGATGGCCGGATTGTGGGCAATTTCACCAACGGCGAGGAAAGGGTTCTGGGTCAGATTGGAATCGGAATCTTTCAGAATGCTTCCGGGCTTCTCAAAGCCGGGAACAATATGTTTCGTGCCGGTGACAACGCAGGAGTGGATCTTCTGACTTTCAATATCCCTTCCGAAGGTCGCCGGGGACTGATCAAACCGGGTTTTCTGGAGCTTTCCAATGTGAATGTTCTGGAAGAATTCACCCAGCTCATCATTACCCAGAGATCCCTTCAGGCCAATTCCAAGGCAATTACGGTCGCAGACCAGCTTTTGCAGACAGGGATCAATACCAAGCGATAACAGGCCTATAGCCCTCTGACCATCAGGTGATCGGGCACAAAGCCCTCCCGTCCGTCTTCCAGGCGAATCCGGGTCCACCCTTGGGATTTGACAGATAAAACCTCCAGATTTTCTCCGGCGGCCACCCTTCCAAGTCCTGATGCCTGAAGACTCGCCCTGCTGCGAAGTTCCACGGATTCGAGCAAAGTCGGCTGAACCCTGGTTGACCATAGCACCCAGCACCCCAGAATCCAGGCCAGTAAAGCCGAGAGCCCCCCTGTTGCCGGCATTCGCCAGAGGAAGCAAACGACAGATCCAATCCCAGCAAAAAGGGAAAACAGAGCCAGCCAGGGCAGATGTCCCTGAGGGCTCAGGCGATCCTCTTCCACCATCTGCCGCCCTAAAAGTACAACTCTTGATGAAGCCGGATAACGCTGATGCAAAAGACTCAGAGACATTCGGATCCATTCGGTTTTTCTGGCCTCATGCAGGGTTTTCAGAAATCTGCGAAAAAACAGGTCTTCTTCAGCCGGACTCAGACGGGAAGACTCCCGAAGAATCTTCTGGAACTCTGCCCGGTTTTCCGGGACACTGGAGGGGTCCCAGGTAAAACCAGTCCCGGAAAACGAAAAGAAAAGAAAAATGCTGAAGAGATATATTTTCAGCGTTTGCGGCTTGCGGCTGCAGCCTGCTCTCTCTGCTTGGCAAAAATCCATTCTACCAGTTTATCCTCGGTATCCTTGCTGACATTTGAAAAATTCAGAGCCATTCCCTGAACCTTGGGCTCCTTACTCGTCAGTTCTTTCAGAACAACAACCTTGCAGGGAATAATCGTTTCCAGTTTAACCCCAACCTCATTCAGATACAAAAACAGGTAGATATCACTGTTCCGAAAATAGACTTTTTCCTTGGTCATCAAAAAACATCCGCCCCGGGACACATCTCCCAGAACCCCGGTAAAGTAGGTCCCCTCTTCAAAGACTCCACTTTCATTGATCTGATCTCCATAGTAGGCTTTCAAAGCGCACTTTACCCTGACATCCTGGCGCATCTGTTTCTTGGCAAAATCATCCGGCCAGGAACAGTAGAGGATCGAAGGAGTTTTGGGGTCATCCGAGATGTTCACCCGGCGGACTTTGGCATAGAAAAGCAGTTGCTGGCCTGTCGACAGGGTTCCGTTGACATCCAGCTTGTCTGTTGCACTGACATCCGGAACCATGCCCTTGACCCTGCCCATTGTAAATTCAATCGTCTTATCGTCAATAAACTTGATTTTGGAGGGGAAAGAGACATCATCCCTTCCTACAACCGTGAGTTTAGCCGATTCAAATTTTGTCTTGCACAGCTTAAAAAACTCGTCTTTTCTACGCTCATCCATACCCATAAGTGCAGCCCCTCCATACGAGAATCTTGCTGGAAACCCTTCTGCCGTCCTATCCTTGTTCTAGTATTCGTCAGTCACAGGCAAAATCTCAAGATGCAACCATCCCTCGCCAGCAAGTTTCGTCGCAAGCAGATCAACTCCCTTTTTTTAGGCAGTCTTTTGGATTTTGCCAACGAACTCAAACCGGATTTGGTTGTCATCTGCTCCAACGCCCCTCTTGAAATGGAAAAACTCGAGGAACTCAACTCCCGGCACCAGACTTTTCTGGTCGTCAGTGACGCCAATCGCTGCCTTGAACTTTTACAGGCCAACCAGACAGTTCACCACTATACCCGCCGCCAGGAGCTTCAGGATGATGTAATCCGTGACATCCTGATGCATCTGCTATCGGCAAAAAAAATCACCGAGAGCTCCAATCTTCTGTTTCTATACGGCCGCAACGACTGGGATTATTTTTCCCAGATTCTGATGCTTGAAGTTTCTACACTCCGGAATCTTTCCTGGCTTCGCTCCCTGGCCGAGCTGGAACACATTGCACCGCTGGAAATTCTGGAAACCGTGCTGGAAATGGCTCTTGAACTGGGAGCTGAAGGCCGGGAAGGAAAGCCTGTTGGCACTATTCTGGTCTTAGGGGATCATCGCAACGTTCTGAAAAATACCCGCTCGCTGGTCCTGAACCCCTTCAAGGGATATTCCCGTTCCCAAAGGGACATCATGGCCATTGAAACCCGGGACAGTATCAAGGAAATTGCCAAAATCGACGGTGCCATCATCATCTCTTCCTCCGGTATTGTTCAGGCTGGAGGACAGTATCTGGACTTTCGGGCTGCCGATGTGGATCTGTCCCCAGGACTTGGTTCACGCCATGCCGCAGCGGCAGCTGCTTCAAAAGGCACAGAAAGCGTGGCCTTCGCCATCTCCGAATCGACCGGAATCGTACGGGTCTTTGCTGCCGGGAAGCTCTTTTTACAGATCAACCCCCGTCAGCATTCCCTCTTACGAATCTAGTTTTTTTTGCCCCTGACAGCGGGAATTTCATCATTCAGGTGGCTGCATCATCTCTTATGTAAAGAGGCTTGCTTTTGAAGCATATCTCTCTCTTTCCGCACATAGCGTTCCGTTACAAAAACAAACAAAAACTTTTGTGACTTTTGCGTATCTTTGTCGGCCAGAGCCTCCTGATATAGTAGAAAAGTGCCAAATTCGGTGCTTTTTAATGCTATGTGCGGAATGCCAGATATCTCTCAAAAAAACGAGCTTTTTAAGCGACAAATCATGTCGTATGAAAAATCTTCTTTCGGAAGACAGATATATTCGAAGTTACCAATCGGGAATTAAATTAATACAATTCGCAAGATTTTCCCCAACAAACTCAGTCCCAAATGGACCCTTCTGCCAGATACACCTTCAAGAGAGTGATTTTATCTCACTACCAGAAATTATTTAGCCGTGATGACCTTTTTCTTTTCGTTCTTGCCTTCGTAGGGCCCCAAGAGAACCTCTCCGGCCTGTCGATCCTCGTAAAAAGAACAGAAAGTATGCGATTTGATCGTTTTCAGGCAGGCAATTCCTACCTGTATCTTGAGATTGGGATGAGCCACATTGCGCACATTGATCCGGGCATGGCACGTTCGGTTCAATCCTTGGGCCGCATCATCCTTCTGAAGTTCCATAGCGGTCACTCTGGAACGCATATCTTGCATGGCTTCCTTGATTTTAGCCAGGCTTTTACGCTGGGTTTCTCCTAAGCGGGGGTCATCATCCTGAAAGCCTGCAAACGGGGCTATGGATTGCTTCAGAGTTTCGATCTGTTCCTGTTGCCACTGAATTTTTTTAGCCAGAGTGACCAGACGTTCCCGGACAAAATACTGCTCTCCCACAATCAGGGTGGTGGTCTGCCCCATGTCCGAACCGGCATTCAGAATGTCAATGCCCCCCTGAGCGACTACAGTTCCACCCACAATAGAGCCCTTGTTTTTGGAAACATTGACCTTGCCTCCAGCCTGAACATCACTGTTCATGATGGTATCTTCGACCGTCACATCCTTCTCGACACGAATGATCGCGGAAGAACAGTATTTGGTGTAGAAATTTTCTCCAGCCTCGATCATTCCCTTGCCATTGGCGACAACCCCCATTTTCACGGTGATCGTACCTCCGGCTTTGAGTTCGGATCCTTCCACCAGGCCCTTCACAAGAATATCGCCTTCCGCCTTCACCGAAAATCCGGTTATGACATTGCCCTGAATGATCACAGAGCCTAAAAACTCGATATTTCCCGTACTCAAATCCACATCATCGGTAATATTCCAGACCGGAATCACCCCGAGCTTGCCGCCTTTGGCCTGAACCTGACCGTCAATTTCTGCATAGTAGGAGCTGTCATCCGGATTGAAACGGACTCCTTTGGCTGGCGAGATCTTCACCGACTTTCCCAATTTGCCAATCAGGGGTTTTCCGTAAATCGAAAGCCCATCCACAGGCTCAGTTGGCTCATAGACCTTCGCGATCTTCTCCCCTGTTCTGACACAGGGAATTTCAAATATGTCCTTATAATTGACCCTTCCGGACTCATCTTCCTGAAGATTTACCCGGACCGAAGTTGGCACAAACCACTCGATGCGCCCATTCTGGCCATCGACGGAACTTTTGCCCTCTGCAACCACATCTCCAAGGATGGGCTCACCAGTCTGATTGACTTTCTTGATCAGGGCATCAAGCCGATCATAAACAATCCCATACACGATTTTGCGTTTGGCCAGTTCTTCTCTGACGTCATCCATGGAATGGTACTTCTCCTCAAGGGGATAGCAGACCAGCCTTCCAGTCACGCCATCCTGGCTGACCTCAATGCGAAGATAAGGATCCTTTTCTCCTCTTTTAAGCGGAAAATCAGGCTTGGAGGATGGCTTGGGAGGTTCCGGAGCAGCAGTATTCTTTTCGGGTTCGGGAGGAGCAGGCCCAGCAACTGAGGGTCGTTTGGGCTGAAGCTTGACGCTTTGGACAATCCGGGAAGGATCTTCAGGAACCCCAATTTTCCAGGCTTCAATATCCTTGCTCAAAGACTCAAGCTCCTGCATCGGATCCGCAATGGGTTGATCATCATCCATCTCATCGGCAAGAAGGTTCAAAAACCCCCCTACTGTCCAGGGACGCTTCAAAAAGCGTCGCACTCCTATGGAATTCAGAGCGGGTCCGACCAAAGCCCACTGATCCTCACTGCCTTGGCAAAGAACCCGGCTCTTGGGACGAAAACGTCGAATCATGGCGACAGCCTCAACCACCGGAACCCGGGAGATTTCCAGATCCAGAACCACAACGCTGAATCCACGCACGGCTATCAGACGGAGCATCTCATCCGGGGTCTGAACAGCAACCAGACCAATTCCCAGAGAATCCAGGCGGTTTTGCAGTCGGGCCATTCTCCCGGCATCTGGTTTACTGTCCAGAAAAAGTATATTCATTCCCGAATTTCCAGTAGAAAATCGCCTTTTCCAACCGTCATGCCCTCAAGGCCTGATGGCATTTCTTCAATGACCCCACTGATAGGGGCCCGAATCTCATTCTCCATTTTCATGGCTTCCAGAATCATAAGAAGCTGACCTTCCTCTACCCAATCTCCAGACTTCGCCCCGAGTTTCAGAATCTTGCCGTTAATCGGCGATTCCACCCTCCCGGACAAAGTCTGGTTTTTGCCACGCACATGCTTGAGAGGTAAGCTTCCAGGAGCGTGAAGCACAGCCAGAACACGCTGTGATTCAATTTCCCATACACCAGCCAAATCCAATTTTCTTCCTCTCAAACTACGATTTTGACACAAAGCATGATAGTTGCCATGAGCATCCCATGTGCAGTCAAACACGTCTTCACCGCAATCATCCGAAACTGTAACTGTAATAACAGATGACCGGATTTCCCGCCGGATGCGAAGCTCCCGAATCCCTTCGGCACACTCCAGATAAAGCGGGTAGGATTCATGAACCCGGCCCCAACGCGAATCCTCCGCAGCCAGAAAGGCCGCAACCAGATTTTCCAGACGTCGAAGGTGTTCCTTCTGAGCTTTCACCAACTCTTCGCTGTTCTCAGAAACCCAGGCCGTTGTTACTTCGCCTTTCTGGAAAACCGGATGCTTCAAAAGCAGACGGTGGAAAGGAATATTGGTAGGAAATCCCTGAATCCTGATTTTCCCCAAAGCTTTAGACATTTCCATGATCGTGGCTATACGGTTTTGAGCAACCACACTCAGTTTGGCAATCATCGGATCATAAAAAAGCGGGATTTCGCATCCGGTAGGAGCGAACCAGTCCAAACGCAGATTTCTGGCTTCAGGAAAGGAAAAATGGCGTACCAGACCGGGAGAAGGGGCAAAATTGTTCAGACAGTCTTCGGCACAGATACGGCACTCCATGGCATGACCGCTCTGCACCAGTTCTTCCTGCCTGAATTCGAGCCTTTCTCCATAGGCGACTTT
>CAZDAM010000104.1:8982-10047 GCA_964503595.1 uncultured bacterium
TATTTATCTCCAATGATTTGAAATTCGATATGGTGGGCATTTTCCAGATATTTTTCGACAAAAACCCTGGGATCCCCAAAAGCATTTTTCGCTTCACGGACACATTGCTCGTATGAGGAGGCAAGATCCTCTGACTTTCGGACAATGCGCATCCCCTTGCCACCACCGCCTCCGGCTGCCTTGATCAAAAGAGGAAACCCGGTTTTTTCAGACGCCTGTTTCACGGCATCCAGATCTTCCACTGGCTCATTGGTTCCCGGAGCAACCGGGACCCCTCGTTCCACCATAGCCTGACGGGCTTCAATCTTGGATCCGAACATGCGCATGACATCGCCGCGCGGTCCAATGAAAGTCAACCCGGCCTGCACCACCTTATCCGCAAAATCCGCGTTTTCAGCCAGAAAGCCATAGCCTGGGTGAATGGCATCGCAGCCTGATTTTCTGGCTGTCTCAATGATTCTGTCCTGAAGCAGATAGGACTGGGCCGAAGGTCCATCTCCAATGCAGTAAGCCTCATCCGCCTCAGTCACATGACGGCTTAACCGATCTGCCACGGAATACACCATAACCGCAGGAATTCCCATTTTATCCAGAGTTTTTTTCACCCGGAGGGCAACTTCCCCCCGGTTTGCAATCAATACCTTATGCATATGCCAATCCTTTAGACGCTTTTTAGAGGGGAATATTTCCATGTTTTCTCTGACGCCGCTGAACTTCCTTGGTTTTCAAAAGTTCCAGACCATTTATAAACCGATTCCGGGTATCTTCAGGATGGATCACTTCATCCAGATAACCCTTACTGGCCGCAATATAGGGATTGGCAAAAGCCTTTTCATATTCCTGGATATACTGCTCCCGGGAATCCGGAGATTTCTGAATCTCTTCCCGGTAAAGAATATTGACGGCCCCTTTGGCTCCCATCACGGCAATTTCCGCATTTGGGTAGGCCAGATTGATATCAGCCCGGATATGCTTGGAAGACATCACATCATAAGCACCCCCATAAGCTTTTCTGGTGATCAGGGTCAGCTTGGGTACGGTGGCCTCACTGAAGGCATAAAGAAG
>CAZDAM010000104.1:10147-11608 GCA_964503595.1 uncultured bacterium
GGTTTTTCCCGGCAGGATGATGGCAGGTAGGAAAGCAGTTCCTTGGCATGAGCAATCGCACTGATTTCATCCGGTTGAATGAAGTGAGCCACCCCGGAAGTCTCGTTATGGACCCGGGCTCCGCCAAGACTCTGGAAATCCACGATTTCATTGGTGACTTCCTTAATAACATCCGGCCCGGTCACAAACATGCAGGCTGTCTGATCCACCATGCTGATGAAATCCGTAATTGCCGGGGAATAAACCGCCCCTCCAGCGCAGGGGCCCATAATCAGGGACAGCTGGGGAATCACGCCACTGGCCTCAGTATTACGCCAGAAAATCTCGGCATATCCGCCCAGAGAATCGACTCCTTCCTGAATCCTGGCACCTCCGGAATCGTTGATTCCCACAACAGGAGCCCCGACATCAAGGGCCATATCCATGATTTTGCAGATCTTGCGGGCATGAGCCAGAGACAAAGAACCTCCGAATACAGTGAAATCCTGAGAAAAAGCAAAAACCCGCCGTCCATTCACCAACCCGGACCCGGTAATGACACCATCTCCCACAATCGTTTTTTGCTGCATACCGAACTCCGAGCAGGTGTGAGTCACAAGGCGATCGGTTTCATGGAAAGTGCCGGGATCAAAAAACAGCTCCATTCTTTCCCGAGCTGTCAAGAGGCCCTTGGCCTTGCGTTTGGCAATTCTGGCTTCTCCGCCACCCAGGAATGCCTCCCGATTTTTTTCTTCCAGTATGCGTATTTTTTCCTTCATGCATTTACCCTTTAAAGCAGTTTGCGCAAATCTTTTTTATCCATCAGGGATATCTGCTGTTTTTTAGCGATTTCCGAAGCCTCTTCCGTAAAATTTCCACAATTGAGAAAAACGGCCTTCTTGCAGTCCAGGCGATCGCGTCGATCAGCGACATCCACCACAGAAATGGCTCCCACAACTGAAGTCGGCTTGAAGAAATACACCAGATTTTTCATTTCACTTTTATCAATGCCCACAAAAATGGCTTCATATTTATTATCCGAAATATTCCGATCGACCATAAGCCCCATTTTAGAGGACATCTTCTTGCACGAATTCACGAAATTCTCGTAGGTCGCCATGGAAAGCTCCATGGGGGTTCTGGGGGAGCTGGAATCATATTTCCCGGAAATACTTTCATGCTCTTCCAGAATTTTTACAAAGGATTTCTGGGCATTCTCTTCCATCTGTTCCATGGAATAAAGAGGTAGATTCTTTGGCATGAAAAGCTCAAGCCGCAAAGGCCTGGCAATCTCATGCTTGCAATGAGCTTCCCGCATGATCTTGGTATATTTTTCCATGATCAGGCCATGCTCTTCCTTGATCAGCATTTCTTTGGAAACCATCTTCAATAAATGATCGGCACCCTTATAGTAAGCATCTACGCGGCAAAGATCCCTCAAGACAACCTTGGCCTCATTGAACTGGCGATTGAGAATGTAAA
>CAZDAM010000105.1:0-11594 GCA_964503595.1 uncultured bacterium
ACTTCCTCATTGGGACTTAGCCGCCTCCGAATCCCTTGCCGTTCATCGAAGAGATCGATGCTCTCACAAAAATAAATTCTTGTCAAATGGTTTTTTTGAGAAAATTTTATGCTTGGTGCTTTTTTCCTGCTGCTTCTCAGTTGTCTTAGCTTCCGTATCCTTGGGGATCAGCTTCTGGGCCATCTTGCCCCAGACCGGGAAGAAGACATCCACTATCTTGATATCTGGCTGGGAGTGGGGCTTCTCAGCACTCTTTTATCCCTGGCCTCCTGTTTTCTGCCAGTAAGCTGGGAAGTCACTCTTTTCATCGTGGGACTCCTTCTTTGCTGCCCCAACCCAAACCCCCGGCCCCTTTTTCAGGCAAAAGCCTGGTTTCCTCTGATGATCTGGGCCCTTCCTGCATCCATTCTGGCCTGTACACCATCGATGTGGGGAGACACGGGGCTTTATCATGCACCCCTGATTCGCTGGATGCATGATTTCGGCTCTGCCTACGGAATTGGTCTGAGCGGTGATGCCCTCTCCAACACCATCAACTGGTTTGCCCTTTGGGCCCCGTTGAATACAGGGGTTTTCGCCTGGAAAACAGCATCCATCCCTTCTGCCTTCTGCTTCCTCGTTTTCATGGCTTCCGCCCAGCGACACACTCAAAACCTGAAGACAGCCCCTTCTTTCCACCTGCTGGCCCTCATCGCCTATCTCGGCACGATTGCCGCCCTAAGCCAGATCCCGACCCTCCTCTCATCCGCAACCCCCGATCTGGCCTCCCAGGCCATCTGGATTCTGGTGCTGCTCCTGATCATCCGCTCCCGGAAAAACGATCTGGTTCTGGCCTGCATGCTCGTTGCCCTTTTCGCTGGCATTCGCATCTCTGTTCTTCCAGCCGGAATTCTCCCCTGGTTTCTGCTTCTGAAAAAGCAAAGAAAATCAGCTCTGAAAACAGCTGTTGCCTGCCTTATTCTTCTGTTCCCCGCAGGACTTGCCAGCTACAAAACTTCAGGCTGTCCATTTTTTCCAGTTCCCTGGCTCTGCCTGAAAACCCCCTGGGGGGTTGGAGCCGACGGGGCCCGAAATATGCAGAATCACGTCATGGATAACGCCAGATTCATGGACAAGCCAATCCCCCCAAATCCCACCTTCATGGACTGGCTTCCTTACTGGATGCAGCAGGAACCTGCCGGAGCCATCTGCCTTCTTCTTTTTACAGTCGGGGCCTCGCTTTTAATCCTGACCCCAAAATCTTCACGGATTACCGTCGGCCATGCCATCGGAGGAGGCGCCTTTCTTCTTGCCACTGCCCCGGCCATTCGTTATGGGGCTGCTCTTTTTCTTCTTCCCGTCGCTCTTTGGCTTTCTCAAAGAAAGATTCCCAAACGTGCCCAAAGCCTGGGAATCGCAGCCCTATGGTTTCTCACCATCGGACTTCTGGTGCGCTTTGAGCCAACCTTTCACAATCGCCTGCAAAGCACAAAAGAATCCTGGCTGATGTCACCCGGAATCCGGACCCACCCCGTCTGGCTTGAGGCCGTGAGAACATTTGAGAACGAAGAATGGGGTAAATCCATGGTCTTCAACCAATGGCTTTGCGATCACTCAGATCGCAAAGACTCCTGCTCCGATGCAGCCTACTGTGCGAGCAGACTTCAAACCCCCATACCCTCAAAAGCCCATGCCAACTACCTTCAGGAAATTCAGAGCCTTCTCCCACCTGTTCAATACCGGATTGCTCCTTTGAACTGGTGGATGCCGCCACTTTACGATCGCTTTCCTCATCAACCCCTGCCCCGAAAAGCCTATCGGGGATTTACCGGACGGGTCATGAACGAAACCCTGAGCCATCTGGGAAATTCCTGCCAGTTCGGACCTGTTCCCTGTGGACATGATGTCCACCTGCGGATCATTGAGCTGAAGGAAAACAGAATTGCCGATGGCTTTGTCTGGCATGTTCCAGAAGATCCGGAAATCAAGAAGCGGCCCGAAGGCCGCTTTCAGTCCTTACCGCTTAACGGTTTTCCCGACGCCTCTCAAGCCAGAGTTTTCGCTCCTCTGGAGTCAGCTCCTTAAGAATCACCTTCACTTCCTTCCCCGAGGAATTCAGAGCTTTTTCCACCATGGCTTCCCGTGCAGCTCCCTGGGCCATTTTTTGCTGTCTTCACACAGTGCATCCAAAAACCTTCCTCAATATCCTCCGTGTAAAGACAAAATGTTAAGGTAAATCCCTATGAAAATTCTCCACACTTCCGACTGGCATCTGGGAAGGCAGCTTTACGGACAAAGCCGCTATGAAGAGTTTGAAGCCTTCCTGGACTGGATTCTCGAAACCATTGAAACCGAAGTCATCGATGTCCTGCTCATTGCCGGAGATGTTTTTGATACAACCTCTCCTTCCAACCGGGCCCAGAAACTCTATTACAATTTCCTCTGTCGCCTGCCCAGGACCTCCTGCCGCCATGTCGTCATCATCGGAGGAAATCACGATTCCCCCAGTTTCCTGAATGCCCCGAAAGAACTTCTCAGGTTTCTCAATATCCATATTTTGGGTCAAGCCGACGAACCCAAGAAAGAAGTCATCGAACTCCAGAATCCGGATTTGATTGTCTGTGCCGTTCCCTATCTTCGGGATCGCGATGTAAGAAGCGCTAAAACCCCGCAGAACCCGGCAGAAAAGCAGGAAAGCCTGATCCAGGGGATCCATCAGCATTATGAAGATGTTTTTGCCTACGCCCAAAGCATCCAGAAAAAACGTCCCGTCATTGCCATGGGCCACCTTTTTACAGCCGGAGGTCAGACTATTGAAGGCGATGGAGTCCGGGATCTTTACGTTGGCAACCTCGCTCATGTCGGATCCAGACTTTTTGCCGACTGGATTTCCTACACCGCCCTGGGCCACCTTCACCTCCCCCAGAAAGTAGGCGGCCGGGATCATGTCCGCTACTCAGGCTCCCCTCTTCCCATGGGCTTTGGCGAAGCCAATCAGCAAAAGCTCGTCATTCTGGTAGAGCTTGATTCTGAAACCAGGATTCGTGAGATTCCAATCCCTGTCTTCCAGAAACTCCTGTCCCTGAAAGGAGATCGAGAAATCCTTCTTGAAGCCATCAAAAGCCTGAGCCCTGAAGAGCCTGTCTGGCTGGAAATTGTACATACCGGACCCGAAAACAGCCTGGAACTCCAGGAAGAACTCCTTGAACTCATCCAGCCGGATATCCAGAAAATTCTTCGTTTCAAAGTCAAAAAGCCCCGCAATTCCGGGCTTCTCTTTCAAAAACACGAAAGCCTTGAAGATCTTCAGCATGAGGAAGTCTTCCGGCGTTGCCTGAAGGCCCACGAAATTCCTGAGGCCGAGTACGAAGAACTTCTTCAGGCTTTTCAGATGACTCTTGATTCCCTGGATTCTTCCAAAGAAGATCAGAACTGATGCGTATTCAGAAGATCCGACTGCAGAACCTGAATTCCCTGGTGGGCGAATGGACCCTTGATCTCACTCACCCTGCCTATCTGGAAGACGGCCTTTTTGTCATTACCGGGCCAACCGGATCCGGAAAAACCACCCTGTTTGACGCCATCTGTCTGGCACTTTACGGAGCAACTCCCCGCCTGGGGCGCATTACCCAGTCCTCCAATGAAATCATGTCCCGCCAGACCGGGGAATGCTACGCCGAAGTCACTTTCCAGATTCAGGATCAATCCTATACGGCCATGTTTTCCCAGCATCGCTCCCGGCGTAAACCCCAGGGGGCCCTTCAGGCCCCCAAGCACGAAATTGCAGATGCGCAAAGCGGAAAAATCCTGGAAACCCGCTTAAAAAACGTCGCCGAGAAAATCGAGACCCTGACAGGAATGGATCTTCAGCGCTTCACTCGCTCCATGCTCCTGGCCCAGGGTGGTTTTGCTGCATTCCTGCAGGCTTCTGCCGATGACAGAGCCCCTATTCTGGAGCAGATTACCGGTACCGAAATCTATGCCCGGATCTCCAGGGAAGTCCATCAGTTGCGTACCGAGAAAAGGAATCATCTGGAAAAACTCAGGGAGCAGCTTCAGGGCCTGGAAATCCTGGCTCCCGATCAGGAAGAAGCACTTAAAGAAGAGCTGAAAACCTGCCTTCAAACCCGCAAAAGCACTCAGGAGAATCTGACTTTGATGCAAAAGGGGCTGGAATGGCAAACCCTGGAGACGAGTCTGAGAAAAACAGCTTCTGATCTTCAGGAAAAAGAAAACCTTCACCAGAAAGCCGTACTTTCCTTTCACCCAACAGCTCAAAAGCTGGATCTGGCACGAAAGGCCCTGAGACTGAGCGAAGACCACATCCTTCTAAAAAACCTCCGGGAACAACTTTTAGAGACAGACAAGGAAATTTCCTCTACCCAGGAAAAGATCAAAATCCAAACCAGGCAACTTGAGGCACTCACCCTGGAACAAACCCAATCCCAAAAAGAGCATGAAGAAATGGAAACCAGGCTCCAGACCCTTCTTCCCCGCCTAAGAGAAGCTCAGGAAATGGATCGGGATCTGGTTCGTCTAAAAAATCACAAAACCGGGCTTCAGGAGCAAATCAGAGTCCTTTGGGCCAAAAGGAAGGAACAGCAAACGCTTCTGGATGAATTTTCCCTGAAAGAGAAGGATTTGCAGGAACAAAGCCAGTCTCTTCAGCTCTGGTTTGAAACGCATCAGAACGAGGCAGGCCTTCTGGAAGATCTCCCTGTCATGCAAAGAGAGTTTCAGGAATTCAAACGCCTGGAAAAAGATCTCTTCACCCTCAAGAAAAAACAGGAATCCATTCAAAGCGAATTCAACACAAAGAACCTTCTCTTACAGGAACTGGAAGCAAAGCTGAAAGAACTCCAAACGGAATTCGAATCTAAAAAAGTCCTGCTTTCTTCAGAAGAGGAAGAAAGAAAACGGGAAGCCGACCTTCTGAAACAGCAGAACAGGCTGGAAGCCCTCAAAAAATGCCGTGAACTGGAACGAGAAAGTGATCTTCTCCGGCAAAAGCTTCCCGTTCTGAAAACAGATCTGGAAAAGACCAGAGAGGCAATACAAAACAGCAAAAACGAAGAAGAGGATCTGAAAACCATCCTTGGTTTAAGCTCCTATCTGAAGCATCTCAAGGAACACCACCCCTGCCCTTTATGCGGCTCGACAGATCACCCCTATGCTGAAAATCTGGACTCTCCTCACTCCAACGCTCAAAGTCGCCTAAGCCTGCTTCAGGAAAAACTCAAAACTCTTGCAACCACAAAAGAAGAGCTGAATCAGGAAGAAACCACTCTTTCCGCCCGTCTTAAGGTTCTTGCACAATACCAGAAGCAGGAACAGGAACAGATTGGGGATCTTTTAGAGGAAACCCGGCCTGTTTTCGATCTGATTCAGGAAAACGAAGCTTCCCTGAAAGCCTCTCAACAACAACTGAGAGTCCTGAAAACAGTCCAGCAGGAAATGCAGAAACTGGATGCTTTCATCCAGAAAGTCAGGACTGAAAGCCATGCCACAGCCTTAAAAGTCCAGGAGCTCTCTTCCAGTCTTCAGGCCATCAAAGACAGCATTTCGGAAAAAGAGGTTCGGGCTCAGGAACTTCACAGGACACTTCAGCAAAAACTGGAAGCCTTCCCTTCCGGGAAACTGAATGAAGAAGGCATGGAAGAACTCGAGCGCCTGGTACAGCTCCACCGCCAGAATCAAAGCAGAGAAAAAGAGATTCAGAAAGAGCTCCAAAGGCTGGCTCTTGAAACCTCACGTCTTCAGGAAAATGGAAAAACCCTGCTTCAGAGTGAAAAAGAAGTCGGCGAAACCCTCCAAAAGACCCTGTTTGAAATAAAAGAGCTTAAAAAAAAGCGGGAAGACCTCAAAGTCCCGGACAATCCCCGGGAAGAAGAAATCAAGCTGGAAAAACAGAGAAATGCCATACGAAGCAGGCTGGAGGAATCACGGCTTGCACTTCAGTCTTCTCGGGAAAAAGTCCTCAATCTTCAGGAAAATCTGAAAGCCCTTCAAAAGCGTCAGCTCACCCTTCAGGAAGAGAACCGGCAACAGGAAGAAGCTTTTGCCCTTCACCTTCAAAGCGAAGACTTTTCAGACTACGAATCCTTTTTGAATGCCCGCCTTACCCCAGAGGTTTTTCAGGAAATGGAAGCCCGTGAACAGTCCCTGAAACAGGAGGAAATTCAGCTTAAAACCCTTTTGAACGAAAACCGGGAAGCCTTTGCCAGGCACATCAAGAGTCCTCCTCTTCATGCCCAAACCGGGAAGCTTTCCGATGAGATTTCCAAAACCCTCACCCATCTGGAGGAAATTCAGGATAAACAGTATGAAATTCAGCAGAAACTGAAAACCCAGGAAGAACGTCGACTTCTGATGGCCGAGCAGCAAAAAGCCGTTCAGTCTCAAAAAGAAATCACCCGTGTATGGGATCGGCTGCATGAACTGATTGGCTCGGCCGACGGCAAGAAATTCCGCAATTTTGCTCAAGGGCTGACCTTTGAGCGCATGGTCAGCTTTGCCAATCTGACGTTAAGCGAAATGACAGATCGCTATCTTCTGATCCGGGACCCGGAAAATGCTCTGGAACTCTGCGTCATGGATCATTATCAGGCTCAGGAAATCCGCTCTACTCGCAATCTTTCCGGGGGAGAGAGCTTTCTGATCAGTCTCGCCCTGGCCCTTGGACTTTCCCGCATGTCCTCCCGGAAGATTCAGGTGGATTCTCTTTTTCTGGACGAGGGCTTCGGCACTCTGGATGAAGAAACCCTGGACTCAGCCCTGCAAACCCTGGTTTCGCTTAAGGAAAGCGGCAAACTGATCGGCCTGATTTCGCATATCCCCGCCTTGACCGAAAGACTTTCCACCAGAATCGAAATCCATCCGGCTACCGGGGGACGAAGCAGTATCCGGGGGCCAGGAATTTCCCGATCCGGCTCCTAGCCATCGGTCCACCCCAAGAGCGCTCATAATCAGCTCTACGGACAAGGCTGCCAGAATCATGCCCATGATTTTCACAACCAGAGCCCATTGCGACCAATCGCCTGAAACAGCCGCCTGGAAGCAATCATGAAGACCCAGGTAAGAAAAAGCACCAGAAGCAGAGCCAGGGTTGTCTGAACCTGCTGAATGGCAGAATAAAGATTATTATCTGTCAGAAGAATCGCGGCCATAATCGCCCCAGGACTTGCAATCGAGGGTAAAGCCAGGGGAAAAACGCCATGTCATGGCCGGATTCAGGGCGCTGGAAACGGGCCTCCGAGGAAGCACCAGCCCCAAAAACCATCTGAAGGCCAAACAGAAACAGAATACAGCCACCTGCTACCTGAAGAGAAATCAACCGGATTCCCATAGCCGAGAGAACGACCTGTCCAATCAGAATCGAACCAATCAGAACACAGGCCGCATACCCGATTGCGCGCCGGGCTGTCCTTTTTCTCTCCGGCTCTTCAAGGCCAGCTGTCAGACTCCCGAACAAAGCCGCTGTACTCACCGGTTCCGCCGTAGTCCAGAACATCATGAAATCTCTTAAGAACTGCTCCACAAAACCTATTTCAGACAGAACTCTGTCGTAAAAGCAATTCTATCCATCTCATGAACCAGCTGCTCTACCTGCTCCTCTATGGAATATCTGATGAAATGGGAATCCACTGAACCCCGTTTCTTCTCAATCTGATTCCTGAGAACGCCAAAACAGTCCTCTTCGATATGACGCAAGCGACCAAGGCCACGAAGCTGAGCTCCCAGCCTCAGGAAACTGCCTGTTGATGAAACTTCTGGCTGAAGCCGAACTCCAAAATTTTCGGGAAGCGTTTTCACAATCTGCATAGAAATTCTATCGGCAGATTCGAAGCAGATTCTGAATCTTCAGGTCTTAACTGGTATGATACGCCCCTTTCATGTTTGCCCTGGTCCTGCAACACCCCGTCATTCTCTGGCAGAATCTTCTTCTACGTCTTCTTTCCGTCTTCGGACAAACCGTTTTTATCTCTCTTCTGATCCCTGAGCTCTCAAAAAAGTTTGGGCTGGGACATTTCGAACTCGGAGTGCTCTATTCCGGGGCCACTTTCCTCTCTTCCTTCCTGATTCTAAGCGCCGGACCCCTCCTCGATCGTCATCCTTTTCCCAGAATCTGCTCCACCGCAGTAGGCTGTATTGCCCTGAGTCTTCTCATGCTTGGAGAGGCCCGTCATCCCATCATGGTTTTCTGTGGCTTTCTGGGCCTGCGTTTTGCGGCTCAGGGGCTTCTTGTTCAGTTGAGCACTGTCTGCCTTTCCATACATTTCCAGGCTTCACGGGGCAAAGCTCTCGCCTTCAGCACCCTCGGGCATCCTCTGGGAGAAGCCGCCTTCCCTGCTCTGATTCTCACCTCCCTTGAAATCTGGGGATGGCCCGCAACTCTTGGAGCCATCAGTATGGTTCTTCTTTTGATCATCCTTCCACTCAATCTGTGGCTCATCCGTTTTCACAGTGAATCCGAACCACCCCTTAAGACCGATGAAGCCCTGCGACCCTCCTTATCCCGGTGGGAAGTTCTGCGTCAAAAACGGTTTCTAAAACTTCTGCCCGGCATGCTCGTACCTGCCGTGGTTCTGACCGGAGTTTTCTTTCACAGCGCCGAGCTGATTCTTCAGTTCGAGCTTCCCAAAACCACCCTGGCCCTCGGTTTTGCCTGCCTCTCTGCCTGCCGGGTTCTGTGCTCTCTTAGCATCGGGCCTTTGATTGATCATTTTGGAGCCAGAAGTCTGATGCCCTGGTATCTGGGACCCATCGCTCTGGGCTTTTTTCTGGCAACCATCTGGCCGGGACAATTCGGTTATCTCGGTTTTATGACTCTGTCCGGAGCCACAATCGGGGTCAGCTCCACCCTGATCACGACCTTTCTCGCTCATGCCTATGGAACAGATCACCTGGGAGCTCTGCGCTCCATGACTACGTCCATGGCCATTCTGGGGACTTCCATTTCTCCCACCCTGTTTGGATATCTGCTGGAACATTCCATACCATTCACCTGGATTCTGGGAGGCGGCATGCTCTATTCCCTGTTTGGAATCGGACTGAATTTCATTGCTCTAAAGTACTACCCCCACTGAAATCGAAAAGGCCGCACCCTTTCGTGCGGCCCTGAATACCTTCAATTCCGAATCAGTAACTCAGTCGGACTGAGGGAAGATCTTCGACAGAAGGAGTCAAAATCATGGAAGTTCCGGTTGTCGGAATGCTCATGGAAGCCACCCTGACCCCATTCTTGCGTCCATTGTCATTGGCATAGGGGAAAGGATTCCAGTAGACCTCTAGGGAATACTGACCCGATTGCAGGTTGGTCGGATTGGAGATCAGGTTCTGGGCCGTAGCCGGGCGAATAAAATCAAGGCCCCAGCGACTATGGCCATAATCACGCTCATAGCCCCCACTCCAGCCCCAGACATCCTGATGATCAAAGCAGCCACTGCCATCCACACAGATCATCATCCGGGGAACATTGCCCTTAAAACCAGCATCCAGCATCTGGGAGGTGACTCCATCCGTCATCCTCGTTGTCACCGCTGTAGAGCTGACAGATGTCCCGGCAGCCTCTGGAAGAAGCCAGAAGCCAGCAGTCTCATCGGAAGAGGAAGCATTGGTCGGACTTGCCAGAAGGAAGCTCAGATTTGTCGCAATATCAGAAAGACTCCAGGCAAAACTTTCTGTTACCATCAGACTTGCCTGGGTAGAAGCACTGTTAAACCCACCCATGGCAACACTCCCAAGAAGGGTTTTCACCATCACTTTATCCCTGAATTCATGATTCAGACTGAAAGGAGAGAGGTGGTGGAGCATGAAGACAAGATTTCCCGTCGTTTTCATACCGGCAATCACTGAAGCCACACCCTGAGCATCTGGAACGGGAGGGTTTGCTTCCTTGTTCATATAAACACTGCCACCAAGTTCCTGAAGCCTCCCACTGAAAGACATCGTACTCAGAGTAGAGCTATCAAGGCTCAAACTGAACCCGGTCGTGACACTTCCCATCTCAACCCCGGCAACCAGATAGTTGAAAGCTGAAGTTGCCGCATTCATGCCTCCATGAGAATAGACCTTACCATCCTGATCTACGGAAAAGGCAGCAGCAAACATCACAGCCTCTCCCTGATGGGCCGTAATTGCATAGTTTCCATAGCGAATCCCGGCATCCGCCATCACAATGACTCCGGTCGAAGCCCGAACAGGAATCCGGCTTTGTTGCTGAGCAGCTGAACCCAGTCTGGGAGCCGTAACCAGCAGCTGATTTCCACTGATGGAAATCACGGCACTCAGGCGTTCAGAGCTTGCAATGGAGGTCAATCCGACTGATGAGGATACATTTCCCGAAGCCAGTGGAATTTCTGCAAAAGCCAGAGATTTGATCCGATCCGGAGCCATTTCTGCCGAAAACGGATGATCTCCAGTCAAATACACCTGAACCCCACTGCGAATATCACTGCGGGCAGGCAGGACACGGGCATTCTGGGTCGTCAGAAAATCCAGGCCGTGATAGATATGAGGCATGATCTGATTTCCCCGGGTTTCCGGATTCTCCGTATCTTTCAAAAGCCAGGCGACCCCTGCCGTCGTTGTCACAAAATAATTCAGGGAACCCTCACCAAGGGCTGTTCGTGAACCACTGGTAAAACTGGTATTGGTCGTAAACCAGATCCCGTGGGAAGAACTGGCTCCATTGATCGCCCCATCCCGATTCGATGGAGTCGTCAGCATCACCATAGCCGAGGAATTCAGGTTTGGAGCCGCCATCGTCCCCTGAGTCCCACTGCTGACAATTCCGGTTCCTGAGCCAATATTGATTGTAGCTTCCCCAAAACGGACAACTGCCTGGGATACCTTGTCTGCGGCCACATTCACATCTGTTGAAAAGATGGAAAACAGGACGGAATCCGTACTCATCGGAGAACCCATGCGAGAACGGACCGGAGCGTTGCCCGGCTTGAGCTGGTAAACCTTTCCATCTTCAGCCACAACAAATTCTGTCATCCAGGTTGCCGAAGTCCCGCTGAAGCTCAGACTCACCGAATACACGGAGCGGGAGGGGGAATATTCCGTTCTTACCTGAGGAAAATGACTTAAAGAGAGCTGAATCAGGCTCTTCTTGTTGAAATCCACAACCCGCGTCACTGCTCCCAGGTCCACAACGGAAGTAGCACCTGAATCAACATTGGCTGCTTCCGCTTCCGTCAGGGCAGCTCCCAGGTATGGGGAAGACACCAGAATGCTTCCCGGATCGGAAGCCTGGGCAAAAGCTCCCGTGAACCCGAGAAAAAATTCGTCAAAGGAAGCCGTTGTAATATTCTGGGTATCTACGGCCTTCAAAAGCCTAGCAACCAGCAGTTTCTCGGCAATTTTGCGTTCCGCTTCAGAAGCTCCCGGATTGACCCCCAGCTGAGAACTGGTTTTGGCCTTTAAATCCACCAGATCAGCCGCAAAAGAAGTTCCTGCGGTTCTACCCGCTCCAATCGCATTACTCACCAGGACTCCGGCTTTCTGCAAAGCCAGACTGGTTGCCAGGTGATCGACGACCCCGCCCTCAAAGCGAAGCCCCAGCACATCATTGACAACGGTTGTACTCATCGCCGTGCGAATGGTGGAGG
>CAZDAM010000106.1:0-11200 GCA_964503595.1 uncultured bacterium
ATGTACGCTGTAGCTGGCAGGTTGGACCAGGCCTTCAGCCTGTAGGAGCGACAACTGGAACTCCGACACTGGAATTCAAGGTTGCCGGAAATATCACAGATGATCGTGAGTCCTATGTGGATCTGACGGTTGTGGACTCCCTGAATCCAACTCTCAGTTCGACAGACCGGGTTCGGGTTCTTCTCAGGAAGCGCTTTGCCAATAACGAAACAAGGCCTCTGTTTCTGGATTCCAAGCCAGAGCTGAACTTTGTTCGTGACAGAGACTTCCCAATCTATCGCCCGCTGAATAATGAGCTGGTTTATGCTGATTTTGGAGCCAATGAGGCTCTGAGTCGCACTCTGAAAATGTTTGGTTATGTGGAAAACCCCAATATTACCGACAATTCGGTGGCGGCAACTGTAACAGCAACTCTTTATGAACTCGCTACGGGTAGTAAGGGAGTTGTACTGCATACTTTTGCGGTTACAAACCTGCTTTCCGGTGGACAGTTCCTGGATTTTGAACTGGATTCCGTGGATCTGAGCACGATGAGTACCAGAGCCCTTCTGGAAATTCAGGCTCAAAGCGGAAATCAGTCCAGGCTTCTGACCTATGCTGTTCGTCTGAATACAGCAACAGGCAATCAGGGTCAGGTGTCTGCTTCTCTTGAAGCAAAACCACTGATTGTTTTTGCGGATCGTACCTTGAATACTCCAACGGATTATTTCAGTGGTAACTTTGCTTATCCTTACATTCATGCAGAAGTGGACGGCAGCGGTTCCGTAAATACGAATGGTGGCCCTGTTGAGTATCGCTGGCAATGGAGATGGGCTGACAATCAGCCGACAGTTCCTGCTGTTCCCCTGTTTGGGTTTGGTACTTCCATGATCAGTCTGGATATTGCCCTGCCAACGACAGCTGCAAGAACTCTTGAGGTTGGTTTGCAGGTGGCGGATCCGGTCTCGGGTTCTGTAAGTGCGACCAAATGGGTAACCTTTAAAGATATCCGCTTCTCCAATGACGTTCCTCCGATTGCCGATCCCGGCTTTGTGCCTCAACCCCTGTTCCTGGCTGCGGATCAGAACAGTATCCAGGTTCCACTGGACGCTTCTCTGTCGTTCAGCCCATCCGGTAAGGCTCTGAAATCGGTGACCTGGACTCACGAGTTCGGTTTCCCGGTTTTCGGAACGAATGCCATGGCTTCCTCAACTTCGACCACTGTGGCATTTGCCAATGTGGGTAAAGGCCGCCACCGCTTCAAGCTTGTTGTGACTGATGTCAACAACAAGAAAGGTGAGGCTTTCCTGGAGTTTGAAGTGATTCAGGAAGAAGTTGTGGATCCGACTGCTGAGTTCTTCGTGGAGGGCTTTGCAGATGCCTATCCTCGTGATGGCTTTGTCAATGAGCCCAGCATGATTGATACCGATTTCTTTGTCGGTTTCGGAGCGGGTGCTACTGCCAATACAGTTGCCGATGACAACCGCCTGATTCGCCGGATTTCCTTCCCTGGAATGTCGGCAGTTACTTACGCAGGTTCCGGTTTCTTCAGCGCTCAGGTGAGCAGCAGTGTGACCGGCTTTGCGAAAACAACCGTTGAAGCTTTCTACGATGTGAATGGCAATGGTGTGTTTGATGGTGGCGAACCCAAGAAGTTCATTGAAATTCCGATGACCTTCCGTAAAGACACCGTAAGCAACCTGTTTGCCGGAGTTGAGGCCAAGGAGCCTTATTTCCTGCCGGAAGGTTCCCAGCAGGCCAACCTGCCGGTTACTTTCTTTGTGAATACGACTCCTGAAGAGCTCCAGTCCAAAGGAGCCTATCTGGAGTTCTCCTACGATCTTCAGCCGTTTGAGGGAAATTCCATGCCGATCTTTGGCAGTGTGACTTCCGCAAGCGGATTTGCTCCAACCCTGCTGATGGATGTTGCTTCCGGTTCCTATGCCCTGAATCTGTTTGTCTTCCCAAGAGACATCAGTACGGATGAGTACCTGAGCGATGAGCCGATTGCCCAGGCTTTCAGGGATATTCGCGTCTTCGGTAACGAAGCGAATGTCATCGTGAGGGTTCTGGATCCAAGAGGCAAGCTTCTGGATGCAAATTCCACGGCCACCAATCTGATGGCTTCCATCATTGATACAAGCGCGGCTGGAGTGGAAGTTGCTTCCTCCTACGTCAACTTCCTTGGATTTGGTGATGCCGAGTTCATGCCCATGTCGGTAGGTGGAAACATTCTGACTCATCCACTTGAGCTCAGAGTGACCAGGTTTGATATGAGCATGCAGCCGGTGAAGGTTGAGACCCTGGCTCTTCAGGGGCTCAAGCTTGGTCAGAACTTTGTGGAGCTGAATCTGGCTCAGGTAACCGATCTGGTTGTTGACACTGAATTCATTGTTGACGATTCGATGCTGCCTTTGATGGGAACCAGCTACACCCTGACGTTCTCCCAGAGAATCATAGGTACAAGCACTATGGCTTTGCGCCCGCTGAGCATGACTTATATGGGCAGTGTGGCTCCTGCAGTCTTCAGTACTGCTCCAAGGTCTTTCACCACTCCAAACCGATTGAATTTCACTCTGGCTTACGGAGGCCCTGGAGGTCTTCAGAAAGAAGCCGGTGTCTTTGAAATTCAGTTGGTGGCGACTTTGAAAGGTCTGGATGAGAACGGTGCGATGATTGAGAGGGAGCGTCATATTACGTTCCCGGCCAATAATGAATTCCTGTTCTGGAGTCCGATTGATTTCTCCAAGCTGCGTCCGACTCTGGCTTTGAGTCCTGAGATGCTGATTGGCCAGAAATTCAACTGGAGACAGTCCGGATTCAGTTATGGTGCGATCAAATTTGAAACCGGTACGGCTTCGGTTGTGGATTATGGCTATACCCGCAATTTTGATTGGGAAATTCGCCAGGGGCGCCTTTATATGAAGGAAGTCTATGAAGGTGGATCCTCCCATCCTGATAAGCAGGAATTCTCAGCCTTTGAGATCAATCCTGAAGTTATTGCCGGATCCGTCCGCTATGTCTTTGAAAACGGGCAGGCGAGTGAGTTTGCTGAGCCGTTTGCCTTTGAAGTGATTCGTCCTTTCAGGGTCAATCGGGCCTTGAGCATTACCGATGCAATGCCTACTCAGGACAATATGGGAGTTCAGGTTCGCTTCTCTTCTGCGATTCCTTCTGGAATGGTGACCCAGATTCATCCTCTGAATCTGCCTGCCTTCCTGGGGGTTCCAGCTGGTGAGCCACTGACGTTCCCGATGAATGCCAGTATGCAACCAAACATTGAGCACATCCGTGCAGGTGGTTATCTGATTTTCAGAAATCTTGATGCAAAAGCGATTTTTGAAATGACAGAGCGCCTGGGCAAGGTTTATGAAACAGGTGGAGCCGGATTTGTGGATATCGAGCCAGGCCGTCTGGAACATCGTCAGATGTTTGCCAACAACCTGATGGGATTCCTCTCCGGTGTAGGTGTGGAGTCCATCGTTCCGATGACGGATTCCCTGCAGATCTCCTGCTCTGAGCAGGCCATGATTCCTGGGGCGGAAGCCTGTCGTACTGTGGAGCTGGGTGGAGCCTTCCCGAATGGATATGGAATGGACAATTACATGATCTATTTCTTGCCGGTTCTGGAAACTCCTCAGCTTGAGGACGACATGAGCGTCAAGCTGGTTCTCAGGAATTCTGCAATGGGTTTCTACCCAGGTCGCATGGATCTGCCCCGCTCTGAATTCCTGATGAATGCGGGCATGATTCGTATGTCTGAGGGATTGGATTCGGTTTACTTTGAAGAAGGTGGATTGCCACTGGGTGGTGGACATCGCTACACAACCATGAAATTCGGTTCCGAAGTTCCCCAGAACGCGGCATCCATGATTCCGGAACAGGCCAGCCTGGTGAATGGAGTCCGGGTTGGAAACCTCAGTCAGGATCAGGGAGTGGAGCTTGGTACACTGGCTCCGGCTATTCAGTATCTGGAAGAAACCAGATTCAATGAGTACAAGCGGGTTGAAAGTGAAATCATTGTCTTCGCCCGCCACCAGAATTCCGGTTCGATTCTGGAACTCGCTTCCCTTGAGCAGGAAATGGGAATGCCTAAGCTGAGACGTGGAACGTATTCCATGGCTCCGGGCTCCCAGGAAGTGCCGATTGCCTGGCCAATTCTGGTGGATAAGGGACTTTACACAGGAGCCGCCAATTTTGATGCAATGCTCAAAATCGGTCAGTCGGTCATGACATCCTTCATTGAAACGGAAGAGATGAACGACACGAATGAACCAAATGCTCCTGTGAGGTATAACCGTGAGGATGTCATCATGACTTCTCTGGCTTACATTCCCGAGTTGACTTTCCATCGCAGGGGATACAATTCTTCCACGATGATGACGGAAGTCATGACCTCAATCACCCTGCGTGATCTGGTGATGGTCCGGGAAGAAGCTTTCATGTATCCGGTCGAGTTCATGTCGGCAACCGGTGGCGAAGCAAACGGAAGGTGGGTACGTTCCCAGCAGCCGAATGCCTGGCCAGGAAGTCGTGAGACCAACTATATTCTTCTTGCCCGTGGCATTGGCCCTGTGGTCATGATGAATATGGATCTGGATGCCCGCTACGATCAGAATCTGGAAACTTTCGTTGCCGAGCGGTCTATGGACACCAGTCTGATGACTGCGTTTGAAGTGGCGGGAGAGCCGGGAAGCGGTCCTGTTACCAGTTTTGAAGCCGGACTCCTTCATCAGACGATGATTTCGGAAGGGTATCTGATTCAGACCACTTTCGGCACCGTCGAAAGGGATGCCTATGGCTCATGGGTCAGTGAGTTCACGTTTACAACGACCTCAGCGAATGCTGGGATTCTCAAAGTCACTGACTTCAGGATGAATAACGGTATTCTGGAAAGAGATGCCAACACACAGGAGCCCGTTGTACAGGAAGAAATGACTCTGAACTGGCATCTGACTCCTGAGGGTGATGTGGTTGTAGAGGATGAAGGGGAAGTCCTGACAATTCGTCCTGTCATGAATCGCGGTTTGCCCGGTTCCAGAGGTTCCTTTGTTCTTCTGGTCGGTCCGGCACCTGGAATTCTGGAATCAGAAATTGAGTTCTTTGTGGCAGGTCCTGAGGATGAAGGCAAGGCTCATGGAGCTGCTGAAGCTGCTGCGCGTGCATTCGAGAGAAATTACGATTTTGCCTGGAATTACAGCAGGGTTTCTTCAAATGCCTTTGTTCGCAACAACTTGATCAACAATGAAATCCGTTCGGGTTTCTTTTTCCGTCCTATGCCCAGCCATTCCTCCATGGAGTCCGGGGTCAGGGCGGTTGTTCGGGGACCCGGTCTGCCTTCTGAAGGTCTTGTGTTTGAGCGGGATTCCATGAACAGCAACAGTCAGGAAATGCGTCTGTCCGGGATGTATCAGGGAGATCCTGCGGCATGTGACTACAATTCCTGGTGCCCGGATCCTCAGATGCTGGCCCGGTTTCCTCAGGGTGAACCCCTGATTTTTGATGTGGTCTTTGAGGATCATGGGGATGTCATTGCCCGCTGGACGATTCCAATGATGGAGCGCCCGGTGGATGTTGCCAACCTGACTCAGGACGATTTCCCGAGATTGCAGGAGGCAACAACAGGCTCTTTCACCATTGGTACTGGCGGTAACTTAGCTGCCAACGCTCAGTTGACGGTGGTGCTGCCGGCAAACCGCACCAACTTTGAACAAGCAGGCGTTCACTATTACTTTGACGCGTACACCCAGGATTCGAATTATCCGCAGAATAGTCAGCAGAGAATGCATGTCAGCCCAGAAAATCTGGGAGTGACACTGAACTCTTATATTCTGAACAATCCGGATGTTTACACTCAGGTGCACGGGAGTATTTCCGTATTCATGAATGATGAGGATATACCTTATTACGAGACGGTTTATCCGGTATCAGGCACGATGAACAATACAGGAACAGTGAATCCGTAGTGATTCGATAGTTTACTGAATTGCTTTGGCCCCGCATCTTCGGATGCGGGGCTTTTTGTTTTATGGGTGCCTGGTATGGGCGCACTCCTCTGGGTGCAAGCCTTTGGATTTTTAGTCCGGGAGAGGTTTTAAATCTCTGATTTTTCTGCATGCTATAATTCGAGCATGCGTAAAGTCCCCATAGGTACAAGTGATTTTCAGAGAATTGTGTCTAATCCCAATTTGTTTTATGTGGATAAGACAGGCTTGATTGCCGAGTTTTTACGGGAACCCACTGAAATCACTTTGATTACCCGCCCCCGTCGCTTTGGAAAGACCCTGAACCTTTCCATGCTGCGCTATTTTTTTGAGCAGAAGAATGCTGAGGAAAATCGTAAGCTTTTTGAGGGGCTTTCTATTGCAGGAGATCAGGAGGCCATGCTTCAGCAGGGCAGTCGTCCGGTGATTGCCCTGACCTTCAAGGATTGCAAGGCAAAAGCCTGGGAAGATATGCAGTCCATGATTACCGGACTTCTCTCGGAAATCAGTTTCAGTCATGCCGCTGATGGAAAAAATGAAGTCCAGAAAGCATCTCTTAAGGCTTTGATGGAAAAACGGGCTTCTTATGAGGAGCGCTGTAATGCCTTAAAGATGATTTCGTCTTTATACTCGGATGAAATCAAACCCCTCATTCTGATTGATGAATACGATGTCCCCTTACAGGAAGCCTGGCTGAATGGCTATTGGGACGAAGCTATCTCTTTTTTCCGTAATTTTTTTTCAGCCGCCTTCAAGGATAATTCCCATATCTGGCGTGCTGTCCTCACGGGTTGCCTTAGGGTTTCGCGGGAAAGCATGTTTACGGGTATGAATAATCTCAAGGCCTATTCTGTTTCTTCTGAGGTGTATTCCTCCCACTTTGGTTTTACTCAGGAGGAGGTTGAAAAAGCTTTAGAGGAGTTTGAGCTTTCTGAATATATGTGTGATGTGGAGAACTGGTATAACGGCTATCGTTTCGGTGAAACCACGATTTACAGCCCCTGGTCGATTTCCAGTTTTCTGGATGAGAAAAAGCTGCAATCCTACTGGCTGAATACGAGTGGGAATGATTTGGTGAAGTCCTCTCTGAAAAAAGGTAATGAGCAGGTTAAGCAGGATCTTAAAACCCTGATGGATGGTAAGAGTCTCACGGTAAATCTGCGTGAGCAGGTTGTGTTTGATGAAATTGATTTAAGCCCGGATACTCTGTGGAATTTTTTGTATCAGACGGGGTATCTCAAGGCTGTAGCTATCCATTTACCCCCTAAGAACCCCCAGCCTGCTGTGGAACTGAAAATTCCTAATCTTGAGGTACAGGGGATCTATCTGAATTCGATCCAATCCTGGTTTGATGAATCCCAGTCCCAGGTGGCTTTGAATCATTTGGGTGGGGCACTTCAAAAAGGGGATGTAGCAGGGTTTGCAAAAATTTTTCGTCGTCTGGTTCAAAATTCTTTTAGTTATTTTGATATGGGAGGGAAAAACCCGGAAAGCTTTTATCACGCTTTTACTTTGGGGCTGATGGTGCAATTTGTGGGTTTATGGCAGTAAAGTCTAACCGTGAAGCCGGGTTTGGCCGCTGTGATTTAATCCTGTTTCCCAAAGAGCCGGATAAGACCTTTGGAGTCGTAATGGAATTTAAGACGATGGACTCCTATGAGGATAAAGACCTGAAAGCCTGTGCTGAAGATGCCTTGCAGCAGATTCAAAAGCGTGAGTATGCCCTTGAATTACAGAATGCCGGATGTACGAAAATCCTTCAAATCGGAATAGGGTTTTCCGGCAAGCAGGTGGAGATTCTAGGGGGGTGAATTTCGTTTTACATATTTGCAATGCAGCAGGCATGGCCTGCCTGTTTTGGATAATAGATATAGGCGTCTTTAGTTTCTCCAGTGAAGCCGATACCATCATCTTTGTTTGAGCCGTTTACAAAAAACATTTTGCTCGTACTACGGTTTAAAGAGAGGTTTGTGGGAGTTTCGGCTAGAAGAGAGCCGCCAGTTAGGGTGCCTCCTGAATTGTATTGTCCTTCATAGATCTTCCCGGTTTTGGAGAGCATATATAGCCTGCGGTTAGTAGAATCATCTAAGAAATCAATAATCACGGCTCCTCCTAAAAAAGAGCCCCCGACTGTTCCGCCTGATACGCTGTGGGTAGCATTATAAGCTGTAGAAGTAGCTTGGAGTTCTTTCAGGTTTCCGGTATTCATTCCAATATAGCAACGGGTGCTGCTGGTACATTTAAATGCAGTGGCACAGTCGCTACCACTGCATACCCAATCTTCTTCACTCCCTGTTGATCCTGAGGAAGATACTCCTCTATAACGAATGGAAGTATCGCCATTGAAATGAAAAATAAGGTAAAAATAGTAATAAGAACCGCTTTTAAAGCGGGCTTGGATAAACTGATTTTGACGTGAGGTATTATTGTAATAGCCAGAGTCTTCGCCATTCGGGCCCAATAGATCAACATTATAATTGCCGGCTTTAACTGCCAGTACAGAATAGCCGTCTGAGAAAGTATCTGCACCTTGTACCTCATCATTACCGGAAAAACCAGCACCAGTGAAATTACCCCCGCCTGATGAAAGAAGAGCTCTGTTGCTCCACGATAAAAGCTTTCCATTAGTTAACTTCAGGATACGTGCAGAGTTTGAAGGACTTCCAATATTAGAGCCACTAGTAAATTCTCCTGTAGATGATTTACGGATAGTGTTGCCCGTAATGGCATAATAATCACTTCCATCATTGAGAACAAAAGTAAGTTGATCTGATGTGTCATTGAGCTTAATTTTTTCGATCTTCCCTGAGGTTGAAACAGGTCTCGCAGAAGATATGTTGCATCCCCCTGAGGCTATGTTGGCAATAATTCCAGATGTATATGTGGATGTATCAGAGACTTGGACATAAGTATCTGACCAGTATTCTCCGCTAGGAAATGAGCCATTACAGATTCTCTGGAGTTGATTCAAACTACACAATTTTGCTTGATCGTTGCGGCATGTATTGGTAGCCCCGTAATACGTAGTTGGGGAAGCAAACATTTTGTAGGCGAAGCTGCTTCGGCCAATTTCTGTACTGGTTACCCAAGAGTAACCACCTAGGATATTACTGGTTCTACGACCAAAGAGTATAGGTTCATGCTGATGCACGTTGGTTGCAATACGTCCTCCACCATAAACTCCGTCCCACGCACCGGCAGTTTCATTGACTTTGGCATCGGTAATGTTTCCATCCACAATTTCGGCTGTTCTGATAGCGCCGTCAGCAAGATTCGCTTCGGGGATGGTTTCTGTGGCGAAGTTGTTATTCACCATGATGCCATCTGCAAATTGCGAGGCCTGAGTCAGAGTGTCATTTGCAATGGTGGAGGAAGTGAAGAGGAGATCAAGAGTATTGGCCTCCACATCGACAGTAGAGAAAACATCCTTGCTTAGATTGTGCATGGTGCGGGTGCCCAAAGAATCTGAGTCAGCCAGATGGTTTTTATCCATGGAGCGATCGGCAATCTGGCCCCCTGTGACCGGGGCGAATTTGCTCACTGCGATAGTGGCAATCTGGGTGGTGAGGGTAATGACTGGAGCAGCCTGAAGTTTTGCGGTGACAACGGAGTTATCAGAAATCTCGGCACTACCAAACTGGTTATTTTGGAAATTGGCATTGGTAAGGCTTTCTGTAACGATGGCATTGGGATTGATTTGCCCGGTTTTCTTGGCTGAGGTGATGGCATCATCAGCAAAATCGTCCCCAATCAGACTGTTATTCTTGATTTTACTGATATTGGCTCCTGCTGATGAAGAGGCGAACTTGGAGGCATTGAGAGTGTCTTCGGCGAACTGATGAAGGGAGGCATTTCCAAGAGCAGATTCCTGGATGCTTCCATCGGTAATTTTCGCGCTTCCAAAACCGGGAGACACCGAGATATCAGAGTCAGTTACTGCGGATGCAGCAATGCGGCTGGCTTCGGCTGCGCTCAGCTGCCCATTGAGTTTTCCTTCAGTGACGGAGGAGCTGGCCAGTTTGGAAGTATTAATGCCGGAAAATTTGTTGGTATCAATGATGAAAGGATTCTGTAAATCCGGGTTGGTAATGGCATCGTCTTCAAAATTGTCATTGTCAAAAGCAAGACTTGCAATTTTTCCGGAAGTCACACTGCCGCTTTGAATCAGGGAGCCGGAGAATGTTCCGTTGGTGATATTCGAGCCTTGCAGAAGCTGGTTGGGATCAATATGGGAGTCATTGATACTGCCATTCTGAATTTTGGAATCAGGGATATCATTGGATATAAGATTCCATGTAACAGCAAGATTGGCGAGTTTGGCTCCATCAATCGTATCAAAATGACTTCCTTCAAAGGTTTGGGGGCCAAAGACATTTCCGCTGAAACTGTTGTCGGCAAGATCGTCCTTGGTCAAACCGCTGAAGTCGGCGGCCGTCAATCCGGTGAAGCGTTCTTCAGACAGAGAATTGTCCTTGATCTTGGCGGAAGCAATGGTTTCCTGAGCAAACTCGGCTGATGTGAAAATGGAGCCGGAGATCTTGTCCAGATTGACGCTGTCATTGGCAAAATCGCTGCCGCTCAGATCGCTTGAGAAATTGGCACTTACCAAGGAATCATCTGCCAGACGATTCCCGGGCAGAGTCGCAGAGGCAATGGAGGCATTGGTCACCGAATTCAGGGCAAAATGGGAATTGTCGATGGTGCCGTTGTTGAAAAGTGCATTCCGAATGGATCCGGAAGCCAGGTTTTCTCCCAGAACCTCATTGGCACTGAAGACGCTTGCGGCAAAGGTATTGCTTGTGAAATGACGTGATTCAAAGGCGAGGGGCGCGATTTCATTATTGGTGATGGATGAGTCCTGAATTTTGGCTGCTGGAATCAGATCGACATCGCCAGAACCTGTACTGAAGCGATGCGCGACATGTTTTTCCTCAATCGCTGAATCGGCAATGGCTGCGGATGGAATAGCACCCATTCCGGAAGCCAGAAAGGAACCTTCCCGAATTGAGGAGGAGGCAAAATTGCCAGTGAAAAGACCTTCTGTGAGGGTGTTGGAGGCAAGTTCCTGAGTGGTGATGGTGGAGGCCTGAACCTTGTCACTGGAATTCAGGGTGAATCCATTGAAGTGAGTCGTGAGGAACATCGCGGGAGTCAGTTTTGAGGAAGTCAGATCATCATTGGCAATAAAGGCCCCTGTGACAGTATTCAGCTGAATCTGGCTTGCTCCAAGGCTATTG
>CAZDAM010000107.1:0-11047 GCA_964503595.1 uncultured bacterium
GTACCTTCAATGCCATTGAGTGGTGTCGCCACAACAGCTCCAAAGTTTCAGCTGCAGGTGAAAGGCTGTAAGAGCTTAATCGCCCTGTTCATTCCGTTTTCTGTAATTATCGCAGCTCTTCGCTTCACGCCGATCACGGATCTTGCCAAAAAGCTGTTTCCCTTTGAATCTGTCTTGTAATTCGGCTCGCTGGCATCAACAAACCGATGCACAGCTTCTGAGAACCTGGCAATCTAGATCAATTTACACAATTACACAGCCAGTTCGATTCCTTTTCCTTTTACCGGTTGGAATCTGTCACGGGACAGGTTGAAGACACTATTCTGGCCCAGGTAGTGAAATCTGTGCTGGATACGCCTGTCACGGGACAGAAAAAGAAAACCGGTTCCGGCAGAGGTAAAGCATGCTGTCAATCTGCGCGATGAGGGCCAGTGTACCTTCCATTTCAAGGGAAAACGCTGTGAAGGAAGGCGGTTTTTGCACATCCACCACAGAATTCCGGTCTCAAAGGGCGGAAAGAACACGATGGAAAATCTGATGACGCTCTGTTTCAGACATCATGCTCTGGTGCATGAAAGGAGCAGGGAGTAAAAACCCGGGTTTCTTTATTTTTATCCAAATTGCTCTAGTCATCCATAACAAAGAACCCGTATTCCAGTACCCGAAATCGGAACAAAAATACACATCGGGGCCAACCATGAAACGGCCCTCATAGTGAATCTTCTTATAAATCATGAGCTCTTCAATCAGGATCAACGAAACTTCTATTCCTGCATATTGCCCGGTTACAGAATTGTGGTAGGGGATATTCCGATCTTTCAAAAGGCCCGCCAGCCATTTCAGGGCTATGGCAACTTTATCCATTGTCGGAAACAAGAACCCCCTGGGCCAGATTCCCATTTGATTCTTCAATCCGGATCCGGATGCGGGAAAGCTCCAGATTTTTATCACATTTAAGAATAACGGGAATATAGTTTTCCGTCATGGCCTTCAGAAAGCCTTCCGGGGCACCACCGCGCTCGACAACAGCGTCCAGGGTCTTTCCCTGCATGGACTCCATGAAGGCCGCCTTACGGCGATTGGAGTAATCGGTAAAAATATGGTTTCTTTCCTTGCGCTCAGCCTCGGTATTCAAAGCCTCCAGTCGCTCGGCAACAGTTTTTTTACGGGATGAGAATGTGAAGACGTGGAGATAGTCCAAAGGCATGGATTCCAGAATTTCCCGGCTTTGCTCAAACATCGCCTGATCTTCGGTTGGAAATCCCACCATGACATCAGCACCAAGACACATATCCGGGCGGTGCTTTTTCAGGTATAAGAGCTTCTCCCGGTAATCCTCAACGGTGTAATGCCGGCGCATGTCTTTCAGAAGCTGATTGTGGGCCCCCTGGAGCGGAATATGCAGGTGAGGGCAGATTTTGGGATTCTGAATGACAAGATCCATGAACTCCTGGGTGACATCCTGGGGCTCAATGGAGGAAATCCTGATCAGCTGCAAAGGCTCTATTTTAAGAATCTTCTTAAGAAGCCCCATGAAATCAAGGTCTTCAAAGGTGTACTGGCCGATATTGACCCCGCTCAAAACAATTTCGGGGTAGCGAGGAGCCAGCTCTTCAATCTGTCCCAGAACCACTTTTGGATCAATTCCACGGGAACGGCCCCGGGCACGGGGAATGATGCAGTAGCTGCAGAAGGCATCGCAGCCATCCTGAACTTTCAGGAATGGACGGGACTGGAACTCCACCGTCCCAAAAATCTGGGAGTGGAACTCAGCCTCGGGATCCATGCCATCGAGATCATCCGAAAGAATCTGGCCGAATTTATCCTTTTCAAAATTGGAAAGGAGTAGGTCCGCTCCCTGCTTTCGGGCATCTTCCGCATCGGTCTGAGCCCAGCATCCGGTCACCACGATGTAGGCTTCTTCCATTTTACGGCGAAAGCGTCGCACCATTTTGGCAGAATCCCTGGAAGCTTCATGGGTCACGGAACAGGTATTAACCACTACCACATCAGCTAGATCGCGACTCCTGACCGGCTTGAGTCCCAGCCCCTCGGCCTGATTGCGCATCAGTTCCAGTTCATAGCGATTCAGTTTACAGCCCACCATGTCAAAGCAGATGGTGGCATTTTGCGGGATACGGCGCTCCGTCAGTTTTTCCATGCCCAGTCTCCGGGTCAAATCTCAATTTTTTGGGGCACAGACTAATCGTTTCCTCACATTGAGGCAAGTTCCTCAGATTGCCATGGCGCGAACCTTGCCCGCTCCGGAGTTTTCGGCCTGCCCAAATCCGGTGACTTCCAGACCACAGAGGTTGCCCACCGCAGCAGAAGGGGCAATCGCTTCGAATTCAGCCTCACCGAAGACTTTGACGAAACTCGCAAAAACCCCCGCATACGGCGCATGCCTAAACCTTTCTGAATGACACGAATGGTATCCAGAGGAACATCAAGATGCATACTGTGAGAACCCAGAAGCTTCCTTCCTCTGAGGGTCTGAGAAGCAAAGCCAAGACCATATGAAACCGAATGAGCAATCAGAAGGGGAGCATCCTGCCCCATGGAATTGCACATAAAGCAATAACTCGGAATATTCAAGACAGGAACTATTTCCTGACTTCGGAATCATGTCTCCTCCTGAGAAATGCAATACAATCTCTCTTTAATCATGGAAGAGAAAACAAGGAACGCCAACCCTGCTTCAGGCATCAAAAAAACATCAAATAATACTTAAAAAAGCTGATCGCTATCAACAATAATTTTAACCCGGGTTCGATTCGGCGGGCGAAAACTGCGCCTGAATTCACGAAGATGAGTCCACAACTCTTTAGAATAAGCCGTTTTCAGCACGCAGCGATAGCGATAACGACCTTCAAGCCGGGCAATTGGAGAGGGCTGGGATGGACTCAATTCCGCCTGCGAAAAATTTTCCAGAATTTTTTTCAATTCCTGATGAGCAAGCGCGCAGGCTTTGGAGGCAAGCTCCTCTTTTTCTGAAGTCGCCAGAATTTTAATCAATCGGGTAAAAGGCGGAAAGTGGGCCTCTTTGCGTCCAAAAAGTTCCTGCTCCCAGAATCCCTCAAGCTGATAGGTTTTCAAAGCCTGAAAAACCGGATGCTCCGGCTGGTAGGTCTGAAGAATCACTTCTCCACTCTTCAAAGCCCTGCCTGCCCTGCCCGCAACCTGGGCAAACAGCTGCAAAGCCTTTTCTGAAGCTGCAAAGTCCGGCATTTTCACGGATGAATCTGCATTCAGAATTCCTACGAGTGTGACATCCTCAAAATCCAGGCCCTTGGCAACCATCTGGGTTCCAATCAGAACCTGAATCTTCTTCTGGCCCATCCGAATCAGGGTCTTCTCCAGAAAATCGTTATCCCTGGTGGTATCCGTATCCACCCGGGCATGGGAAATTCCCGGAAAAAGGCGGGCAAAATCAGTTTCCGCCCTCTGGGTTCCAAGCCCGAAAAAGCGGATTGCCTGCACACCGCAGGATGGGCAAACCCTGGGAACTTCCGCCTTGTGACTGCAATAATGACAGTGCAGATCCCGACTGGTTTCATGGTAGGTCAGGGAGATGGAACATTTCGGGCATTCCACGACATGCGAACAGGAGCGACACATCACAAAGCTCGAGTGCCCCCTGCGATTGACGAGAAGAATCGCCTGATTGCCCTTCTGAAGCTCCTCATCCAGTCTTTTCTTCAGATAGGCCGAGAAGATGCTGCGATTCCTGCCGGCAAACTCCTGGCGCATATCCTGAATCACCACTTTGGGTGGCTCGATTCTTGAGTGCCGCACCGGCATGGAGGCCAAGGGAAGCTCGTGATTCTGAATTCTCTGCCAGATTCCAAGGGAAGGAGTTGCAGATCCCTGAATCAGACGGGCCTTACGGGCCCTAGCCAGCATCCGGGCCGCGATCCGGGCATCATAGACAGGCTGGGTATCCTGCTTGTAGCTTCCCTCCCCTTCTTCATCAATCAGAATCAGGCTCAGATGCTTCAAAGGTGCAAACAGGGCCGAACGGGCTCCCACAATGATACGGACCCTGCCGCTCATGGCCTTAAGCCAGATATCGTAGCGCTCCCTGTCACTGACTTTACTGTGAAGAACCCGGACAAGATCGCCGAAACGCTCGGTAAACACCCGTTCCATCTGAGGCGTCAGAGCAATTTCCGGCACCAGGAAAAGAACCGACCCGCCCTTTTCAAGCTCCTGCCGGCTCAGATGAAGATAAACTTCGGTTTTACCTGCTCCGGTCACACCATAAAGATAGGATTCCGGACCCGCTTTGGAGAGAACTTCAAAGGCCTCTTCCTGCTGGGTACTCAGAGGTTTGAACCGATCCGGTACATCAACCACTGAGCCTTCACTCGGAAGGGGAGTAAAATCAGGATTCGGCAGAATCCAGCCATCACGCTTGAGCTCCCTGAAGATTGCGGGCGAGGCCTGAAGCCATTCCTTTAAGTCCTCAGCCTCAAAATTCTCCTGCCTTCTCTCCCAAAGCCTTAAAAGGACAGCATGAAATTTATGGCGGCGCGGGGGCAGTTCAGCCATGCGGACCTGAAGGTTTTCACATGCCTGATAAAGCACTTTCTGAGGCGGAACGTAACGGGGCAAAAGAAGGCTGGCTGCCTCACCCTCGCTTAAAACCCAGTGAACGCTTAACTCAGCCAGAAACTCAAATCCGGCTTCATCCAGTAGAGGAAAACCCTCACAAACCCCATGAATCGGTTTGAGTTCGGCCAGATCGGCCTTATCATCTTCAAGAAGGCGAGCAACGAGACCGATCAGCTCAACGGCACCAAAGGGAACTTTTACCCGGCTCCCGGAAGACACAAAGGGTTCCCATTCGGTGGGAACCCTGTAGTGATAGCGTTGAAATACGGGCCGGGGAACAATGACCTCGGCAATCATTCCGCTTTCTCAGCATCCTCCTGATTCTGAGCCTGCTCCAGAAGACTGGCTGCTGCATTGGCTTCGCTTTCAAGAAGGCTTTCACGAGTACTGTCCTCATCCATATCCCAGGTCAGCTTGCTGCTTTCAATTTCACGGATGGCCAGAACGATGTCTTTTTCCCTCATTTTGCGGGAAACCTTGGACTCAATGCCACTTTTCAGCTTGCGCACACGATTGACAATCAGGTGAGCCACATTGAACTTTCCGTCCAGGTCTTTCTGAAGTTTATCAACATTGAAATCGATCATGGAAAATAGCTCCTCATTTTAGGGGAATCTGTATACTAGAGAAAACTTCCTCAAGATTCAAGTGAGAAACCCTTTTTCTTTCTGAAGAGATAATTTTTCCCAGATCCCTGACTGCATCCTCAAACTCATCATTGACCAGAAGGAAATCGTAACGGGGAATTTTGGCTATTTCCCCAAGTGCATTCTGAATCCGCTTCTGAATGACTTCTTCCGAATCGGTGGCCCGCCCCCTCAAGCGCTCCTCAAGAATCGGGAATGTCGGGGGAACCACAAAAATCAGAATGACATCGGAAAGCTTTTCCCTGACCTGAAGACCACCCTGAACATCAATTTCAAGGATTACGTCGACCCCACGGGCGTTGAGTCTTTCAACCTCTTTCAACGGAGTGCCGTAAAAATTGCCATGAACTTCGGCATATTCAAGGTAGGCCCCTTCTAAGATTCCCTTTTCAAATTCCGCGCGTTCCAGAAAACAGTAGTCTTCCCCATCCACTTCACCGGGACGGATCTTTCTGGTCGTATGCGAAACAGCAAGTCCCAGGCGAGGATTCCTTTTCAAAAGCTCACGGCAAAGACTTGATTTGCCACTTCCGCTCGGTCCGGAGACCACCAGTAGATTGCCCTGCCGTTTCATGTATCTTCTCCTTCACCCTTCAGTAGTTCTTCCGTTTCCTCATCCTTCAACAGGCTTTCCTCCCGCGCTGCCAGGCGGGAATGAACCGTCTCGGGATGAATCGCCGAAAGCACGACATGCTGGGAGTCCAGAATCAGAATGGAGCGGGTTTTACGGCCACAGGTCGCATCCACAAGAAGCCCCTTATCTCTGGCAATATCCCGTATCCTTTTGACCGGCGCAGAGCCTGGAGCAATCACGGCTACCAGCCGGTTGGCCATGACAAAGTTTCCAAACCCGATTCCTAACATCTTGAGGCGTAAACCCATGCCTACTCCACATTCATCAACTGTTCGCGAATCTTTTCCAGACCCTCTTTCATCTTAATCACGATTCGACTCAAGGCAAGATCCGAAGACTTGCTGCCCATGGTCTGAATCTCCTGGTGCATCTCCTGAACCAGGAACTGAAGGCGGCGCCCCACGGGACCCTCTCCCGAAAGCTCTTCAAGAAAAGCCTTCAGATGAATTTCCAGCCGGACTCTTTCTTCCTGAATGTCTGCCTTCTGAAGCAGAAGCGCAACTTCCTGGGCCAGCCGCTGGGGATCAAGCCCTTCATAACAAAGGCTTCTTACTTTCTCATCCAGTGTCTTTTTCAGAGAATCTTCAAGACCCTCAAGATGAGGTTCCTGTTCCCGAAGGCCAGCCTCAATCATCAGAAGTTCGGTTTTCAGGGCCTCCGCAAGGCTTTTTCCTTCCCGTCTGCGAAAAGCCAGGAACTGCTCCAGAAGTTCTTTGAGATTTTCCTCAAAAACAGCCGAAAAAGCCCCGACCAGTCCAGGATCCCGGCTCTGTGTCACAACTCCGGGCAGTTTGAGAATATCGGAAAATCCAAGTTCAGTCACATGCCCAATCTTATCATCCAGAACCTTCTTGAATTGAAGCCAGTTCTCAAGAGCATCCTCCTGAAGGCTGATTCGCTCCACAGCCCCCTGAAAGTCCCCCCGAAGACGCAGATGGACCTTGCCCCGGAAAAGCTTCTCAAGAAGAAGGCCGCGGGCCCGGGCTTCCAAATCACCCAGGCCCGACGGCACATAAATTTCCAGATCCAGCTGGCGATGGTTCACCGAACGCATCTCCAGCTCGAAGGCCTGATTTTCAAACACAAAGCCCAGGCTGGCCTGGGCCGTCATTGAATCAGGCATCTTTGGTCTTTTTCGCTGTTTTTACAGTTTTGGCCCTGGCCTTGGGGGCCGGTTTTCTCTCCCCTTTTTTCAGGGCTTCGAACTCGGACTTCACCAGTGCCACTTCCAGAACCTCATCAATCATCTTCACGATATGGAACTGGATGTTTTCCTTGATTTCCTTGGGAATTTCTTCCAGATCCTTTTCATTCTGCTGACAGATGATGATGTCCTTGATACCCACACGATAAGCCGCCAGACCCTTCTCCTTGAGGCCGCCAATCGGCATGACTTTGCCCTTCAGGGAAATTTCTCCGGTCATGGCCACATCCCGGCGCACCTTGACGTTGGTCAGGGCAGAAACCAGTCCGGTGGCAATCGTAATTCCGGCAGATGGACCATCTTTTGGGATTGCAGCTTCCGGAGCGTGAATATGAATATCCAGATTCTTGTGGAAATCCTTGTCAATTCCGAAAGTTTCGCGATGCTTACGAACATAGCTGATCGCAGCCTGGCAGGATTCCTTCATGACATCGCCAAGATTCCCGGTCAGAACAATCTTACCCTGACCTTCCATGATCTCGACTTCGATTGGCAGGAGATTCCCGCCCACTGAGGTGACCGCGAGACCATTGACCACACCAACCTGATCTTCCACATCTGCCATATCCGGCAGGAAGCGGCGTGGTCCCAAAAATCCGTGAATATCTTTCTGGGTGATCTTGACTGATTTCCTGGACTTCTTTTTATCCATGACAAAAGTCTTGGCCGTTTTGCGGCAAAGAGCCCCAACCCGCCTTTCCAGATCTCTTACTCCGGCTTCGCGGGTGTAGCAGCGAATGACTTCGACAATAGCAGAATCCTCAATTTTGACCTGGTCGTCCTTAAGGCCGTTTTCCTCAATCTGCTTGGGCACCAGATAGCGCTTGGCAATCTCGAGCTTTTCTTCCTCGGTGTAACCCGCCAGATTGATGACTTCCATACGATCAAAAAGTGGCCCTGGAATACTCCAGGCACTGTTGGCCGTAGTGACAAAAAGAACCTGGGAAAGATCAAATGGAACCCCGATGTAGTGATCGCGGAAATTGACGTTCTGTTCCGGATCCAGAACCTCCAGAAGAGCTGAAGAAGGATCCCCCTTGAAGTCTGCTCCGGTCTTATCAATCTCATCAAGAAGAATCACCGGATTCTTGGTCCCCACCTGCTTGAGGGTCTGAATCAGACGGCCCGGCATGGCTCCTACATAGGTGCGCCGGTGGCCACGGATCTCGGCCTCATCGCGCATACCTCCAAGAGCGATACGGGCAAATTTACGCCCGGTCGCTTCGGCAATGCTGCGACAAAGGGAAGTCTTGCCGACCCCGGGAGGGCCAACGAGACAGAGAATCGGCCCTTTGATACTCTTCTTGAGCTGACAGACTGCCAGGAACTCGATGATGCGCTCCTTGACCTTTTCCAGGCCAAAGTGATCTTCATCCAGAACCTTCTGGGCATTTTCGGCATCCAGCTTGTCCTTGCTCTTCTTGGACCAAGGAAGTTCTGTCATCACTTCCAGATAATTGCGAATGACCCCGGATTCAGCGGAGTTGTAGGACATTTTGGAAAACTTGTCGAGCTCCCGCTCCACTTTTTCCCGGATATCCTTGGGCATCCTGGCTTTTTCAATGGCCTTTTTAAACTCCTTGACCTCAGCAGCCATTTCATCGTTTTCGCCCAGCTCTTTCTGAATGGCCTTCATCTGCTCCCGCAGATAGTATTCCTTCTGAACCTGCTCCATCTGCTTTCTGACCCGGCCACGAATCTTCTTCTCGATGTTGAGAATCTCGATTTCTTTGTTCAGGATGTCGCAGATCATGGAAAGACGCTCTTCCGCCGAAAAAGCCTCCAGAACTTCCTGTTTGGTTTCCACCTTGAGCTTGAGGTGAGCCACAATGATGTCAGCCAGACGACCGGGAGACTCGACGGAATTCGTGACATTGATGATCTCGACCGGCACATTCTTGTTCAGTTTGATGTACTGCTCGAACTGGGCAATTGCATTGCGCATCAGAGCCTGGGTTCTGAGATTCTTTTCTTCGTTATCCTGAAACTCTTCTACATCAGCAAGAAAGTAATCAGGATTTTCCTTGTAATCAAGAATTCTGGCCCGGGCAGTCCCTTCCACCAGAATCTTCACAATTCCATCCGGAAGTTTCAGAAGCTGCATGATTTCCGCGATCGTTCCAACTTCATGCAGATCTTCCTGAGCAGGATTGTCGGTTCTGGCCTGTTTCTGGGAAACCAGCAGGATTTCCCGGTTGGTTTCCATGGCCTTCTCAATCGCATTCAGAGAAAGGCTTCTTCCTACAAAAAGCGGGATGACCATATAGGGGAAAACAACGATCTCCCTTAGAGGCAGCACGGGAATCTCAAAGGCCCCGTCACGCTGAACCCTGGGTTTTCCTTCCAGATCTGTACTCTGCGAAGAGAAATTCACTTCCGGATCCTCATCCTCAAGATTCTCATCGAGTTCATCCTGATCGAAAATATCTTCATCGTAGGGCGGGTCTTTTTTCTTGTCTGACATGAAGTCTCCTGTTCACTGGTCCCGTACTGTTGGGTTCAGAAGAGGTACTTACGAAAGTAATTGCACTCAAAACACTTGGTAATCTTAATCTTACGAAAACGTCCATCCGAGTGCGACAAGGGCTTGATACTGACTGTCAGGCGGGATCCACAGCGTGGACAACTGCGCCGACCATAAGCAAAGAGTGCCAAGCCTATAATAAATCCGGCCAGAAGGATACCGATGATCCATGGCCAGCTTTTCAAAAATCGTGCCGGTGAGGGCGGAGCCCCACTCGGATCCGGAGGAGGGAGCATGACGCCGGGAGGATGGGCTGCTGCCCATTCTTCCAGTTTCCCGAAATACTCGGCAATGCCGGAAACCAGTTCATCCTGCTGTTTCAGATCCTGACGAAAGGAAAGAACCCGGTTATCCAGAATCCTGCGGACCTCATCCCGCCCTAAAGCCCCTTCAAGCCCGGAACCCATGGAGAAATTGATCCTGCCTTTGCGGGAGCCCTTCTCCATCTGAATGAAAAGCATCACCCCTCTGGCCCCATCCACTTTCTGGATAAAACCGGCAAAAGTACTCAGAGCATCCTGCTCAAAACCCGACAGGGAGCGGGCTTCGCCGGTTTTCAGAAGAAACTGGATTCCCGAGCTTTCCGAAAGTCCCGCCGCCAGAGTCTCGATCTGCTGGCGTGTGCTCTGGGCCAGAACTCTGGCTTCGTCCTCCACATGGATAGCAAAAACCGGAGAGGCCAGAAGGAGGAGCAGGGTACAAAATCGCATCAGGACACCCAAAACAGAACTGCCAGACAATTCGAACAGGCTTTCACGCCCTCTTTATAGCGCATTTCGACAAAATCATTCTGGACGACCTGTATGCCGCAATTGGGACACTCACCCTCATCCCCGACTCCGTAGACCACCTGTTCTCTCTTCAGGGCCTTTTTCGCCGATTCATGCATGCGAAGAAAACGGGAGGTTGTCCCCTCAAACAGTCCTTCATGCACTTCTCTTAATTCAAGAAGCCTTCTTTGGGATGTCTGTAAATCTTCGGAGAGAAGAGGAGTTTCCAACTGACGGTTCCGTGCCGCTTCATCCAGCTTTTTCTTGATTTCCTTTAATGAAGTTTCCACGATTTCCTGGGCTTCCATCCGTTCCAGAAGAACAGTCTCCAGTTCATCTTCCTTCTTGCGAAGAGACTGGATCCTGCTTTCTGCTGTTTCCAGCATCTTGGTATTCTGAGACTGTTCTTTCTGTTTTTCGGCCTTTTGTCGATCCTGATGAAGCGACCGGGCTTCCAATTCCAACCGTGAAACCTCTGCCTTGCCCCTCTGATAGCTTTCCGCAAGGGATTTCAGTTCACCGGCCAGAGTTTTTTCTTTTTCAAGCAGTTTTTCCATTTCCCGCTTGAGTTCAGCCTGCCGCTTGATTTCAGAGTCGATTCCGGCTTCACATTCCCTGATTTGCTTGAGCTGTTCCAGCATCACGCCCCTTTTT
>CAZDAM010000108.1:0-10958 GCA_964503595.1 uncultured bacterium
AACTGGAAGCTCCCATGACCCCGACGAAGACCTGGACCTTCCTGGTTTTGCGGGTAATGGAATCGCAGATTTCCATGGTTTGTCCGGGTAATCAAAAAGAATGAAAATAAAAAACCGGCCCGCCTGTGGCATTTCTGCGCACAAACGAACCGGTTCTTATGGAGGTGGGGAGAATCGAACTCCCGTCCAGATACAGCCTCAAGTAAGGCCCTCTACGATCATAGCTGCTCCAGGATTTTCGTCCCGACCTGTTCAAGCAGCGGAATTAGTCGGGCTTATCTGTCTGAGTTGTCGTCTCACGCAGGACAGCGCCTTGTGATTCCAAGCCCACTAAGGTGACATTCGAGTCCGGCTACGCGAGCAATCACCGGTGAATGTGGCCGACATTAAGCAGCCATTAAATATTCTTCGTCAGCAATTAAGCTGTGATGGATTTTTTACGAAGCCCTTCCATCAACTTCGGATCGCAGACCAGACCATCTTCTGTCTGTCGAAACCAGGCACCCCCTACTCGTGGGAAGTGGGGTTCCCGGACTCGGATTCCTGACTGCCGGTTTCTTCCTCAAGGTAGAAGACCTGAAACGGCAGACCCACCATAATGTAGGCAATGACCGCGACAGGGATCAGATAGAGGACGATGTAAGCAATCAGCATCAGAGTTGGCATGCATCCATTCAACACTTTTTTTACGGGTTTGGCAAGAGCTGTTCCGGGGTTGAGGCCCGATAAACAGGACATTTTCACAGTTTTGAGCTAGAATCTGTCAGACAAAGATCGGCCAAATCCGGGAAGTGTTGTTGGTTCCTGTTGCATCCTGGTGTATGATCTGGCCCGTTTTTGACCTTGGTTTACGGAGCCCCTATGCGGTTAAATCGTTTCATTCCTTTCAGTATTACTATTGCTCTTATGGCCACCTTGCAGGGCTGTTCCCAGCGCGAAAGAGTGGATCTTGGGGCTGAGCGCAGCTCGCGACTGGTCCGCAGGCAGGAAGCCCGACGGGAAAGAGTCAACCGACCTGCCAGAGAGCGTCGCGAAACCCGAACGGTACAAAAGGAAGAAGCCACCCAGACAGCCCATCGTTTCACCTTCGTACCCTTTGCCTATGAGCCTGCGGTAGAAGGCCAGGACGCCGCCCATTTCAGCATGTATGCCCTCAAATGGATGCAGGAAAAGGAAATGGGAGAATTTGTACAGACCGAGCCCGCTGTCAAGGAAATGACCGCCATGCTTGATCAGGCCCTGAATCCTTCCCAGGCCCTGAAAGACCGCCATCAGGTGGATGCCGTCATCAGCGGCATTGTGCACGGGTATCGCTATGGTCTGGAGCGTGACCAGTTCCATCAGGAAATCGATCTGACCCTGAAGGTCGTCTCCCCGGATACCGGCAAGGAAATCTATACCGGACGCGAGAAAATCTCCCGCAATTACCGGGTTGGCCGCGACGATCGGGATTTTCGCGAACTGAATTCCCGTACCTTAAACGATCTCTTAAGCCGGATCCGTCGCGAGGCCGGCCCCAAAATCCAGATGGCCCTGAATACCGTGAGCCAGAAGCCACAAGTGGTCGTCGCCCAGGAAGAAGCCAAGCCTCAGGAAGAGGAAAACATCACACTCTGGAGTGCCTGGGATATGGCGGATAAGCTATCCAGCAGCTTCAAGACCTCTCCGACTCCAAAAGCTCCCGATGAAGCCACTCCAAAAAAAGAAGACCGTCTGGATAACCTGTTGAACCGTTTTCAGACTGCCGTAGCCAAACAGTCCACCGAAATCGAAGCCGTTCAGCCGGTTGTGGAACCAGCTCCCCGGCCTGTGAAAAAGGCTCAGGCAGCACCGATTCAGAATAACCCCATCGCGGCACCTCAGAGCATCCCCTACGATGATCTGAATCTTGCTATTGCCGGATTCAGCCATGTCTGGCCCGAAGAACTCTCGACAGTGCGCCGCTATGAGAAGCTCTTCTATGTCCCCCGTGGACAGGAGCAGAGCGTGCCTGTGGGAGCCTCCCCGGAAGCCTCCCGCTCCCTGGCTCTGGAAATTTTCCAGACCACCTCGGAATATGCTGTCAGTAAATTCCTCAAGGATTATTTCGAAGGACTCGAGCCTGTGCCGATGGGTAAGATTCCCCAGGCCTGGGAACGCTATGAAATGGGTCGCTGGCAGCTCGGCTTTCGTCTGGGACTGCGGGCCTTCATTGCTACTGCTCCCCGTGGATTCAGAGATGCCGGCCTGAACGGGCTCTCCGAGCTTTACACCCAGAATGGCGGACTGCCTCTCTCCAAGGTTCTGGCCCAGGCCCGTCCAGCCAATCTGGCCATGCAAACAGCCGAAGCCGCGCCCGAGCCCCCGGTGAAGACGACCCCCAAAGCAGTGGAAGCTCCAAAACCGGCCCCCCGGACTCAGGCCAAAACGGCCAAACCAGTGACCCAGGCCCCGAAAGAGCCCGCTCAACAGGTAGCTGAAGTCAAAGCTCCTACTCCCATGAGCCCCAAGGAGATTCAGGCTGAGCGCAATGCCTTTCTGCTTGATATGGCCCAGAAGGAAATGGATGCCAGAGACTTTGAACAGGCAGAGCGCTACCTTCTGATGGCCAGGGAGCAGGGAGCATCCCAGATTCAGATCGACACCATGCTGGCGAGCCTGACCCAGATGCAGCTTGCCGACACCCTGCCGACCAAAGCACCTGTGATGCCAGAAATCGAAACTAACCCGGAAGCCGAGCGTCTGGCCGGTATTCTTGAAGAAATCCGGCTGGAAACAGTCCCGATTCCCTCAGAAACCCGGATAGCTGACCAGACTCCGGCTCAGGTGAGCACCCCACGCCCGGCTGCCATCCAGGAAGCCGTGGAAGAACTCCCCAAAGAGGTTGTTGCCGCTCCCAAGCCGGATCCTTCGGATCGGAAGCCCGAGCCTCGAAGGCTGCCCAGTGAAGACCCTGAGGTGGATGCCTTCTATGCCGAAATGGAAAAGATTGAGGCTGAACTGGAAAAAATCCGCAATGCCAATGGTCTGATGACGGTTGGCAAGGAAAATCACAAGACCGGAGTCGGTGATCTACTGATGCAGGCTGCCATTCTTCTGGGATTTGCTGCCGCCGGAGTCGGCTTTTTGGTGCAAAAGCGCTGAACTTCCAAACAATAAAGTACAAAAACAGTAAAAACTTCCTCAAGAATGTCCGATTCAGTGGGTATGAACCTGATTCGGACATTTTTCATTTTCAGCCTTCTCCAACTCTCAACCGTCTTTGCCGCCAAAGCGCCCATTGACTGGGATTTAGGGGATGAGCCCGCTGTGGCTCTGGGTTCGTTTGAGCCCGATCTCAAATTCCGCGAAATCAAGCAGGCCTTTGAAAAAGGGCTGGCGGAGTACCTGAAATGCCCTGGCGGGATTTCTGTGCTTTTCTGGCCAGTGGAGGCCAAGCAGCTGGAAGCCGGGGTCTTTCCCCGCCTTGAGATCCGCTTTCGGGATGGAGCTCTTCAGGGCATTGAAACCCTGAATGTAAACCGGGGAAGAGTCAGTGTCTATGATCTGAAATACGATCTGGCCCGGCTTCAGAAGGAAAATCGCCTGGTGATCGAATCCATCGGGGATCTGAAATTTCGCATGCGGCTTTCCGAAAACGACATCAATCATTTTCTGGTCAACAGCGAAGACCGCCTGAGAATGACCCAGCCCGCAATTGAACTCAAAGATGGCAAAATGTTCTTTCAGGCCCGTGTCCGCACCCTGTTCTTCAACTCCCGCGTCAAAACCGAAGGCAATTTTGTGGTCAACCGGGAAGATCAGACCGTGGATTTCAGAGCCTTTAACGCCAGTCTGAATTCTCTTCCGGTTCCGGGGTTTGTTCTGGGAAATCTGCTTTCCAGAGTCAATCCGGTTCTCAAACTCAAGAAATTTCCTCTCGTGGAACTGATGAATCTTGAGCTTGATGACGTAGAAATCCAAAACGGCTGGATAGAACTCTCTGGAAGCTGATATAGTTCGGGCATGCGCCTGATTCTGGTCGTCGTTCTGGCTCTTGGCCTCGGAGCCCTCTCCTGGCATATCGCCCGGATTGAGAATTACAAGGCATCCTCCCTGGCCTATCTCAAGGATGATCAGCCCAAAGCGGCTTTATCCGTTGCCAGCGAGTGGCTGACCTATGATCCTTCCTCGGCCAAAGCCTGGCATATTGCCGGAGACGCCACCCTTGCCCTTTACCTGTTACGGGGCCAGCCCCTGCTTCTTCAGGAAGCCGAAGCCTACCTCAAAGAGTCGGCCAAACTCTTCAAATCGGATCCCACTGTCTATGAATCCCTGGCCAAAGTGGCTTCCGTAAAAGCCCGTATCGGGCATAAGCCCCTGGCCTGGGGCGATTATATCCACTGGATGCAGAAAGCCTGCTCCTCCGATCCTCATAACTACTACTACTATTCCGTATTTTTTGAAGAGCTGGTGACCCTCGCCAATGATATGGAATTTCTTCAGTCCGATTTTCCCAAGGAAGACTGGCTTCACGCTCTTGGGGACGCTCTGGCCAACTATCTCAGACTGAAAAGCTGGTACCGGGAAGAATACATGCAGCTTCTAAGCCTGCATTTCACTCAGGATCAGCAGAAGATCATTCTCTCCCGGCTCCCATGAAGATTGGTCTGGCGGCACCCTACAACCTCAATTCCCTGGGAGGGGCCGAACGCTATACCCGGTGTCTTGCCAAAGCCTTAAGCCAGAAACATGAAGTCATCGTTTTCACGGATCAGCCTCCTCTGGACGAAACCGGACTCAGCTTTCTTCCTCTTCGGGACATCAAGACAGAAAAGCTCGATCTGGGTCTGACCCAGGCCATCTTCGGTCATCTTCGGCTTCAGGCAAAAATCCGCCTGCATATCTTTCACGGAACCATTCTAGGCAATCTCAAGGCCCGTCCATGGCTTCTCATCCACCCCCGTTTTCTAGGCTGGCTTAAAGGGGAATTTCAGGCCCTCAAAGAGAAGGACGGAATCATCTGTGTCAGTCGGAAAGCCCAGGAAGAAGTCCGCCAGATGGGCTTCTCAGGGCCCATTCGAATTCTTAAAAGCGGTGGTGGTTTTTCCACCGAGAAAGGGCTTGCCCGGCGCATGGATGACGGAAAAATCCGCATGCTTTTTCTGGGTCGTTTTGATGATAAGGTCAAGCGCTTCCCGATGATGCTCAAAGGGTTTCAAAAGGCCCGCAAAGTCTGTCCCATGCTTTATTTCTTCGTGGCAGGAACCGGCTCAGTCCCCGAAGCTGACGGGCTCGTTCCTTTGGGCAATCTTCCAAGGGAGCAGGCTTTAAGCTGGGCCAGGCGCTGCGATATTCAAATCAATGCCAGCTACTACGAAGGCTCTTCCCTAAGCCTTGCTGAAGGTATTTTCCAGGGTGAATCCTTCACACTGGCGACTCCGGTTGGCGGAAGCCTGGAGCAGATTCGCCATCAGGACACCGGACTTTTCTTTCATTCTGCAAAGGATCTGTCCCAGAAACTGATTGAACTTTGTGAGAATCCCTCTCTTCTGGAAGAATCGCGCCTTTCCATTCAACGAAACTGCCCGATTCCATCCTGGGAAGAAGTCGCTTCCGAAGTCATCCGGTTTGCTGAAGAGGTTCTGGCATGATTCACCTCTTAACAGCCCTGATCCTGAGCCTCCTGATTGTTTTCATTCACCCCGCTCTGGGGCTGATGCTTTCCGCATCTGCCATGATCTTTGCCGCCACCCTTCCCAGAAACTCAGGCCGCCAGACCCTGTTTCTGTTTCTCGCCTTCTTCATGCCGCTTTTTCCCGAAGCCGGAGTGGAGATTCTGGGCCGAAGACTGAACTGGTTTGACTGGGTTCTTCTGGGGTTGGCTTTGCGTCTGATCGTAAGACCCCTGAGTCTTGAAACCCTGATTCGTCTGGATGCCATCCAGAAAGGGGCCATTCTCTACCTGGGAATCCTCTTTCTTCTCGCCCTTCAGTCCGGTCGGCCTGCCATCTCCATCGGAGAATGGATCTCCCATGCCGTCAACCTGGGCCTGACCCTTTTCATTGCAGAAGGTTTTTCTAAAAAAGCCGATCAGAGAATGGGGGCCGCTTTGGCCTCAGCCACCATTGTGGCGGCTCTGGTGGGCCTCTGGCAGAAAATCAACGGCTATGTCTTTGCCGCCACCAAGGACGGTGAATCCACCATCCGGGTCGGGGTTCCGGGAACCTTTGAGGACTCCCTGCTTCTTGGCATGTTTGCTGCCGCCTCGGGCCTTCTGATGCTTAGAAGGCTCCGGCTTGAGCCCCATCCGGCTCACCGGGTGCTCCTTTGCTGTGGACTGGGAGCCTCGGTTCTGGCCCTCAGGCTTTCCCTGACCCGCACAGGCATGTTCATGTTCGCCATTGGAATCGCCGTCATGGGACTCCTCATGCTTTCCCGCTGGCTATCCGATCGCAGAAAGGCCATTGTCATTCCGGCTCTTCTGGTCGCCATCCCGCTTTTCTCGACTCTCTCCCTGAGTTTTATGCCCGAAGAGGTCAAGAACCGGGTTCTTTCCGTGATTGCCCTGCTCTCCAGGGACCCGGATCCGGTCCTAAGCTATAGCATCCGCTCCACCCTGGGACGGCTGGAAAACTACCGCCATGCCGTAAGGACCTTTTCCGAAAACCCTGCCACAGGTATGGGGCTTGGACTTTACAAACATCTGACCCGCTTTGAGGATACCGATGGCTTCTGGCCGGGAATGCTGGCAGAAACCGGTCTTGCCGGCCTGATCCCCTTCTTCTTCTTCCTTTACCTGATCCTGAAAAAAATCTTTGTTCTGCTGAAAAAAGCCAGCCCCCGGATGCGGCCTTCCGCCGAGGTTCTGGCAGGGTTCTTCTTTGCCATGCTTGCCGGAGCCCTGGTGGAGCCCACCTATAAGATCCAGTGCCTTTCCTTTCTCTTTTTCTATCTTCTACGCCAGACCCAAAGAGATATCGAAGGCCCCAGAATCGGGGAGGAACCTTGAAAACCTCGGATTTTTCGATTGTTATCCCAAGCCGGGGGCGCCCCTCCCTCAATGCCCTTCTGACAAGCCTTCAGGAAGCCTTTTCCCCTCCCCCCAGAATCATCGTGGTTCTGGATGGAGTCAGGGGGGATACCTTCCTGAACCTGAAAAGGGAGTTTCCTGAATCTGAAATCCTGCCCCAGGCCAAGCCCATGGGTCCCTCCATGGCACGAAACCGGGGATTAAGCCGCTCCCGGACTGCGTGGACCGTATTTCTGGATGATGATCTGAGTATCACCCCAAAATGGGTTCAGGCCATCTCAGACTTTTCTCCGGATAAAGAAACCGTGATTGCTGAGGGGCCGACCCTTGTTCAAAAAGCCGTATCTTCCCAGCAGAGGCAGGCTTCGGAAATTGATTTTGAAGGTGGCTTTGGAGCCGGAAACCTCATGGTCAGAACCAGAACTTTCCGGGAAATCGGCGGCTTTGACATGCGCTATTTCAAACGCCCTGAGCGCCTGCATTTTCGTGAAGACACCGATTTGGGACTTCGCATGCTCAAAGTGGGCAAATCCGCCTATCTTCCGGATCTGATCTGCATTCATCCGGCAGAGGAAACCCGTGATTTCTGGCACCTCCCCCGTTTTGCCCGCCGCTACTATTTCGAGTCCTATTTTCTGGCCAGAAATGAAGATGCCCGTGAGTGGATCGGAGGATTCATCCAAAAAGGTCGACTCAGAACCCGCCAGACCCGTGGCACCCTTTCCCTGCTGATACCTCCCGGCTACTTTTTCAGCCTGTTTTTTCTCCCCTGCCTCTACCTGACACTGGCTCTACATGCTGTTCTGGCATTACTCATTTTCCGCCGTCAGCCGATAAACCGAACAGACATAATCAGCGTGATTTGTCAGGGTTTTGTATACCCGTTTTTCCATGCCTGGTGGTATGTCAAAGGGTTACGGGCCTTAAGAAATCAATCGCGGATGCTGTTTGGGTATCAGTCATGTCAGAATTCAGGGTCCTGCACGTTGTTCGCCAGTTTCACCCCTCTGTGGGAGGGATGGAAGATCACGTCCTCAGACTTTGCCAAATCCAGCTGAAGCAGGGACTGAAGCCCGAAGTCCTAAGTCTCAACCAGAGCTTCTTTGACAAAACCAGGTGGCCTGAGGGGGAAACCCTGACCCTGGATGAAGGCCCCCTGAAAATTCAGCGTGCTCCTTTTCTTGGAGGAAGAAGGGCCTTTCTGCCTATCCTTCCAAGAAACCTTCAGACCGATGTTCTTCATCTGCATGGCCTGGATCCGCTGATCTACCGGGCATTCTCATTCATCCCGGCCAGAACAAGACTTCTGACAACCCACGGCGGTTTTTTTCATACCCCTGAATTCCGCTGGTTCAAAAATCTGGTCTTTGCCCTGCATACCCCCCGGTTTCTTCAGAAAATGGATCAGATCCTGGCCTGCTCCAATCAGGACTTTGCCCGTTTTGCCCCACTGGCTCCCCAAAAAACCCGCCTGCTTCCCAACGGAATTGACTGGGATATACTCAAACCCGGCGAAACCTCAAAAATTCCCCTGGGCTGTGTTGCCGTACTTGGAAGTCACCATACCCACAAGGGACTGCCCCGCCTGCTTGAGGCTTTCCAGAAGGCCAAAGAGAGATTTAAAGGACTGGAACTGAAAATCCTGGGTCTGAATCTTCCAAAAAACTGCACTGATGGAGTGCAGATGCTCAGTCTGAGCCGTTCCGATTATGTTGCGACCCTGAAGCAGGCCAGCTTCGTCCTGTCCGCATCCGAATACGAAGGATTCGGCATTGGAGTCGCCGAAGCCATGGCCGCCGGATGTATTCCTCTTCTTTCCAGAATCCCGGCCCATGAAGCCTTTCTGGGAGAAGAAAGCTCGGGGCGCTACATCCAGTTTGAAAAAGCCGAACATCTTGGTGAGGTTCTGGAAGGGCTTCTAAGCCAACCCCAGCTGATTCAGACCCTTTCCAAAACCGCTTCATCATCCATGAAGCGGTTTTCCTGGAATCGTATCAGTGAAGAAATCCTGGAGCTGATGCAGGAGCTTGTCATAAGGAAAAATTCATACGTCTGATGCTGTTTTTCCTTCTTTTCCGGCAGCCGGGCCGAGGCTCCTTTTCTGGTTTAGCCTGAGCTCTGAGGAAATCTCCTCCTGTGAAGTCCTGGTCCTGGAGGCCAGCTTCTACCCGGTTGAGGTCGCTTCGCCAGAGAACGCCGACTCCTGGAGAGCCCGATATATGCCAGAATTCTAAGCTCTGGAATGGATATGTCTTCCGAAAACAGGCCATTTTATACGACGTAAAATGTCGCATAAATCAGGTCAGATCTTTAAGGCACACCACAAACAAAGACAAATATTCACCTTCAGACTTTTTACAGGTCCTCAATGATCAGTTTCCTCATTTCAAACATGACCCTGGTGCCCCTTGCGGGCTTGTTCGCGGCCCGAATCTTTCAGGAGTTTATAGAAAAATTCCAGCACAATTTTTAAATTCTATGTGCGGAGTAACAGATTCCTCATCATATTCTTTTTCTCCTTTATCAGGCCCATGTTCTAAAAAACAATCCTTTTAAATAGACTCCCGGGTAAGGAGAATGGGCAACAAAATCTACATATAGATACTCATCAGGTGAAGATATTTTCAGAAGCCATGTTGTTTTTTTATGTAAAATGCCCTGGAATTTCCGAAAGAGGCGTCCCTGCAACCAGCCGAATCAGGCGACCCCCTTCTGTCTGAAGATAAAATATGCCTACTGTACTTTTCATGGGTTATGTATGGCCCGAACCAACATCCTCTGCTGCCGGAAGCAGGATCCTGAGCCTTGCTCAATGCTTTCTGAAGGCCGGCTACCGGATTCTGTTCGCCTCAGCGGCCCAGACCACTGAAAACAGCCAGGATCTGAAGGATCTGGGATTGAGTGCCAGGGCCATTCTGCTGAATCACGAAAGCTTCAACCGCTCCCTTAAGGAATGGAAACCCGACATTGTAGTTTTTGATCGCTTTATCACTGAAGAACAGTACGGCTTCAGAGTTCAGTCCGTCTGCCCCAATGCTCTTCGAATCATTGATACAGAGGATTTTCACAGCCTGAGGGAAGCCCGTCGTCTCATTCTCAAAGAAAACGGTGAAGAATTTCCTCTGGATGCCCTGCTTGATGAAAACAGACTGATCGGAAAGATGCAGGAAACCGAGCTTTGCTATCGCGAAATCGCAAGTTACACCCGATCTGATCTGAACCTGATGATCTCGGACTTTGAAAGCTATCTGATCCAAAAATTCTTTAAGTTCTCAGAGCAGAAGATTCACACCATCCCTTTTTTGAGTCAGGAAAATGCCCGGGGCCCAGCCTTTGAAGAAAGGCGAGATTTTGTCAGCATCGGCTCCTTTCGTCATGCTCCCAATGTGGACGCCTGCCTTTGGCTGTGCCGGACTCTCTGGCCTGAGATCAGAAAGAAACTGCCCAAAGCTTCACTGAATCTTTACGGCTCTTATATCACCCCTCAGATGTCCCAGCTGCATTCTCCTGAAAATGGAATCTTCATGCGGGGCCGGGCTTACTCAGCCCATGAAGTCTTAAGACATTCCAGAGTTCTTCTCGCTCCCTTGCGCTTTGGGGCGGGTCAGAAAGGCAAGATTCTGGACGCTCTTCAGACAAAAACCCCCTATGTGACCACTCCGATTGGCACGGAAGGCATGCAGAATCAGGCTGGAGTCGAAGTCAGAAATGCTGGGGATTTTGTGAAGCAGGCCATTCTTCTTTATGAGAATCAAAAGCTCTGGAACAGCTTTCATCAGGCAGCATCTTCTGAATTTGAGCGGCTTTTTTCCTTTGAGGATCATCAGAAATCCCTGATCAAAAGAATTTCCTTCCTTCAGGAAAACCTCCTGAAACACCGAAAAACCGGCTTTATGGAACGCATGCTCAATTTTCATTCCTCCCGAGCCAGCCGATTCATGAGCCAATGGATTGAAGAGAAAAATGC
>CAZDAM010000109.1:0-10950 GCA_964503595.1 uncultured bacterium
TTTTGAAAAATATTCCGATCTTTTTTTCTCGCTCCCGGCAGGATCCGCATGGATTGTTAAAATACCTAAGTTGATCAAAACACTCATTCGCAATCCACAAAAATTGACAAGAATAAAGCCCCTTAAATATTTTTAAATATCAAGGAGAAGAAGTACATGCTTATCGAATCTCCATGATTTTCAGGAAAAAGTCGACTGGACAGACTTCCTCATCCGCAAAACTGTGCCAGGAACTATGAAAAACTGAATGCTGTCGGCTTTCTGCTCCTGCCTATCAATCCATGTGGACAGGATTTACAGTGTACAGACAATTTTTTCGGCTGCATCTGGCAGCCAACCTCTTCCGTCCGAAGACTCTATCCTCTCAAATGGAATATGTCTCCGACAAACACGGGGCGACCCACCAAATGGTTTTATCCGCTTGAGGCTGTTCGGGAAGCCCGGATCAATGCCTTGGCCCATCGGGATTGGACGCGTTTTGTTGAAATCGAAGTGGCGAGCTATTCCAATCGTCTGGAAGTGATCAGCCCCGGAGCCTTATCCAATTCCATGACGATTGAAAAAATGAAGGCGGGGCAGCGTTCGCCAAGAAACACTCTGGTGATGGAAGTGCTCAGGGATTACGGTTATGTCGATTATCGGGGAATGGGAGTGAGGGCGAAAATTATGCCTCTGACAAAGGCATTGAGTGGAAAAGATCCGGAGTTCGTTGCAACCGAAGACTACCTCAAAACCGTTTTATATCGGTAGTTCAGGCCTTCAGGAGTACCGATCTGATAAACCCGATCACTCATGCCTTAAACATTCGATTGGATCCAGGCGGGCGGCGCTGCGGGCAGGGTGCCAGCCAAAGAAGAGGCCAATCAGGGTGGAGCTTCCCAGGCCCATGAAAACCGCGAGCCAGGGAATGACGGCTGGGTAGCCGGATGCCAGGCCGATGAGCTTGATGAAGCCTGTGGAAAGAACCAGACCGGCAATCCCTCCGACCAGGGTCAGAGTCAGAGCTTCAATCAGAAACTGAAGCTGAATATCGCGATCGGTGGCACCGATGGCTTTGCGGATACCGATTTCCTGTGTGCGCTCAGCCACGTTCGCGAGCATGATGTTCATGATGCCGATACCACCGACAAGCAGGGAAATCCCAGCCATCAGGCCCAAAAAGATGGTCAGGGCCAGGCCGATGCCTTCCAGAGTTTCCAGAACCTGGGCCATGTTGACCACGCGCACATCAGTTTCCTGATCCGGGCGGATTTTATGCTGGCGGCGCATGACTTTTTCGATATTGAGGGCGGCCTGGGTCATCAGGTCTTCAGAGGCGGCAGAGATATCGATTCTGGAAAGGGATTTACGGCCCATCAGGCCCGAAGCTGCCGCGGTGAAAGGAATCAGAATGGAGGAATCGGGGCTGTGACCCTGCTGTCCCCTTTCCTTGAGAAGGCCAATGACTTCACAGGCCCGCCCCTGAATTTTCAGGGTTTTTCCCAGAGTGGATTGGGAGGGGAAAAGTTCTTCGGCAATCTGGGAACCTATGATGCAGACAAAACGGGCCGATCGCTCTTCAAAATCCGAGAAATAGCGCCCTTCTTCCAGTTCCAGCTGGTGAATGCCAAGATAGCTTGAGGCGGTGCCGACGACTTCGGCATTCATGTTCCGGGTCATGGCCTTGATCTGAAAGCTTGATTGCATGACGGGGCTGACGGCCTGAATTTCTTCCAGCTTCATCAGGGCCAGGGCATCATCCAGTTCCAGGTTCTGGTAGGAACCGGAGGTGACTCCCCGAAACTGCCGGCGGGCGGGAAAGACCATCAGCAGGGAAGAGCCCATCTGGCGGACCTGGGCCAGGGTATGGGCCTTGAGGCTTTCTCCCAGCGATAATGAGGCAATCACGGAGCCGGTACCAATGATGATCCCCAGCATGGACAGGAATGTCCTCAGGCGGGAGGCCACCATGGTGTTGAAGGCAAGCTGAAACAGGATTTTGATTGGCATCAGAGACGGATTGAGGCCCCCCGGCGGCCTCCGGAACGGTTCCACTGGCTTGAGACGGATTGGGGAATGACGATGGATTCCCCCTCTTTCAACCCGGAGAGGATTTGAATGCAGGTGCCATCAGAAATTCCGGGCAGAACCTTGCGCCAGCTTTCCTTACCCCGGTTTTTTCCTTTGCCCCTGGCTTCCGGGTTGTTCTCTTTCCTGTCCTCGCCTGAAGCCAGCCGTACGGCGGGTGAGCCTTCGTGCTGCTGAAGGGCATCCCAGGGAAGGCACAGGGCGTTTTCGGCTCTGGCTGAATGGATTGTGACGCTGGCACTCATCTCCGGTCGCAGCAGTTCCTTCCCTTCTTCCTTCACGGCAACATCAACCTGAAAGAAGACGACATTCTGGCTGACTTCCCCGCGGGGAGAGATTCTTTCCACGGATCCGGCAAATTCCTTCCAGGGCCAGGCATCAACCTGAAATGCGGCGGTCTGTCCGGGACTCAAGTGACCGACTGAGCTTTCATCGACCTGGGCCCGAATCACAAGGCTTGAGAAATCGGAAAGGGTCATGATTGTGGTGCCGCCCCCGACATTGCTGATCCCGGAGGAAATGATCTGCCCTTCCTGAACGGGAAGAGAGGACACGATCCCGTCCATGGGAGCTCTCACTTCTGTATCCGCCAGGGCCTGCTCGGCAATTTCAAGCTCCAGCTGGCGCTGGTTGACGTCCTCAATTCTGGACTGAACATTCAGGCGGGTGGAATCCAGCTGAAGTTTTTCCAGATCCAGTCCTGCGACTCTGGCTTCTGCCTGAGCCAGGGAGCTTGCGGCCTCCAGAGCCCGGGCAACAGCGGCTTCCTTTTCGGTGTCGGAAGCCAGTTTTTCCTGGTACAGCCTTTCTGTTCTTTCGCGGGTGCGGTTGAGTTCCTGATAGCGGGCTTTGGCTGCATCCAGAGATTTGTTGTATTCCCTGGTTTTCAGCTTGAGATCGGATTCGGCAATCTGAAGGGCAAGCTCTGCCTGATCCTTTTGAATGGTCGCAAGCCGCAAGCGGGCCCTGGCACTTTCCACCTTGCGTTCTTCATCAACCGGATCCAGTTTTAGAAGAAGATCGCCCTTTCTGATGCGATCCCCAAGTCCGAAGGGCAGGGAGACAATCAGGCCGCTGGCCTTGCATTTGATTTCCACATCCAGAGGAGAGACAACCTTTCCGGCGGCTTCCACCCTGGCCACGATGGTTTTTCGTTCTATTGTGTGAGTTTTTAGGGTGGGGCGTTCCGCCTTCTGACAACCCAAAGCGAATAAACCTGTGAGAGCCATCAAAATCGGGGTGGTTTTTTTCATGTTTTTTTCCTGTTGCCAGAGAGTCTTGTATCTGAAACCATTGGAGTTTCATCGGACGTTACATTTTGCAAAAAATGTTTCAACTTATGATCAGGCGGTTTTTCTGAAGATTGAGCCGGAAACGTGGTGGGTTTTTGAACAGAAACGGATTCCCTGCCGGAAGCAGGAGAATCCGGCCTTTGTCCATGACATGCTCAAGACAGCTTTGTATCCGCTCTGATCTAGGGATATCCAGGTAGAAAATACCCTGTTGGGGAATTCCTCTTAATGTCTGTTCCAGTTCGGTTTCACTGCTATAGAGTGGAATCCCTGTCTGAGGAAACCAGCTGACAGCGTTCACGTAGGAAAAGCGCTCCTGAAAGCTTTTGATCAGTCTCAAAAGAGTCGTATGGAGCTCGGGCTCAATCAGAACCAGACCCCCGTCTCCCTGCTTCAGCCACTGAGTCAGCTCCTGAGGAAGGCGAAAAGGCCGGGTCTTGAGATTTCCCAGACGGGGGGCTGAAAAATCTCCCTCGTAAAGAGCCGCTTCTTCCAGGGCATCCTCGATGCGCCCGTGTTCTTCGCCGGTGCGGATGATGGCAATGGTGCCTGGGCTTAAGTGACCAAGCTCATCCAAGGCATCAGACAGGGGGATGCCGGTGCCGATTCTCTCAGGCAGGAGGAGGAAGTCTTCGGGAACGGGTTCGGCGGCAAGGATCTCGGTTGCCCTTCTGATCGGAAGTCGGGAACGGATGAGCTGGGAAAGCCTTTTTAGGGCCATGGATGAAGTTTGCATGGTTTCAGACTTTACAGAAACCTTACAATCCTTACAATGCAAACATCTTACGAAGAAGGATGTTTTCGATGAAAAAACTGCTGCCCTTTGCTCTTGCTATCCTGATCTCATCAGTTCATGCTCAGGATCAGGTTCTGAGAGTGCCCAATACCCCCCTCAATCGGCTGCTTCTGCAAAAGCTGGATCTGGATTTTGGCTGTTTTGGCCGCAGTGAAAAACATCTTGAATTTCTGGTGGATGACGAAGCACGGGAAAAACTGGCCACAAACCGCCAACTGGGTTCCGGTCTGATGAGCCAGGCTGAAGTTGTTATTGAGAATGTTCAGGCCAAAAATGAGGAAGCCCTGACTTCCCGTTCTTCGGATCTGGGCCGATACCACACCGTGGCAGAAGCCATGGCTGAAGTTCAGCGTTTGGCCGAGGAATTTTCCGATCTCGTTCAGCTTGATCAGGAAACCGAGACCTTTGAAGGCCGGAGCATCCCCGTTCTTACCTTAAAGGGTGAAAAGGCTTCTTTGGATGCCCCGGCCTATCTGGTCATGGGATCCCACCATGCCCGCGAATGGATCAGCCTTGAAGTTCCGCTTCATTTCATGCGAAAGCTTCTGACTGATTACCGTGCCGGGGATGAAAGAAGTGTCAGGCTGCTTGATTCATCCCGTATTGTCGTTGTTCCCATGGTCAATCCGGATGGCTGTGAATATTCCCGCACCAAGCGCAAGATGTGGCGCAAGAACCGCCGTGTGAATGAAGGCACTTCAGCCATTGGGGTGGATAACAATCGCAACTATCCTTACAAATGGGGTGTGGCCGGTTCTTCCTCCTATGCGGGAAGCGATACCTACATGGGCCCTGAAGCTGGTTCCGAAAAAGAAAACCAGCTCATCATGAAGCTTGCTGAAGAGCATAAATTTGTCGCTGCGGTCTCTTTTCACTCCTACTCTGAACTGGTTCTGTGGCCTTGGGGTTACACCAACCGGATTCAGGCCCGTGATCATGCCATTTTCAAGAAATATGGCGATGCCATGGGTAAGGTTCTGGGCTATAAACCCATGCAGATTTCCGGACTCTATGAGGCTTCCGGTGGATTTGATGATGAGCTTTACGCCACACATAACGTGCTTTCCTACACGATTGAGCTTGCAACCTGGTTTATCCCCTCAGAAAGCGAAATTGCTCCGATCTGTGAAAAGTCCCACGAAGCTCTCATGGGCCTCTTCTTAACGGCCCGTGATCCTTTTTTGGAAGCCAGCAAGGATTCCTCCTGGAAAGTTCAGGGTGATGTCCAGCTGGCTGTCGCCGATGTTCTGAATGGCCGGGCTTTGAATTCCACCAGGGTGGAGAGTTTGCAGCACTATGATGAAAAAACTCTGAATCAGGCAATGGATGCCCTGAAAATGGATCGGGGTTTAAGAGACGATCTGAACCGGGCCCTGTTAAGAGCCCGTCAGTTCCCCCAGTAAAGACGGGGCTGTTCTGCCATGGATAGCAGGCGCTGAATTCTTTCCCGGGTCGCCGGATGGGTTTTCAGGATTACCGGAATGCCGGAACTGGGCAGGAAGCGTCCCCAGGGATTGCGGACAGCTTTTTCCATGGTGGACAGAGCTGACGCCAGGCCGTAAGGATCCTTACTGATCTCAACGGCCATGCGATCGGCTTCAAATTCCCGTGTCCGGCTCAGGGCAAGGCCCAGAAGGCCATTGAGTCCGGGGGCCAGGAAGACCAGCAGAATCCAGGCCAGTGGGAACTCCACGATTCCAAGAAGCCAGAAGGGCAGAGAAAGCAGGAGCATCATCTGCCCGAAGCTTCCCAGCGAAGAGGTCAGCCGGGTCATGGCACCGGAAAACCCCATGATCCCCATGTCCCGGTTTTTGACATGGGCAATTTCATGGGCCAGAACTCCAATCAGCTCTCTTTCGTTCAATGTGTTGAGAATGCCGTGGGTCAGGCCGATTGCAAAGCGATCTGTCTGTCCGGCGGCCATGGCATTGATCTGGTTCTGGGGCAGATACCAGAGGGTGGGTCTTGTTTGAAGCCCTGCTCTTTGGCACAGGGCATCGGTAATCCTGTAAAGACCGGGGGCATTTTCAAAGCCAAGCGGAGTTCCCCGCATGGTCTTGAAGATCAGCTCTGGCCGGGCAGAATGCACGAGAGTGAAGCCGAAGACAAAAATCAGAAGGATAAGGGGTAGAGTAATATTCCCCAGGATGCCGAATCCTACCAGCGAGAAAAGGCTTAACATGGCCAGAAGAATCAGGCCGGTCTGAAGAAAATTCTGGGAGCGATGCTCTTTTACAATATCTTTGGCAATCATGTTTTCCTCCATCTGAACCACTCTACGCAAGGAATGTGCCGAGTCTGGTAGCATGCCTTCATGCGTATTGCAGTCCTTGCCGGAATTGCCGGACTCCTTCTTCTGATTCTGGGCGCTTTTCTCGAGGAAAAGCACTGGGAGAAAGCCGCTCTTGAATCGCGGGATCCAAGAGCAGTGCAGGCTTTCAAGGATGATTTCCGTCACCTTTCGGATCCGATGCTGAGATTCACCCTGGCCAATCTTCCTCAGGTGAGGCTGGATCCGGCATTGGCTCAATCCGGGACCCGTCTTCCGGTTTATCACAGTCTGGAGCGTTCCGAACTGGCTCTGCTTCTGAAGGCGGCTCAGGATTGCAGCTTCCCCAGTGGCAGCATCGCGGCGAGTGCCACGGTGGTGAAAGCTTTGATCTGGCAGCGCTTTGTCTGCCATCCCGAAGAAGCTCTTCCGGCAAACTTTTTCCGTACGGCACCCTTTCTGCATCCCGGAGGCTCTTCCTATGCTCTCTTGGCCTTCACATCGGGCCGTTCTCCCTTCGCTTCCCGCGAATGGCTGACCCTGCACCGGGATGCCCTGCATGTTCTGGAACTGCCGATTCTGAAGGACTACCTGGATTTGCATCCCCTTCAGGGTCTGATGGCCGGTATGGGGGAGGAAGGGGCTCAGGCCGTTCTTTCCGGAGAGCCTCTGGTACTGACGACGGCCCATGCTCTCATCATTGAAGATCCCAGACGGGCAGTTTTTCGTTCGGTTCTTCCCCGCTATGAGGTCTATGCCCGTGGTGTGTGGGATCAGGCCATGGGGGACTCTTTTTTCAATGTAAGTGAAAAAGTCGAGGATCAGAACGCCATAGTATATCAGGAGGGTCATCTTTACTGGACCCTGAAGCGTTCGCGCATGCAATCCTCCAGAAGTGTCTATCGCATGACTTCGGTCAGCGGACTGATTCTGGCGGCCATTTCCCTTTTGGCAATGGCCCTGATTCAGGTTCGTTCCCGCATTCGGGATCATGAAGAACGCCTTTTTGTGCTCCAGACTCTGACCCATGAAATCCGTACCCCGGCGACAGCCTTGAATCTTGCGGTGGAAGATCTGAGGGATAATTTTGATCAGCTCAATGAAATGGGGCAGAAGGCTCTGATGCGTATGTTATCCGCGACGAGTCGTCTGGGAAGAGTGCTTGAAGCTAGTACCCAGTATCTGAAGTCCGAGCGCAGACTGGGAAGCCTTGCCGTAGAGCTTCAGGAAATCCCTTCGATGAAAGAGTGGCTTCTGGATATTCTTCCGCATGGAATCGAGCTGAAGCTTCAGGATGATTTTGCTTTTATGGCAGATTCGTACTGGCTGGCAACAGCCATTGAAAACCTGGGCCAGAATGCCTTAAAACATGGAGGAGAATCCATTAAGCTCTGGGTCAGGACTACGGGCTCCCAGATTCAGATGATGATGGAGGACTCCGGGAATCTGAGCCCGGAAAAAGCCCGGGAGCTGGGAATTCCCTTTGCCAAGGGCGATAAAAGTGATGGCCTGGGGCTGGGCCTCGTTTTGGTACGCCGCATTGCAGAAAGCATGGGCGGCAGGCTTTTCATTCAGACGGGTCCGACTCGTTTTACTGTGGAGATCAAGCATGTCCAGAATTCTTCTTGTGGAAGATGATGCCGGAATCCGGGAGCCTCTGATGGAGGTTTTGCACCGGGAAGGATTTGATGTTGAGGCTGCAACCTGTCTGGAAGAAGCCAGATCGAAAACCGGAGATATCATCCTTTTGGACTGGATGCTTCCTGATGGACAGGGCATTGAATATCTCAGGGAGCTGCGCACGGCAGGCAATCGCACTCCGGTGATTTTTCTGACTGCCAGAACCGATCTGGTGGACAAGGTTCTGGGACTTGAATTCGGGGCCAATGATTATGTCACCAAACCGTTTGAACCAAGGGAGCTGATTGCCAGGATCCGGGTTCAGTTTCGTGACCTGCCTGACAAAAATCAGGAAATTTCTCTTCCCCCGGAGGATCCGAATTCCATCTATGTAGGTAAAATTCGCCTGTGTTCCATGACGCATGAAGCTTTTTTTCAAAATGAGCGTGTCAATCTGACACGAATGGAGTTCGGCCTTCTGAAGCTTTTAATGGAAAATCCGGGTAAGGTTTTTACCCGCGATGAGCTCCTTTCAAAAATCTGGGGAGCCCGCTATCCAAGCACCCGCACAGTGGATAACCACATCCTTCAGTTGCGCAATAAATTTGAGCCGAATTACTTTGAGACAGTTCATGGTGTCGGATACCGTTTCCGTGTCATGGAAAACAATTGACATTTGCGTGAAGCTTTGATGACAACTCCTTTTAAAAACCCTGAGAGAATGAAAACATCAGCCCCGGTGCGGCTGGCGCTTGGAGGTCTTCTCATGTTGATGGAAAAAACCGTTTATGGGGTTGTTTTTGCGGCAGCTGCTCATGCTGCCGGTCTTCCCGGATTTGGTTTTTCTCCCTGCTCTCCGGATCAGCTGGGCCGAGCCCATATGGCTTATGTTCGTGGAGATTATAAGAATATGACATTGGCTATTAAAGAGCTTTTTGAGAGAAGTCCAGCCGATCGCGGTGTACAGAAGAACGCCATGGAACTGATCGAGAAGACCTATGAAGTTCTGGAAGACAAACCTATGCCAGTGGATTGGGATCTGCCCGATTCGGTCCGAGGCCTTCAGTTGATTTTTAGAAGGGATAATTCAGCCAACCAGGTTCGTGACACCCTGGAGCTTCGGGGCTTTCAGAAGAAGGATGTTAAGTTCAAGACCTTAAGGCTTGTGCGTCACCCACGGCAGCTGCTTCTGGATCTGAAAGAAGATGACTTTGAGCGTGAATCGGAAGAACTGGCCTTAAGCCGGGCCAGGGCCAAAGGTCAGGAAGGGCCTTCTATATGGATGGAATTCTCCCTCTCAAGAGCCTTGCCCAAAGGGCCCCAGGAAGGGCTGTATTTTCTGGAAATGGAGCTTGCTGACGGTACCAGTAAAACAGCCTGGTTTCTGCTGAGTCGTCCTCAGGAATCTCAGAAGCTGGCCTATTCCCAGGAAATTGAGAAACTAGCCAGAATGGGCTGGGTGAACCCTAGGGAAATGCGCATGAACTCCCGCAAGTCGCGGTCTTTCGGGGCTTTGAGGATTCAATGGGAGACCCAGTCTGTGGTACGCTTTTTAGACCGCTAGAACAACAGGCTGGATACCATGCACAATACTCTGGTTCCCTCGTCCATAATTGAAACTCAGGGTCCCGGAGGTCGGGAGATCAGCGCTTATCTGCCCCCTTGGGATCGACAGCATGGGCAGTTTCGTGTTCCGGTAATCTATGCCCATGATGGCAATAACCTGTTTGATCCGAAGAAGGCCTTTCTGGGCCGGCACTGGAAAGTCAGAGAGACTCTTGATGCCATGATCCTCCAGGGACTGGTTCCTCCTCTTGCTGTCATCGGCATTCACAATACCCCGAATCGCATGAGCGAATATTCTCCTGTGGTCAGCCGTCAGGGTGGTGGAGGCCAGGGTAGGCAGTATCTTTTCTGGATTCTGAACGAACTGGTACCCTGGGCAACCCAAAATCTTCCTGTTTCCAATCTGAGAAATGATGTGGGCATGGTGGGATCCTCAATGGGAGGGTTGATTTCCCTTTATGCCTCTTTCTGGCACGCCGACAGAATCTCCCGCTTTGGTATCATGTCGCCCTCGCTTAAATGGGCGGATCATCATGCCCTGAAACGCTTTTTACCTCGCCAGCATCACAAAAGGGTTCGGCTCTGGATGGATATCGGGCTTCTGGAAGGTCTGGATCCGGCTGAACTGGAGTCAGTGGATGTCACCAGGTTTGCAGCTCAGCAGCTTCTTGACATGGGGTATGTTTCCGGTCAGGATTTCTGCTACTGCGAGCAGGCTGATGCGGCTCATGATGAGTATGCCTGGGCTGAACGTTTTCCCTGGATGATTGCCTGGCTTTTCAGCAGACACTGAGGCTGTCTATGATAGGCCATGCCACGTCAATTGACTGTTTTCTGTATGCGCCCGATTTGAGAGTGGTTCCCACTTTCCGGAATGGTATCACCTGATCTGTCGGGCGATTGAATCCCAACAGCCAGTCAGTCTTGAGGGGCATCGGTCCACTCTGGAGGGCCAGCCGGCAGTTCTGGACCTTGGCGGTTTTTCCGCTTTGGAGAAAAGGTGATTGGCGCGATGTCCAAAGATGACATTACCGAGCGTCTTCGCATGCAGGAAACCGAGATCTACCATCCCAGAATTGAACTTTATGTCCGATTTCAGGGGGGCTTTCCGGAGAGCGTGGTTGTGAGGGCAATGGCCCTGGCATTCCACCAGAAGTATCACGACGGATTTTTGAACTCTTCTTCACGACCAAGGAACCAGGTCAGGTGCGTGTCTTGGATTGAGTGTTTCTTATTTCATCATCCACCGAAAATCATGGGGGGAGCTGTCGGTGGAGTCCGCCCTCAATCAGTTCACCCGGTTTCGGATTCTTCTGCCCTGGAGCGAAAGACCCGCTCAG
>CAZDAM010000110.1:0-10187 GCA_964503595.1 uncultured bacterium
GATTCATCCTGAAGCCAGGGCAAAAACCAGTCCAGTTCGTTCTGAGGCCAGATAACGGCCAGAGATTCCAGTGTATTGGCACGCACCCGGATATCTTCGTCTTCGAGCATGGGAAGAAGGTTTTCCCGGAGCACCTCGGGGGTCTCTTCGCGATCCAGAATTACCAGGACTCCCTGAGCCCTTTCATGTGCTGCAGTCAGCCTTTTGAGCGTTTCAAAAGACTGCTTGATGGAGCCCTTCAAAAGGTTTTGCAGGGGTAGTTCCAAAGAGATAGAAGTCGGACCGTCTTTCCAGCCAAGGCTTCTCGCCAGCTGGCAAGCTGCGTCGACCAGAAATGGATCCTGGGTCTGGGCTAAGAGATTGCTTAAACCAGCCTGAACGTGCCGTACCGGCATGGAAGACAAGGCCTCCATACATGCCTGAATACCTCGATGAGCCCGAATCAGGAGCATGTGAATGGCATCACTGCCGCCAAGAGAGGCCAGAGTGTCGGCTGCCGTTGCGGATACAGTCGGATCACTGTCATCAAGATAGGTTTCAAGGAGGTGGAAATATCTCTCTGGAGCAAAGCGTATCATGTGGGCGATGCACATTCGGACAAAGCTGTTGGAAGCAGAATTCTCCATTTTCAAAAGCAGGGGAAGAAATTCGACCCTGTGATGCAGGGCACAGTAGTGACAGGCCCTGCGCTGCATGTCCTTGTCCATACCAATCAGGGCGACTCTTAAGGCACTGCCCTGCTGCTGGTCCAGAACCCTGCGGCGGCGGCGTTCCCCGGATTCGAGGGCAATGATCTCGTTGATGGAGCGTCTGAGTTCAAAACGAAGCTCCACATTGCTTTCCCGTTCGAGACGCTGCTTCAGAAGTTCCAGTCGATCGGGATGGCGAGAGAGCTGAAGATCGCGAATGGCCAGACTACGGATATCAAGATCGGGATGTTGAAGTTGAATCATCTGGTTTCCATCAGTTGCTGCAATAAAAATTCGGCCTCGGCTTCTGGAGAGCCCTCCCCCATATGATAAATCAGGTTGGCAGTATCTGAATAGTGGTGGAGACGGGTTTGCATATGCAATTCAACCTCTTCTCTGACATTTTTTGCCTGATTCAACAAAGGTCTATCATCTCCTTTCCTCCTTGTGATCAGAACAGAGGGCCCGGCTTTCAGCCAGATGACAAAAAATTTCTGCTTCAGCCATTTGCGGGCCAAGTCAGAAACGACGGTTCCCCCACCACAGGCAAGTACCCAGTTCTGAGCTGGAATTTTCTGAAGGGCTGATTCCTCTCTTCTCCGAAGAGCTGGCTCTCCTTCGGTTTTCAGAATTTCATGTGCCTGACGGCGAAAGCCCAGGACTTCATCCAGATCCGTAAAGCCTAGCCCCAGGCGACGGGCGAGAATGGGTCCAAGGGTACTCTTGCCGCTGGCACGCATACCAATCAAAGCGATCGATTTCATAAAATCAGCTCCCTTACAGTCTCAAAATCCTGGCAGTGGCCGGTAAAATATTTCTGTTGAAACAGGGCCTGAGCCGCTAGCCAGTCCTGACCATCAACGAGGGGAATTTTACGGTTCCGGGCCCACCGGCTGAGCTCTTCTCTGCCACTGCCATAATTGGAATCAGCAATTCCGGCGATTCTGCCGGGATCGATCGATACCAGAAATCGTGAAATCCATTCTGCCGGTTGAGAGCACTGGATCCATAAAATCGGGTCCTGGAAGTTTTCTAGGGATTCCAGAGCCCGGACTCCGTATTTTTCAGCCAGAATTTCAGCCTTGGAGTGAGTGCGATTCCACAGGAGAATTTTGTTGGCAGCAACCCCTGATTCCAGAAGAGTTGTAAGGACATGCTGTCCCAGGCCTCCCAGTCCGGTGATCAGGACACCGGGAGTTTTCTGCCAGTCAGGAAATTTGTGATGCAGGGCGAGTGTCAGACCCTTGCCATCCGTCATCTCGGTTTGCCAGTTGTCATTCCTCCTAAAAAGTGTGTTGATGGGAGAATCGGTCTGAAAAAGTTTCCCCAGAGTTTCTTTCAGGGGTGAAGTCACAGAAAATCCCCTGGATTCCGGTAGAAGCTCCAGAAGCCTTTTGGGGTAACGGGTTTCAAAGGGCAGGTAACAGGCATTCAGATTCCGGCTCTGAAACCAGTGATTGTGAATCAGGGGACTTCTGGAATGCTGGATTTTCCATCCCATCAGGCCAAAAATCTCTGCATCTTCTTGTGGTTCCTGCTCAAGACCCAGCTTTTTCAGGTCCTGAAGCGAGAGCTGACCTTCAGCAGTCGGCTTTTCCTCTGGACAGAGATAAGACCATTCGGAACCGAAAATTCCGGGTGCAAGGCGCAAGAACTGCCCTGCCTTTCCCATGGCACTGATGATGAGTGGCGATGGAATTGATTGACGGGATTTTTGAATCAGCTCCAGGGCTTCGGTTGCATCGCCTACCGGGACGGCAATTTTTTTCCAGCGGGAATCGATCTGATTCAGGGCTTTGAGAACCGAATCTTCGGGAAAACCGGATGGATGCATACTTGCAATCAGGCGTTGACTCAGGGAGGGAGAACCAAAATTGCAGTCGGAAATATCCAGATCCACGGCAGAAAATCCGGAATCGATCGCTTTTTCGGCCAGCAGGATTCTTGATTTCTGGTCCCCGATTCTTGGGGTGAATACGAGAAACCCGTTGTGAATGGCTCTGAGTCCGGAAAAGTCGGGAGACCAGTCTTGGTGATCCAGGCGGATTTCCAGAGGATGCTGGGCAAATTCCAGCAGCAGCTCACAAGCTTCCTGCTGGTTTTCAGGACTCAGGCTGATAAGGCGCATTGCACGTCTTTCATCAGAAGTCGGGTGATCTGAAACTGATTCCAGTCTGCGCCGGGTTTCTGAATCAGGCTGAAACCGATCGTGGAACCCTGATTTTTTTTGTCTGCTCCCATGATTTCAAGGAGGTGAGCCCAATCCGGTTTTTTGGATTTAAGCCCCAGCTTCCGGACTCCGGTTTCACACAGATTGGTCATGCTTTCCGAAACAAGCCCCAGTTTCTGTCCCATTTGGGCTTCATGCAGAATCCCAAGCGCTACGGCCACTCCATGAGGGATTCCTTCTTTGATTTCAAGAGCATGCCCAATCGTGTGACCCAGGTTCAGAATGGCTCTGAGTCCTGCTTCCCTGGGGTCTTTCTGAACAACCTGATGTTTCAGGGAGATACTCTCTGTCAGAAGGTGTTTAAGCTTTGTGTCTGGTATCTGGGGGGAGGAATCCAGCCACTCAAGGCATGACAATGCCTGCTTGTGAGAATGGATCAGAGACATTTTCCAAAGTTCCCCAAGTCCGGATTTCCATTCTGTCAATGGCAGGGTTTTTAGGGTTTCCCACCAGGGGAGAACGGCCAGAGGTTCATGAAATGCACCGACCGGATTCTTGCGGTTGGCCAGATTGATGGCGGTTTTTCCTCCCCAGGCGGCATCGCAGATTGAAAGGAGAGTTGTGGGAACGGCAATCCAGCTGATTCCACGCATGTATATTGAGGAAGCAAAGCCGACAGTATCCAGACTTGCTCCTCCTCCAATGGCAACGACGATATCTTTCCGCTGAAATCCGTGTTCCAGGAGGGCATTGAGGATGAAGGAAACAGAATCCAGGTTTTTGATTTTTTCACCGGATCCGGGAAGAGCAATTAGAAAATCCGGCGCCACTCCTAATGCCAGACCTTCCTGAAGAAAGTCCTTTACCGCGGAATCGTAAAAGATACCGATTCGGGTGTTCTGAGGGAGGAGGGTCTGACTTAGCAAGGAAGAACCTCTTTGACAGCTTCAAAAAAACCGGGGAAGGAAATGGCAATCGAAGGATCCTCAAGGAGGGAAAAGTCGCGATTATAAAGACTGTACAGAAGGCCAAAGACCATGGCCAGACGGTGATCATGGCAAACTTCAGGAAGAGAGGAAGCCGGCTTCAGGTGTGATTTTCCATTAATTTCCATCCAGTCCTCCCCGGCCTTCACACTGGCCCCGAATTTCTCGAGATTCCGGACACACAAATCCAGTCGGTCGGCCTCTTTGTGCCTCAGTTCACCAATGCCTTCAAAGCGGCTTACCCCCTCAGCGTGGGCAGCTACAGCAGCCAGCATTGGGATCTCATCAATCACTCCGGGAACCATCTGCTTTTCAATCTGAAAGCTCCGGATTCTTCCCTTCGGGCTGAAAAGACAATCCCACACGGGCTCTGGTCCCAATTCACGAGGATTCAGAGTGATGAGATCCGCTCCGGCATTTCTAAGGATTTCAAAGGCCAGGCTGCGGGCGGGTTGGCAGGCCACCTGTCTGAGGTGAATCGGTTTGTGAATGCTGGCTGGCAAGAAGGCAAGAAGCCCAAGATGGAGAGCAGAGCTGGGATCCCCCGGAATGGTCTGTTCCCAGCCGGGAAGACTCAAGGCAGGGCCATCCAGATTCAGGGAGAGACCTTTGACATGCAGTGGCAGACCCAGCCATTGCAGAAGGCGTTCTGTGTGATCCCGGCTGGCAGCAGGTTCGATCAGGCGGGTCTGGCCAAAGCGGGCCATGCCAGCCAGCAGAAGAGCAGACTTCACTTGAGCAGAGGCGATTTCAAGCCTCAGCTGAAAATCCGCTTCGGACTGCTTTTGGGGTTGAAGTTTCAAGGGAGCATGGGTCTGGTGACTGGCTGAATCTGGATAGAGTCCCATCCGGAACAGGGGCTCAAGCACTCTTCCCATAGGTCTTTGGCTCAGACTTTCATCACCGATCAATTCAAAATTTCCCTGAAAATGGGCCAGAAGACCAGTGAGAAGTCGCATGGTCGTACCGGAATTGCCACAATCAAGGACCACTGTTCCTGTGAGAGCCCTCGAGCCTGGAGGCAGGATCCGAACCGTTCCGGGAGCGGGGTTTTCGACTCTGGCTCCAAGGGCCTGGATACAGTTCAGGCTGGAATGGACATCAGCTCCGGGGTTCAGTCCGTGAATCAGAACAGGTTTTCGGGCCAGCACGGAGAGAAGAACGGCCCGGTGGCTGATGCTTTTATCCCCGGGCAGGTTGGGCAAAGAATCAGTCTTCATGAAGAAATCGAGAATAGCTCAAGGCCGCTTCGATGTCACGAAACATCCGCTTCCACATCCAGCCCACCAGGCCGATCATGGCCAGAGCTCCAATCAGGGAGAAATGAGCCAGAAGATTGAAAAGAGAATGGCAGCCGATGGCCATCAGGACAGAGCGCAGAAGCATTTTTCCGGCAGGCCACTGGGGATCCATTCTGGCCAGACCGACGCTGTAGCCATAAAAGCTTGCGAACAGAGCATGGGCGGGCACGCTCAGCATCATTCTCAGGGTAAAGACATAGGAGAGCTGCTCATGGTTGGAAATCAGGTAGAGGACGTTTTCCACCGAGGCGAAGCCCAGAGCAACAGCGGCGGCATAAACAACCCCATCAACGGGTTCGTTAAAGGCTGGACGGTTGGAGCCAAACCGCAGAAGTGCCCAGAATTTGCAGAGTTCTTCGATGAAGGGAGCGGTAAAAACAGGCGAAATCAGGGGGAGAATCAGGCTCCTGTAAGGACCAAGAGCCTCCAGATGAACAACTCCGTACGTCAGGGCTGAGGTCATGCAGAAGGAGAGAAGCAGGATTGGGAGTGAAAGCCACATGCCATGGACAAACATCTGCCGGACATCTCTGAGAGGTTCGGGTTCGTACCGATCCTGCCTGTAAATCCACCAGAGCCAGAAAAGCCCCGGAGCAAATCCGCCAACCAGAATGGTCAGCAGGAATCCACTCATGGTTTCATCAGCTCTGTAGAAACAAATTCGAAGGCATCCTGAGAGCGACTCAGATCAATGTGATTGAGCTTCAGGGTTTTCATCCCGGTAATGCGGGCCCCCTGAGCAGTCAGACCTTCGGTGTAGGTTGCCGATTTCAGATAAACAAGACCATCGCTTTCCGCAGTCAGCTCCACACCAATTGGGATCTTCCACCCATCATAGCGCTCATCATAGATAATATGGTGGTTTCCGGCCAGAATGGCTGCCGAAACATCTGAGGGGAGACCTTTCTCATTCATGACTTCGATCATTCGACCACCGGCAAGACGGGCTTTTTCCAATCCGTAGCTGGAGATGTAAAGAGAGCGTCCGCCATTGCGCAGGACGTGAGCAGTCTGATTGAAATCGGCAGTTACACTCATGACTCCATCAGCAATTCCGATTTCGCGCTGATCATGGACCATCTGGAGCTGACCGGGCCAGTATCCGGAGTGGATATGATTCTCTCCCATATCCTTCCATGAGCCATACATGAGCATTTTGTCAGCGCCCATCGGGGCAGGAATTTCCTGGGAAGCCAGAGTCAGATTATACATGTAGTAGCGAAACATGGTGTCCAGGCCGGCAATTGGGCCACACTGAAACACAACCCGGCGAACATCATGACGAAATGGAGTCAGGTACTTCATGCCATAGTACTCTCCCATGCTCTGAAGATAGGAGCGGGCAGCCATGATACCTTTGCTGAAGGTAACCAGATCGACTTTGAAATCCTGGTTTTCTTCCTGGCCCATCAGCTGACGGATTCGGGTGATGGCATTGGCGATCTGTTCTCCCTGAAAAAGATTGTCGCCATGGAAGTGACTGAAGCTGACGGCAAAAACACTGAAGCCTTTGGAGGCCAGGTCCTGCATCAGGCCGGAAGATTCCAGATGGTCTTCGGCATGAGGACTTTTTGGATGGGCATATCGGCGGGTCGCGTCGTCATTGGCGCCATGAATCAGAAGAACCGGAACAGGCTGTTCTGAACCGTCCCAGCCAGGAGCAGCATAAAGAGCAAATACCGAGCTGTGAGGAGTCTTGCTGCCCAGAGCCTCGATGGTCTGAGGGTAGAACTGAGCCAGTCTGGTATGGAAAGGCTCATTGGGAAAACGTGGGTGGGGATCCCTGTGACGCTCAATCAGAGCCCAGGGAGCTGCAGAGTCCCCTTCCATGACGGCCTGGGGCTCTCCATTGAAACGATCTGTTGCCATCAGACCGGATGTGCACACGGTCAGAGCCAGCAAAAATTTGAGCGACAGGTTTTTTGGCATAGTTTACCCTTTTATCCACCCCTAGTCAGTCTACGCATATCTATACTGAAAGGTTGCAACCTTAAGGACAAAATTTATCCCAATCGGGGAGCTTTTTGTTCAAAAAGGCATGCAATCCTTCCTGACCTTCTTCAGAAACCCTGATTGCGGCGATTCCTTCGGCCACCAGAGAGCGAACATCCCTAATGGATTTATGGCTGATTTCATCAATCAGGCGCTTGCATTTTCTAACGGCTGAAGGAGATGACTTCAGAATTCCCTGAACCGTCTGGTGAACCAGATGATCCAGATCTTCGATTTCTTCCACAACCTCATGCACAAGCCCCATCTGTTTGGCTTCCTGAGCACTGAAGCGTTCTCCCGTCAGAAACCACCGTCTGGCCTGCATTGCACCGACTTTTTCGAGCACAAAGGGAGAAATGACGGAAGGCATAATCCCAAGCCTGACCTCGGTAAACCCGAACTGGGCTGAAGCATGACAGAATACCATGTCACAAACGGCAGCAAGGCCGGTTCCTCCTCCAAGGGCGGCTCCCTGGATGCGGGCAATAACCGGGACGGGACAGAAACGGATTGCCGCGAACATATCATAAAGCCTGAGCGCATCGGTCTTGTTTTCCTGGACACCTGCTTCAGCCATGGATCGCATCCATCTGAGATCGGCCCCGGCACTGAAGGACTTGCCCTCACCTTTCAGAATACAGGCCCGGATGTTGGAGGGAAGGTTCAGAAAGATTTCCTTGAGTTCGGCAATCATGACCGGATCAAAGGCATTATGGATCTGGGGTCGATTGAGTGTGACGGTCAGGACATGGCCGTGTTGCTCTACCTGAATGTACTGCATAAAAATCCTTTCGTTTCCCTGTTATCTTACCGTAAATCCTCAAAGAATCATTGCCCTGAATCAGCTCCCCGATTATTATCGCGGCCATGAACATCCGTGAAAGAATCTCTCAGACCACATTTTCGCTTTCTTCACTTTATTTTCCTTCCAGTCTGCCTTTTCGTGGACTTGTAGTCGCTTTGCATGGTCGTGGAGACAGCATGGAAGGCCTGGCCTGGCTAAGGCAGCATCTTGATGTACCAGGAGTGGATTTTCTTTTTCTCAATGCCCCGGATTCCTGGCCAACTCCTTTGGGTGACGGGTATAGCTGGTATCCTGCGATTCCGGCCCATGCTGAAGGAATTCGCCGGTCCAGAGGCCTGATTTACCGGGTTCTTGAGGAAATTCAATCCTGCGGAGTTTCCAGTTCTTCCGTAGCCTTCCTCGGGTTTTCCCAAGGATGTGTAATGAGTATGGAAGTGGGCTTGAGCCTTGAGAGCAGGCTGGCAGGAATCGTGGGTATTTCCGGTTTCATTCATCAGCCAGCCCGTCTGGTAGAGGGTCTGAAACCTCACCACAGCAAGCTGTCGATCTTCTTGTCTCATGGATGGCAGGATGAGGTCTTGAGCTTTGAGAAGACCGAAGAGCAGATGGAAATTCTCAAACCCCATCTTGCGGGTCTTCAGTGGCATCCTATGAGTAAGGGTCATCATGTCGGAGCGGGGGAACTGGATCTGGTGGAAGCTTTCCTGGCCCGGATTTTTCCAAAAGAAGGAGGTCTGGGGTGAGTTCTTTAGCCCATCTTCCTTATGCAGAAAGACAGGCTCTGGTTGCCAGCCGCCGCCGGGAAATGAAGGATCGGGTCAAGGATCAGATTCTCTGGGTCACAGATTTGAAAAAGCCCCAGAATTTTGCGGAGTTTTTTGGCAATTCCAACCCTCTGGTTCTTGATATTGGCGCGGGTAAAGGAGAGTTTGCGGTTGCCATGGCCCAGAAGATGCCGGACCACAATTTCATCTGCATTGAAAAACGGCCTCCCCGTACCCAGGCGATTGTCCGCAAAAAACTACAGCTTGGCCTCAACAATATATTGGTGGTGCAGTGTCGGCTTGAGCACCTGTTCCCCCATTGCTTCTTTCGCAATTCCATCGCCAAAGCCTACATGAACTTTCCCGATCCCTGGCCCAAGCAGGCTTACCGGAACCGCAGAAACCTCAATGAGGATTTTGTCGGGATGCTCCATGATCTTCTGATTCCGGGTGGAGATTTTCATTTTGCCACCGATGTCGTCTCCTATGCCAAGACAGCCTACAAGATACTGCATGCCCATGAAGGCTTTGAGAATGTTCTGGCCCCAAACATGTGGACTCAGGAATGTGAGAACGAGCAGAAAACCCTGTTTTACTATCATGCCAGGCGCGATGGTCTGGAAAGCCAGTTCCTGCATTTTCGCAAGCAATAACCAAGCCTGCCGCCTACCCTACTTTATACATTGCTCCAAGAGGTCGGTTCTACTTTAAATACAGCTTTAGGATGAGGGTCATACTGGCTGAAATCCGGATCTGTGACATCCTAGCTTTCGCTATGAATCTCTCCAAATTGAAATTGATCTTATCGCCAGCAAATTTTTTGTTAACCAAGTAGCTTGTATTCCGCACATAGCGTTTAAAAAGCACCGAATTTAGCACTTTTCTACTATATCAGGAGGTGCTGGCCGACAGAAGTGCGCAAAAGTCACAAAAGTTCTTGTTTGTTTTCGTCTGTTTTTGTACCGGGATGCTATGTGCGGAAAGAGAGAAGTAGTATTGATAAATCGAGTGCATTTACTCTCACTTTCGGGATTGCATGTAAATACAGCAGTCTGTTCTAAATCATTTGTCTTCCATTACCTATCCGTAGTATCCGATATCAATTTTCATCGGGGCTCCCTGGGTCGTCTTTTAGTACCCATATTCTGTTAAATGAACCGTACCATTCATTCTCTGGGAGTTTTCCAAATCCATTTGCGGTCAATCTGGATGAGTCGCTATCGTCACGGCTCCAGAACTTCCATTTCTTGTCATGGTAAATCCAGATGAGTTTCACGTCTGGTGGGAAAGTAAGGGGGTTCAGATAAAGAGATGCAAGATAAGGCCAAGGTGACCATCCTATTTCTAAGGCAGTCATCATGTTTTGATTGTTGTATATCCCTGAAAATAAATATGTGCAAGCCCAGTTTGATTCTCTTCCATTTGAGTAGAGGTGGTCCTAAAAATTCGGACCAGGGTATAAGGTGGATCTCCTAAGCAA
>CAZDAM010000111.1:0-9829 GCA_964503595.1 uncultured bacterium
GGGGTAAGGCCCGGTACTGAAGCTTAGGCTTCGGTACCGGGCCTTTTCTGTTTTCTTCCAACCTGGAAGAAATAGGCCTGTTCTTGGCAGATATCTTTATCCCATCCCCAAAAGTACGAAATTGTCGCGGTGAAAAACATGGAAGCTCAATTCATCGGAGATGCGGTTCTGGCTTCATTTGAAAGTGCTTTTAGAGGGTACAGGACTATGAGATTGTGACTGCGGCGAAGAAAAGACGGAAGTTTTTCTGGGAAGATCGGCCAGTCTGCAAATGCCTGGATTGCAGGCATGCTGCTCTTGCGCGCTGTTTTCGAATTCACACTTAAAACGGAAGAGGACAGGAAAGCAGAATCCGTTGAACCGGTAGTTGCCATGCAGGAACAGATGCCAGCCGTTTCCTCGAAGCTTTCCAATGTTTCTGTCATACTGGTGAAAAGGGGAATCTGCAAGCCTGCGGAAATTGACTGTATGATTGATGAAAGACTGAGACGCAACTTTTTTGACGGGTGTTCGTAGTAGAAGGCGAACAGTACCGTAGAGGGGTCTCTGATGAAACGGAATCGTATCAAAATTTCAGGTTGTGTTCTGGCTGTAAGCGCTATGGTGTCTCAGGTTTCGGCCTACACCATGCCAAATGCCTATGCGGCACCATCTTATGGCAGCAGCTATCAGAACGGAACCTACCAGTATGGTCAGGCCTATGGTCAGACAGGTTACCAGACTTCTTACTATGGCCAGGGTTACAGTGGTTACCAGCAGGGCTATCAGGGTTATTATGGTGGCACCGGTTACTCGGGTATGGGCCAGAATTTTTCCTACGTAGATAACAACTGGATTGAAGACAACCTGCGCTTTGCCGTAGCCGATGTCAATCAGAACCGCCCCTATCAGGCCATGCAGCGCCTGCAGACAGTTATGGGCTATGTGCGTCAGTTTGGTGATTCCCAACTTTATCGTCGGGTTTCCATGGTGGCCAGTCTGGGCTATCGCTCCACACTGACTCAGGAAGTCAACGGTCTTTACAATGAGTTTAAGGCCGGAAGTCTTCGGGTCGGTTGGGATTCCACCAGCAACCAGTCCTACAACGGGCAGGACGACATCAGTCAGGATTATGTTCTGGCCCAGCTCAATGCGGCTAAAGCCGAACTGAACAGTGGAAACTCCAGTGCGGGCCGCCAACGCCTGGCTGCTCTGATCCAGGCGATTCCTCCTTTAGGTAACGATCGCCTGATTCGTAGGGTCTATTATGCAACCAGCATGAGCAAGCCATCGGAAATGGCTGCGGAAGCCCAATCGATTGCAACTGAGATTCAGTCTGGCTCCCTGGTGCTGAACGATACCGTCAACACAGCGTACAATTATTATTATGGGGGTGCCGGGGTAACCAATCCTTATGGTCAGCCGGATCAGAGCTCTGGCTATGGGACCCAGTATCAGAATGGCGGAGGTGCTCTTCCGACTCTGGGAGCAGGCCAGTACAGTTCGAATCCCTACGCGACTTACACTCCGACCAGTGGAATGGAGACAGGACTGCCGGCTTTTGGTACGGTTCAGTATACGACAGGTGCCAGTACCACCACAAACTATCTTGGTGCCGATTCCGGCTATGTAGCTCCAGCGCCTCAGACGCCGACAGCAGCTGCCACGACTGAGACTCCAGCTGCTACGACAGCAGTAGCTTCCATAACTCCGGATCTGGCTCAGCTTCAGGCTAATGTATCGGTAGCTTATGACAGGCTGAAAACAGCTCTGGCCAATGGAGATCGGGACGGGATTCTGGCGGCCCAGAAGGAATATCAATCTGCTCAAAGTGCCTATGACGCAGCCAAGCGCTAAGCTTGAGTCTGTTGTTCAGTGGCTGATGGCCACCGCCTTTCTGGCGGTGGCCATTCGTCATTTTCAGTACTTTGAAGTTTATCTCTCCCGGCTTCTGTGGCTTTTGGAATTTCTTCTTCTTCTGGGGTTGTGTGGAGCCTGCATCCTTCGCAAGCCTCTGAAAAAATCAGCAAAAGGTTTCCGGGAATGGTGGATTCCTCCCCTTGGGGCTATCCTTCCTTTTTTTCTGATTCAGGATCCGGCTTCAATTCTGCAGGGGGAATGGCCACGATACCGCCCGCTTGCAAATCTGGCCTGGTATGACTGGCTGAAATGGGTCATGATTCTGGGAACAGGCCTTACCCTTTGGGCTCTGTGGCATTTAAGGGGCTCTTTCAGCATTCTGGTCGAGGCCAGAGAAAGAGTTTTTACCGGTCCCTACAGAATTTTCAGCCATCCTATGTATGTTGGAGAGGTCGTGACAGCGACAGCATCAGCTGCTTTGAGGGGTGGACTGGATGTCTGGGGATTCTGGTTTCTTTTCCTGCTTTGCCAGATTCTTCGTGCCCGCATGGAACATGAAAAGCTGCTTCAGGCCGGTTTTGGGTTACCGGAGGAGTATGGGGAGCAAAATGGTGTGTATAATGATGAAGAGCATGCCGATCCTCAAAGCAGGGGAAGAGGAGATCAGAGATGCCAAATTTCCTCCTTAAGCGAGGCAAAAAAGAAAAACTGATTGTTGAGGTGTCTGCAACAGGAATGCGGGCAGTTCAGATGATTCGGGATGAGAATGTTCCCAAGGTTGTAAATGCTTTTTGTCAGTCCTGGCCTCATCGTCTGATTTTAAGCGAGGATGAATTTGCCGGTAGGCTTGAAAAAGTTGTCCAGGAACTGAGTCTGGTTTTCCCCCCCAAGCAGCATTCGGTCGTTTTCTGCTGTACGGATGCCACCAATATGGAGAGAATTGTCCAGGGGCCGGTCATTGAGGATGAGGAAGAGCTTGAAGAATGGCTTTTACAAAAAAAAGTCATGCCTTCTCAGGATGACTATATCTCCGACTTCTCTGTGATGGGGGACAGCCTGAGTGAATTCAAGAAGTCTCAGGATATTCTGGTTCGTTCGGTGAGCAAGAAAGTAGCTCAGGTGGCTATGGACGCCCTGGAGGAGGGAGGGTATGAGCTGGAAGCTCTGGAATATCCTTCCAACGTACTCAACTCTCTTCATGGTCTGTGGTTTCCAGATTCTGGTCAGGAGCATGAAATCATGTTTCATATTGGTCCTGAGATATCCGTTATGGCTTTTTACCTGAACGGAGTGCCCCGATTTAGTCATGTTCTGAATTTCTCCCTGATGTCCTATCTGGATCATTTGATTGAAAAGGCCGGTATGGAGCCTGAAATGGCGCGCAAATTTATTCTGGAAGGTATTTTGCCTGTTCTTTATGACGGGGCCCCCAATCCGATCGATGAAGAATCGATTCAGCCGATCCGGAATGACTTCCAATGGCTTGTTGCCGAGATTCAAAGGGTCAGCTCTTATTACTACTGCCGGGTTCTGGAGTGGCAGGGTATACGAGCCAATCGGGTTCTGTGCTCGGGACTTGAGGCTTATTCTCCTGGATTTCAGCAGGTTCTGAGGGATCAGCTTCAGACCAGTGTGGATGCTTTCAGTCTGATGGAATCTGTAGGGGCTTCCGAAGATATTGCGGCCAGGCTTGGAATGGATCAGTGGGGTTCGGTCATTCTTTGGGCAACGGGGCTTGGGACTCGTTATATGGATGAATAATGGCAAAGAAACTTGGTGCAGCAAAAAAGAAGAAGGGGATGGATGGCCGTGACTGGGCGGTAATTGCCTCTTATTTCGTATTCTTTGGTTTTGTAATTGTGCTTTTTGTCATTTCCCGTCAGGGAAACCAGAAGGTCAAGGCTTTGGAGGCCCAGCTTGAAGGACTAAAAAGCCAGGAGTCAGCACTTCGGAGGGCGAATTCGGCATCTGAGAAGGATCTTTCGGCGATGCGGGCCAGGCTTGAAGATTCGAATGCGAAAATGGAGAGGGAGCGCCAGGAATATGATTTTGTGGTGGGAACTTCCCTTGAGTATGCGGAGAAGAGTGAGTTGATGATGGCTATCTGGGAGGCAATTGACAAGGTTCGCAATGTTGCCATCAAGTCTCTGGTGATTTCCAAGAATGAAGTTAATATTGAAATGATTACTCCATCCGGGGTTTATCTCACGGACTTTATCGGGACGCTTTATAAGCGGGCCGATCTGATTCAGACCATTCAGGTGACGGAGACCAAGCAGGAGCGTTCTTCCACTAAAGAGGGTGAAGAAGTTCTGTTGGGCAAAATCAAAATCATTGCCAAGGCGGGCTAGTCATGTTTCAGGCTTTGCGGCTCAAAGAAAAAATCCTGATTGGATTGGTAGTTGTTTTTATTCCCCTGTTTACTTTTTATTCCCAGTTCATTGCACCCCGTTTTGGAGATGCGAGGATTAACAGCGTGAATCGCCAGATTCAAAGGGAATCCAAGGATCTTGGTGAGTTGCAGAGCAGGGATTCTGCAATGAAGCAGGAAATTGAAAGCATTCGCCAAAAGCTCTCTCAGCACGATGAGCAGGTCGCTAAAATGCGGGTTCAGGCGGAAGATTTCAAGCAGTATATTCTCTCCGATCGCTATGAAGTGGAACTTTATCAATATCTTTTCGGCAGGGATGCCCGCTATAGCGTAATCGATTTGGGTAACAACCCTCGCAGGCTTCCTAAAGGAGCCTACACTGAAATTGTTTACAGCTATACGGCCAGGGGGCTTTTCCCGGACATCATGAAGATGGTTAAGAAGATTGAGCAGACCTCCCGCTCTCTTTCCATTTCAACCCTGAAGCTGGAGCGCCCCAGGTTCAATGCCAAGGAAGGGGAAAAGGATGACGGGACTGTGATTGCGGATGCCCAGATTCATGTGATTCTTTCTTCCAACGAAAGCGCACTTTCTTTTGAGGAATTCAAGAAAAATGCTCCTGAGCTTGAGATCAAGAAGATTGATGGCAACCCCTGGGATCCGAATTTTGGAGCTGCGACCCAGCAGGATGAAGGCCCTACCGGGCCGGTGAAAAAGCTCAATCTGACTTCGGTCATCTACATGATTGATGAAGGGCAGAGGGTGGCCCGGTTTGAAAATCTGGGAAAATGGTTCAAGCAGGGAGATGAGTTTGAAATTGAGCCAGGTAAGAGCTTTACAACTGTCCGTCTGATGCACATCGGAGGACGTTATGTGGTGGTGAAGCATCTGAACAAGAACATCACCTTCAAGTTGACTCTGGATGTCACCAATATCGGAGGCGCAGATTCCCAGGGGGGAATTGCCAATCGCAAGGAAATCGTCAGTGATGATTCCATTCTTCAGAGCCAGTAAGGACTGGAAAATACATTTCATGAGGTTCTGAATTCCCCGCACAGGGGGATTTACTTGGTCTCGTAAAGCAGTGTCGAGAGCAGGGTAGAAAAAAGGCCCGGCCAATTGGCCGGGCCTTTTTCCTGCCAGAAAGAACCTATGCGCCTTTCTGGGAAGAAGCCATTTTACGGGCGGCACGAGAAGAAGCAACCGTGAAGAACGATTGCAGAGGCAAACTGAAGTTAAACCCCTCAATGTCGCGAGCCCGAATGATTTCATTCAGTTTCAGATTGGAGACATCCACAGCGATAAAATCTGGGATGTCTTTGGGAAGGCAGCAGATTTCGGTGTCCTGAGCATTTTGCTGAAGAACCCCACCCTGACGAAGTACACCGAATGGAGTTCCGTTTCCTTTGACAGGAACGCGGATCTTTACGGGTTTATCGTCTTCGGTTACCTGAAAATCCACGTGGCGGATTTCAGTACGCATGTGGTTGTACTGCAGGTTTTTGAAAATCGCAGTTACCGATTTGTCGCCTTCGATATCCACTTGAATCAGACCACTGACACCGCGTTTGCGGATCAGCACTTCTGCGTCTTTCTGATCCATGGACACTGGGACGCTTTGCCCGGAACCATCATAAATGACACAGGGAATGCGTCCGTCGCGATAAAGACCACGAGTCGTGGATTTACGAATATCGCTTTCGCGCTTTTGCACTTGGATTGTATACATGATTGCTCCTTTAGAAATCGCAATTCTGGCAGGAAGACCGCAATAATACCAGTGAGCTATTCCGGGGTCAATGAAAAATGTACTTGAGTGATCAGGGATTTCCAGGGTTCCACTCAGGTTCAGAAGCGGGATTATGATATGATTCGTCTCTACAGAAGCCCTGCAGGTATGAAAGGATGAGGTTACCCGAATGCAGCAACTGAATTCCAGGATTTCTCCGGCCAGTGCCGAATACAAACTCAACCGGGAAGCCATGCTTAAACTGGTTTTCGATCTTGATTCCCGGCTTGGTGCTGTGAAGAACAGAGATGATGATTCCTCTGTCATCCGCCATCGGGACCGGGGCAAGCTCTATGTCAGAGACCGGATCGAGCGCCTTCTGGATACCAACAGCCAGTTCATGGAGTTTTCGGCGCTGGCCGGAGAAGGTCTTTACGGGGTTTCGCCAGCCAGTGCCGGAATTGTCACGGGGATTGGCAAGGTGGAGGGTCGTCACTGCATGATTGTGGCCAATGATGCCACCGTCAAAGGCGGCACCTATTTTCCGGTAACAGTGAAGAAGCATTTAAGGGCTCAGGAAATTGCCCGTGAAAATCATCTGCCCTGTATCTATCTGGTGGATTCGGGTGGGGCCTTTTTACCTTTGCAGTCAGAAGTGTTTCCGGACCGGGAGCATTTTGGCCGGATCTTCTATAACCAGGCCCAGATGTCAGCTCTGGGAATTCCCCAGATTGCAGTTGTTCTGGGATCCTGTACCGCAGGTGGAGCCTATGTTCCTGCCATGAGCGATGAAACAGTGATCGTGAAGGAACAGGGAACGATTTTTCTGGCAGGTCCCCCTCTGGTCCAGGCGGCGACGGGTGAGGTCGTGAGTGATGAAGACCTGGGTGGAGGTGTGGTTCATACCACCATCTCCGGAGTTGCCGATCATCTGGCTTTTAACGATGAGCATGCTCTGGAAATCACCCGGAATATTGTGGCCTCAAGGGCGATTCTCAAAGGGCAGGAGCTGGAGCGAAAAGCTCCGGAGGCTCCACTTTATGATCCGGAAGAGCTTCTGGGTATTGTCGGCGCGGATCTGAAAAAGTCATTTGAAGTCCGCGAAGTGATTGCCCGTCTGGTGGATGGCAGCCGTTTTCATGAATTCAAGTCCGGGTACGGTTCCACACTGGTTTGCGGATTTGCTCACCTGGATGGTTGGCCCGTTGGGATTCTGGCGAATAACGGAGTTCTGTTTTCTGAAAGTGCCCTGAAAGGGACTCATTTCATTGAACTGTGTAACCAGAGGGGGATTCCCCTGATCTTCCTGCAGAACATCACCGGCTTCATGGTGGGCAAGAAATATGAACATGAGGGCATAGCCAAGCACGGAGCCAAAATGGTGATGGCGGTTTCCAATGCCAGAGTGCCCCGCTTTACGGTCATCATTGGCGGGTCGTACGGAGCAGGGAATTACGGCATGTGTGGTCGGGCCTATCAGCCACGCCAGCTCTTCATGTGGCCCAATGCCCGCATTTCTGTCATGGGGGGGGAGCAGGCCTCCAATGTCCTTACCACTGTGAAGGCAGCCCAGCTGAAAAAGGCAGGGAAAACAGTAGATGAAAATGCTCTTTCTTCGATTCGCGAGGAAATTCTCAAAACCTACGAGGAAGAATCCTCTCCCTGGTTTTCCACAGCAAGACTATGGGATGACGGAGTGATCGATCCAAGAAGAACCCGCCAGGTTCTTGCCCAGGGAATTGCCGTCAGTCTCAATGCTCCGTTTCAGGCCCCTTCCCAGGGTGTTTTCAGGATGTGACATGCAAAGAATTTTAATTGCCAACCGGGGGGAGATTGCCCTCAGAATTGCGAAAAGTGCCAAAAAACTGGGAATGTGGGTGATTGGGATGGCATCAGAGCCGGACCAAAATGCCCTTTTTACGGAAAGCTGTGATGAGATTCACCTTCTCAAGGGCGAAACTCCCTCGGAAACCTATCTGAATCTTGAGGCCATTGAGGAAATCATTCACAGAAGCAGGGCCCAGTTTCTGCATCCTGGATATGGCTTTTTGTCCGAAAGAACAAGTCTTCGGGACACTTGCGTCAAAGCGGGGGTTCAATTCATCGGCCCTGATTTTCAGGCCCTTGAAATGATGGGGGATAAAATCACTTCCAAGCGCCTGATGGAAGAGGGGGGAGTCCCCACGATTCCCGGTTTTTTTCTGGATGGTATGCAGGATTCTGAAATTCTGAGCCAGGCAGAAGCCATTGGCTATCCCCTCATGGTCAAGGCTGCTGCTGGAGGCGGAGGAAAGGGCATGCGCCGGGTCAACCAGCCGGGTGAACTGATGGATTCGATTGCTTCCTGTCGGCGCGAGGCCAGGTCCTCCTTTGGTGATGACAGGATTTTTGTCGAGAAGTTCATCGTCAATCCACGCCATATTGAGGTTCAGATTCTGGGAGATACCCATGGCAATCTGATTGCTCTGGGAGAACGTGAGTGCTCGATTCAGCGCCGAAACCAGAAAATCCTGGAAGAATGCCCTTCGTCTTTTGTGGATCAGGCTGTGCGAGAAAAACTCTGTGAGGCTGCTGTTCTGGCCGGAAAACTGGTGGACTACGTGTCCGCCGGGACAGTTGAATTTGTCATGGGAGAAGATCATTCTTTTTACTTCCTGGAAATGAACACAAGGCTTCAGGTGGAGCACCCGGTTACAGAAATGGTTTATGGGGTGGATCTGGTCGAAGAGCAGATCCAGATTGCCAAAGGTTACCCGATTTCTCATGAGGTGCTTGAGGCCAGGCCCATGGGGCACGCGATTGAAGTTCGAATCTACGCCGAAGAGCCACTTGAGAATTTTATGCCCTCAGCCGGAAGGATTCTGTCCCTGAATCTTCCTCAGGAGGATCGGAGTCTTCGGCTTGATAATGGGGTGAAAGCTCAGGATGAGATCACGATTTTTTATGATCCGATGCTTCTGAAACTGATTGCCTGGGGACGGACTAGGGAAGTGGCTGTTTCCCGAATGCTACGGGCTCTGGAAGATGTGGCTGTTCTTGGAATTGAAACCAACACTTCCTTTCTGAAGGATGTCCTGTCGGATGAAGCCTTCCAGAAAGGGGATATTTCTACTGCATTTCTGGAGGATAGGGATATTCTGGCACGGCATCGTCATCGTTTGATGAAAGAACAGCCTGCCCTCAAGGCTGCTGTTGGACTTCTGTGGGTGAGTCAGCGCAGAAGGCCGGACCAGAGTGGATTTGATGTGAAGGGGCTTTCATGCTGAAAACACGCTATAGCTTTCTCAAGCCGGCAGGATTTGAAGATCTGGAACTGACGGTTCATATCTGCCGCCAAAGCGGGCAGGTCCGGATTGAAGAGGATGTCGCTGCCCTTCTGAACCAGGAGGAACACCAGAAAGTTCTCATTCAGGGAAATAGAAAATCGCCTTTGCATGCTGTTTTTCAGGCCAATCGCCTCTATCTGAGTCTTGCGGGCGATCATTTTGTTTTGGAGGAGAAACCGTCCTGGATCGATCTGATGGAGGACGAGGAGCATGGGGGTGAAATCCATGCCAGAATGCCATCCAAGGTTCTTCAGGTTCATGCTTCAAAAGACCAGAGGGTGAAGGCCGGGGAACTTCTGTTCATTCTCGAATCCATGAAGATGGAAACCCGGATTGAAGCTCCCTTTGATGCTGTTGTGCTGGAGGTTCTTGCAGAAGAGGGCCAGATGCTGGCCGCAGATCAGCTGATGATTCGTCTGGAGAAAACTGAATGACCGCCGTTCGGGTTGTTGAGGTTGGGGTCCGTGACGGTCTTCAGGCCGTAAGGAAGGTCATTCCGGCCCGCCTGAAAATCCAGCTGGTGGAGAAGCTTCGTGATGCAGGATTGAAGGAAATCGAACTGAC
>CAZDAM010000112.1:0-9824 GCA_964503595.1 uncultured bacterium
AAATCACTGGTATGTCGAGTAGGGAGAGCAGCAGCTTCAAAAGTAGGCGATTGCTGTCTGATCGCATGGGCGAAAATTAGCAGATTCATCATGGAAACTCAAGCCATGGGACAGTAATACAGGTTTTCTTTCCCTTCCTTGGGGGGTAAAATGGCAGTACCTATGTCCAGAAGCTTTCAGATTCGCAAGCCCAGCCAGCGTGAACTGGTGCGCAAGCGGTTTTTATTCAATCAGCGCCGTATCACTGTCGCCTTTGTGATGGGGCTTGGTTTTATGTTTTCTCTCGGTTTTCTCTATCTTTACCAGTCCAATCAGCTTGTGACACTGGTGAATCAGAGAGAAAAGCTCCTTCGAGACAAGGCAGAGCTTGAGAAGATCCGGGACAGTCTGATGCAGGAGGAAGTGAGGCTTTCCAGTCTGCAAAGAATAGAGTTTCTGGCCCGGGAACAGCTAGGCATGATTGTTCCGGGGAGGGAGCATCGCCTGGAACTGGAGAAACCTTGAAATACTTGGTTCACGGGGTGAAGCATTACCCCGTCCTTTATCGGGAAGTCTTAAAAAATCTTCCTTCCCGCCTTGATGCCATGGCGGATGGGACTCTGGGACATGGTGGTCATGCCCGCCTGATTCTGGCAGAGTATCCTTCCCTTTCTATCTATTACGGGCTGGATCAGGATATTTCGGTCTATGAATGGTTTCAGAAGAATCCTCTTGAAGATCGGCTGAAGCTGGTTCATGCCAATTTTGGCGAAGAAGGAGAACTGCCTTCAGAACTTATGGATCTGGATGCGGTTCTTCTGGATCTGGGGACATCCCAGCAGCAGCTCAGGCGAGGTGAAAGGGGCTTTTCTTTTCTTTTGAACGGGCCCTTGGATATGCGAATGGACACCACTCAAGGGGAAACCCTTCTGGACTGGCTTCTTAGAGCACAGGAAAGAGAGATTTTCCTGGTCCTGAAGAAATACGGGGAAGAGCCGTTTGCCTATCAGATGGCCAGAGCTGTTATAAGAGAGCGTGGGAAGCTGGAAACAACCCTGGATCTGGCCAGAGTCCTGGAAAACGCGGTTCCAATGAAGGTTCGGCGGAACATGAAGATTCACGCTGCGACCAGGGCATTCCAGGCTTTTCGGATTTTTATCAACCGGGAACTCGAAGTGCTGGAACAGGCACTTGAAATCTGGCTGAAGCGCCTTCGTCCCGGCGGACATTTTCTGATCATCAGCTTCCACAGTCTTGAGGATCGTCTGGTCAAACAGACCTTCAAAGAATGGGCAGAAGAGGAGCGCGAAGAAGGACTTTTTGGCCCCGGTGCCATTCTCAAGCCTTCTTTAGGCAGGTTTTTGAGTCGCAAGGCCATCATGCCATCCGAAGAAGAACTTCTGGAGAATCCCCCCAGTCGCTCTGCCCGTTTGAGAGTCTTTCAGAAAAGGGAGACAGATGGATCCGATTGAAAAGCGTATTCGTCTTGTTCTGGCCGGGGTGGTCCTTATTCTCTTTGTCGTTCTGGGCAAACTCATCAAGCTCCAGATTTTTGAGCATGAGTTCTGGAAGGGAAAGGCGCGCAAGCAGCATGTAGTTCAGCAGCCGATTCACCGGAAGCGTGGAACCATTTATGACCGCAATGGCAATGAGCTGGCTTATACCGCTGCCATGAAGAAAATGGTCTGTGATCCTTCCCGGATGAAGGATGTGGAAGGTACGTTGCTGCTTTTATCCAAATTCACCCGGATTCAGGTTGAGCCTCTTAAGGAAAAGCTTGAAGAAGCCCGGGAGAAAAAGCGCCGTTTTTTTCTGATCAAATCAGATGTGACGCTCGATGAATATGAAAAGATCCGGGAGAAAATGCGTGAGGAAAGGCAGCTTCTTGATCCCAAGGAATACGGGCTACTGAAAGGTGTTGTCTTCTTTCGTGATTCTCACCGCAGGATTTATCCCTACAACATGAATGCTTCCAACCTGCTTGGCTTTATCGGTGAGGATGGCAAAGGGCTTGAGGGGGTGGAGCTCAAATATGACGATCTTCTGCGCTCAAGAGATGGTCTGAAAGTCTACGAAAGAGGCCTGAACGGAATTGTGATTCCCGGAAGCGAAAAGATTCTTAAGGAGCCTCAGGGCGGCAACAGCATCTACCTGAGCATTGATATTGTCATGCAGTATCTGGCCGAGAAGAAGCTTCGGGAAGTTTTTGAAGAAACGAGGCCCAAAAGTGCCATGATTGTGATTCAGGATCCTTTCAATGGGGAAGTTCTGGCAATGGCATCGCAGCCAAGTTTCAATCCGAATTATTTCGGCTTCTATTCCTCGGAGGATTTCAAGAACCGGGTGATTACGGACCAGTTCGAACCGGGTTCTACCATGAAGGTCATGGTTGTGGCTGCGGCTCTAGAAGAAAACGCCATCAATGTGGAAGAGCCTTTTGAATGCCAGGGCTATATCGAGCTTTATGGCGTGTTTCGTATCCACTGTGATCAGAGAAGGGTGCATGGACTGCTGGATCCACAGCATATTCTTAGAAAGTCCTGTAATGTGGGAGCGATCCATGTAGCTCAGCGTCTGGGGAAGCAGCGCCTGTTTTCCTATTTTCAAAAATTCGGTTTTGGGGAAAAAACGGAGGTGGGTCTTCCCGGTGAGGTGCGGGGCTTGAGTCGTCCGCCATCCCGCTGGTCGGGAATTTCGATTGCAGCTCTTCCGATTGGTCAGGAAATCGCGGTGAATGCGCTTCAGATGTCTTCAGCCTTTGGTTCCATCGTCAATGGAGGACTTCTTTACCGGCCCAAAATTCTGTCCCGCACCAGAACCACGGATGGCATTATGCATGATATTACCGAAGTACCGGTCCGTCGGGTGATTTCAAAAAAAACGGCAGATACTGTCATGGATATGCTTCAGACAGTGACAACCCCGGGGGGGTCGGGTTTTCGGGCCGCTGTTCCTGGTTACTCTGTGGCAGGCAAGACTGGTACAGCCCAGTCTCTGGCAGAAATGAACAGGGATAATGTCGATCCCCTGGATGAGGATTCCACCCCAAAAGTGATTGCTTCCTTCATTGGTGCCATCCCTGCTGAAAAGCCCCGTCTGAGTATTTATGTCGTGGTCAATGAACCCCGTGGTGAGAAATACTACGGGGGTCAGGTAGCTGCCCCGGTTTTCCGGGAGTTGGCTCGCGAGGTCATGGCCTACCTCAGGGTTCCCCCGACAGTTGCGATTGGTGAGGATGTTGAAGTGGTTGAGCAGGTCCGTCAGGCTACCGTTGTTCCCTACCCGGAGCTGATCCAGAGAGAATCCGAAGAAGAAGGCATCCCAGCCTGGCTCAATACCGATGTCGGTTCTTATGATCTGACTCCGGGTATTGAATCGGATCTGGAATCCGGGACCGGGCTTGGTCCGGAAGACGAACTGACGGAAGAGGCCGGGGACTGGGAGCGTGCTTTTTGAGGACTCCTCCCAAAGGAACGCTTCTGGTTTCCAATTCTGCCCAGGTAACTCCAGGAGCTTGGTTCTATCTGACGGCCGGTTCCCGGAATGCCGGGGTTTATCTCCAGGATGCCCTGAAAAAAGAACCTGATGTTCTGGTACTTCCGCATGGTTTTTCCCGACCTGAGTCCTATTCGGGAGAAGTTCATTTTGTTGAGGATGTAGCCTTCTGGTTCTGTCGCCATGTGGAAGAGCTTTTCAGGGAGCAGGTGTCCACGATCCGCTTTGCGGGAATTACGGGAACGAAGGGAAAAACCACGATTGCTTGGATTCTGGCTCAGGCTTTGGGGCAAAGAGGCTCCTATTTCGGAACTCTGGGCATTGCTCATGGGTGTGGGGAGTTAAGGAAATCTTCCAATACAACCGTGGATCTTCAGACCTTTCTGAATGAACTCTCAAAGGTGGCAACTCTGGATCCTGTTGTTGTGATGGAAGTCTCTTCCCAGGGGCTTGATGCTCACAGGGTTCCGGTTTCCTGGTTTGAAATCCGTGCTTTTACGGATCTGTCCGAGGAGCATCTGGATCATCATGGGGATATGGAAACCTATTTTGCTTCCAAGGCCCGGTTTTTTCTGGAAGGGGATTTTGAGGGAGTGCAGCTCTCACGCAGTGAGTGGGGACGCCGACTTGCCCTGATGCACGGGGCTCCGGTTCTCTGGTATGGGCTGGATTCAGGCGCGGATCTGAAGGGAAAGGTTCTTCGGGAGGATTTGAAAGGCCTTGAGCTGGAGATTGAGTACCAGGGTGAGAAGAAAGTCCTTGATTCGGACCTTTGCGGATTTTTCAATGCCGAAAACCTTCTGGCTGTCATCGCAATTCTTCTCAAGCTCGGATATGAATTTTCAGATGCCTGCAAGGCTGTGGAAAAGGTCAGCGGGATTCCGGGGCGTTTGCAGAAGGTTACGGTTCCGGGTTTTCTTCCGACCTGCTTTGTGGACTATGCCCATTCGGCCCAGTCTCTTGAGTTTGTACTGGAAGAGTTAAAGCGGCTTTGTCCCGGAAGGCTTCATCTGGTTTTTGGATGTGGGGGAGATCGGGATCGTCTGAAACGACCCAGAATGGCCAAGGCTGCGGAAGAATATGCAGATGTGATCTGGCTGACTCAGGACAATCCCCGCGGTGAAGACCCTGCCCGGATTCTTGAAGATATCCAGAAAGGATTCAGTTCTCAGGCCAGAGTCAGAATCGAAGCGGATCGTAAGGCCGCGATCTTCAGGGCCGTGGCTGGCCTTGGTCCGGAAGATGTTTTGCTGGTGGCAGGAAAAGGGCATGAGGATTACCAGATCCTCGGAGACCGGATTTTGAGCTTTTCGGATGTGGCGATTTTGGAGGAAGCGTGCCAAAGCATGCTCTAGAACTGTTGAAGCAGGCCGGAGCCGGTCTGATTCAGCGGGGTGTGGCCTCTACCTTCGAGAGGGTTCAGTTTGATTCCCGTCAGATTGGATCCGGGGATGCTTTTCTGGCCCGCAAAGGCGAAAATCAGGACGGGCATGATTTTGTTTTGTCAGCCTATGAAAAGGGAGTTCGGGTCTTTCTGACCCAAAAGAACCCCGGCCTGCCGGACGATGCCACTGTTTTTGTGGCAGAGGATCCTCTTCTGGTTCTTCAGGAAGCTGCCCGACTTTATCGGAAGACACTTCGGGGGAAGGTCATCGGGATCACGGGTTCGGTGGGAAAGACCAGTGCCAAGGATATGCTGGCGGCTCTTTTGGGAGAAAAGACCTTCGCATCTTCAGGGAATTTCAATAACCTGACAGGCTTGCCCTACAGCCTTTTACAGGCTCCTGAGGATTCCGGCTGGATTGTACTGGAAATGGGAATTTCCACTCCTGCTGAAATGCCCCGGCTGGCTGCGATGGCCTGTCCGGATATCGCCCTGATCACGGGAATTCACACTTCTCATGCCCTGAATTTTTCCTCAAGGGAAGAGCATATTCAGGCCAAGGTTGCGATTGCTTCACAGATGAATCAGGAGGGAAGGCTTTTTGCTCCTGAAGAAGAGCTGAAGCTCTGGAGGAGTTTCCTGAATCCTCATGTTCAGGTGGTTGCCCTGAAACCGGAAGAAGAAATCCTGAAGGATTTTCCTGAGCTTTCGGCGAAAAGAGAAATTCTGGGAAGAGGGCCCTTTCAGACCCTGACCCGTGTTTTTCAGATGGCGCTTGAGCTTGGAATCCTGCCGGAAACAGCTTTTGGGAGAATTCAGGGTCTCAGGCTTTCACCCCTGCGAATGGAGCTTCGGGAAGAGTCTGGTGTGAAAATCCTTTTGGACTGTTACAATGCCGCCCCTGAATCCATGCGGGGATTTCTGGCTTCTCTGCCTTTTTTTCTAAAGGAGGCGATCAGGCCGGTTGTGGTTCTGGCAGATATGCTTGAACTCGGGCTCTATGAAAAATCTGCCCATGAAGAGATTCTCAGGAAAGCGGCAGATTTGAAGGTTCCGGTTTTTTTGCTGGGGCCTGCTTTCGGGGTTGCGTTCTCTGGTCTGAGTCTTCCGGAATGCCGTCATTTTGAGGATCGGGCTGAGCTCAGAAGGGCTCTTTTGCGGGAAGGCGCGGATTTTCTGGCTTTGAAGGGCTCACGGGGCTTTGCCCTCGAGAAGCTTTTGCCTTTGAAGGATGATGAATGTTTGGCGTAGCCATAAGCTCGATTACTTTGCGGACCATCTATGCCCTGGTTACGGCATTTCTGATTGTGATTGCCGTGGGCCCGTGGGTTATTTCCCGCCTGAAGGAAAAGAAGATTGGCCAGCATGTGCGGGAAGAAGGGGTTCAGGCCCATCTGAAGAAGTCCGGTGTCCCGACCATGGGCGGGATCATGATCATTGTGGCGGTTCTGGTTTCCACAGTGGTCTGGGGCAAGGCTTCCTGGGTTCTGATTTATGGTCTGAGTACTTTTCTGTTTATGGGGCTGATTGGCTGTGCGGATGATTTTCTGAAGCTCAAGCGGGGCAAATCCAACGGGCTCTCCGCCCGGCAGAAGCTGTTGGCCCAGTTTCTCTGGGGAATTGGCTCCACAGCCTGGCTTTATTCCGAGAACCTGGTGGCTTCCACCCTTTTTGTTCCCGGTCCGGGGATTCAGGTGGAGCTTGGTGCCTGGTGGATTGTGCTGGCGTCCGTGGCTATTGTCGGCTACTGCAATGCGGTCAATCTGACAGATGGGCTGGACGGTCTTGCTGCCGGAATCATGTTCATTGTCATTGCCTGTATGGGACTTCTGGCCTATCTGAGTGGTAACTCCATCTATTCCAAACATCTGGGCATTCCTCATATCCAGCAGGCTGGTGAGCTGACCGTTCTTTGCTTTGCTACTGCCGGAGCCTGTCTCGGCTTTCTCTGGTATAACTGCCGGCCGGCCTCAGTCTTCATGGGAGATACCGGCTCCCTGGCTCTTGGGGGGCTGCTGGGAGCTGTCGGAGTGATGGTCAAGGCGGAGATTTTCATGCTGGTGGTTGGTGGGATTTTCGTCCTGGAGGCTCTTTCTGTAATGCTTCAGGTGGGCTCCTTCAAAACCACGGGGAAACGCATTTTTCGTATGGCTCCGATTCATCACCACTTTGAACTGATGGGCTGGGATGAAATCAAGGTTGTGGTCCGTTTCTGGATTGTGACTCTGGTGCTGTCTTTGATTGGCCTGAGTCTGCTGGGTCTGAATGGCCGGATTTTCATCGGGACATGATCTGAAGAATCTGGCTTACGGCATCATCAATACTTTCTGTATCGACAACAAATTCCGCAGGCCGGTACAGTCCCTTGTAGCGTACATCGTAGTAGTCCACCAGAAGAGATCGCAGAAGGGCACGGATCTGGTCCTGTTCCACCATGTTCTGCCAAGTCTGAAGCTGGGAACGTTCCACATAGGGTTTCAGGGAATCCAGACATTTGTGAATCAGGGGAATGCCCCGACCTTCTTCACCGACATAATCCTCAAAAATTCTCTGAACCCGCATCTCTGTTGAGCAGGTCAGTTCAATGGTGGGGGCGTTGAGCATGTTCTGGTAAAGCATGGGGGGGAGGTTGGCGGATCCGACTCTGCGGCTTTCGCTTTCGGTAAGGAGTCCGTACTTCAGAGTTGGCAGAGGGTTCAAAAAGGCGTCCCGGTAAATACAGTCTTCAAAGCTTTTCTGGCTGACATGACGGATGGTACCTCTGAGCTGATAGGGGATTCGGCCAAAGGATGAGGCTGTGTTCTGGGCATATTCCTCAAGGTGCAGACAGGCCACCTGGCGGGAGAGGACATCCAGAACACGGGACTTCCCGCAGCCGGTGATTCCTTTCAGGATGGTAATCGCCGGGAATTCCTCCTGGTAGAGATGTCTGTAGACCCTCTGCCTCCAGGCCTTGTGCCCATCATCGATCTTTCTGACCTTCAGACCAGCTTCCACCAGACGCGCGGCGACGTAACGGGAGCGGCCCCCACCTCTCCAGCAGTAGATGAAGACCGGACGGGACTCCCGTCTCACCCTTTCCACCAGCCGGGGAATTTTGGGAGCCCCAAATTCCAGGGCCCGTTTGGTGGCAATTTCCGGGCTGACCTGCTTGTAAATCAGGCCGACTTCGTGTCGCTCTTCATTATTGAGGATGGGAAAAGAAATGGCGCCGGGAAGGTGGGAATCCTCAAATTCGGCTTCACTTCTGACATCAATCAGGAGGATGTTGCCCGGATTTCTCAGTTGGGGAAGAATTTCTTCAATGCCAATGGAGGGTACATTCCGGGGTGCAATGCTATCCAGAGTGGGTACATTCTGGGGGTTTTCCAGTTGGGCCCTGCTCAGGATTTCCTGATTTTTTGACATGGGGTAAGCATAGCATTTCACGGGAATTCCTGTGTTATCCTCGCGGGCATGAAAACCATCATAGAGCCATTTCGCATCAAAAGTGTTGAACCTTTGAAAATGACGACTCCGGATCAGAGAAGGGAACTTCTCAGGGAAGCCCGTTATAACCTGTTTCTTCTGCCGTCCCAGGATGTCATGATTGATCTTCTGACGGACTCCGGAACCGGAGCCATGAGTTCCGAGCAGTGGGCTGCAACCATGCGCGGGGATGAATCCTATGCGGGTTCTCCCAGCTGGTACCGCTTTTTGGAGACCGCGAAGGAAATTCTGGGATATGAAGTGATCTTTCCGACTCACCAGGGGCGGGCTTCTGAGCGTCTTCTTTTCTCCAGTCTTCTGAAGCCGGGAGATATTGTTCCTTCCAATACCCATTTTGATACCACAAGAGCAAATATCGAGGCTTTGGGTGCTGAAGCCGTGGATCTGGTGATTGAGGAGGGTTTGAATCCGGCCCTGATTCACCCTTTCAAGGGAAATCTGGATCTGGTTCGCTTAAGGGAGCTTCTTGAGGAGTCCCGTGAGAATGGTCGCCGTGTTCCGTTTGTCATGTGCACGATCACAAATAACAGTGGGGGCGGCCAGCCGGTAGCCCTGGAGAATCTGAAAGGGATCCGGGATCTGGCTCGTGAGTTTGAGATTCCGTTTTTCCTGGATGCCTGCCGCTTTGCGGAAAATGCCTGGTTCATCAAGACCAGAGAAGAAGGGCAGTCCGAACGTACTCCGATGGAAATCGCCCAGGAAATTTTCCGGCTCGCGGATGGATGTACGATTTCGGCCAAAAAAGACGGGATGGTCAATATTGGCGGCATCTTAGCCATGAACGATCAGAAGCTGGCCCAGGAAATCCAGAACCAGCTGATTCTCACGGAAGGCTTTCTGACCTATGGGGGGCTGGCAGGCCGGGATCTCGATTCCATGGCTGTTGGTCTTCGTGAGGTCCTTGAAGAAGACTATCTGCGCTATCGCATTGCCTCGACCGCATTCTTAGGTAATCGTCTGCATGCGATGGGGGTTCCGGTTCTGATGCCTCCGGGGGGACATGCTGTCTATCTGGATGCAAAGGCTTTTCTTCCTCATATCGAGCCTCTGAAACTTCCGGGGCAGTCCCTGGCCTGTGCCCTTTATCTTGAAGGTGGCATCCGTTCCTGTGAAATCGGAACCGTTATGTTTGGCTCAAAGGATCCGAAGACCGGAGCGGAAAGGCCTGCGAAAATGGAACTGGTGAGACTGGCGATTCCCCGAAGGACCTATACCCAGTCCCAGATTGAGTATGTTCTGGAGGCGATTGAAAATGTTTACCGCCGCCGGGAAAGCATTCAGGGAATGACGATTGCCTGGCAGCCGCCTGCCTTGCGTCATTTCACGGCTCATTTTGCTCCTCTGGGAAGCCTTGGCGAAGGGAATTGAAAATAAATTAAAAAAGTTCTTGCGCTGAAATTGATTTGAAGGTACTATCAGCACCTCTCGAAAACGAGGCGGCGGTAAGCGCGGCGGAGAATTCGAGGGAGAGAGTCCT
>CAZDAM010000113.1:0-9420 GCA_964503595.1 uncultured bacterium
CTGCTATCCTTCAGCCTCGCCTGACCTGGATTTTGAACCAGAAAACCGATCTGACCTTCTGGGCCTTTCACGGATTGGGTAAAAGCGAACTGCAAAGTGAATTCGGCTCTTCGGGCACCGGAATCGGCCTGTTTCTGAAATATTATTTCTAGGATAAGTCATGCATCTTCTTCTACCCCTCTTTGCACTATCAGGCTGGGCCGGACTTGGCTATCAGGTTCTGTGGTCCAAATATCTGCTGGGTTTCATCGGTGTCAGCGCCCTCTCCTATGCAGCCGTCTTAAGCGTATTCATGGGAGGACTGGCTCTGGGAAGCCGTTATCTGGGACAGGCTCTGGATCGAATCGCCCGTCCCCTGAAATTTTACGGAATCCTTGAACTTCTTCTGGGGATCTACTCCATCCTCCTGTTTGAACCCCTGCTTTCCCTGATGGGCGAGCTCTACCTGGAAGCCTCCGGCAATCTGGAAAGTGGCTGGATTCTGATCGGATTCCGGGCCATTCTGGCTGCTCTGGTGCTGCTTTTCCCGACCATTCTGATGGGCGGCACCTATCCGGCCGTCCTCAAAGCCAGCCTCAGGACGGATTCAGGCATTGCCCGCAACTCAGGACTTCTTTACGGAATCAATGCCCTGGGAGCCGCTTTGGGCTCGCTTGGCATGGCCTTCTGGATTCTCCCTTCCTATGGACTCGCCGCCAGCCTTCAGATCATGGGAATCCTGAACCTTCTCCTGGCTCTCTGGGCATTTCTGATCCGGGAGCCCGCCTGCAAAGACCAGAACACCAGACTCCCTTATGCTCCGCCTTCCTTTGACTCTCTGGATCTGAGTGCCGGACTCTGCGGTTTTTTTACCTTTTCGCTGGAGATCGGCTGGACCCGCTTTTTCAGCCTCAGCCTGGGCTCGACCACCTATTCCTTTTCTCTGGTCATTGCCACTTTCATCACGGGGATCGGCCTCGGCGGCCTGGTTGCCTCAAGAATCAGACCAGGCTCCCGAAGCCTTGGCTTCTGCCTTCTGGGGGCAGGAAGTTACATCCTCTTCACCCTCCCCATCCAGCCCTATTTTCCGCTGATATTCAAGGGCTTCTCCCAGATGCTGCAACCCATCCCTTCCGCCTACTGGATTCACGAAGGCGGCAAGATACTGCTGGCAACTTGCCTGATGCTGCCCGCAACTTTCCTGAGCGGCATGATTCTGCCCATGCTCATTCCCATGAAGGCCCGAAGCAGAGACTCCATCGGTATGGATTCAGGCAGAATCTATGCTATCAACACCATGGGAAATGTTCTTGGTGCTCTCACCGGCGCCCTGTTTTTTCTGCCCTGGCTTGGCCTTCAGAATCTGTTGAGTTTCTCTGCCCTCGGGCTCTGTCTGATCGGGCTCTATCATCTTTCCCGTAACTCCCGGCCTGTCAGATTCCCGCTGATTCTTACAGCAACTCTGGCTTCCATCAGCCTCTTCTGGCGCTGGGAACCTCTCATGTTTTCCTTCGTTCCCACCCGCATCAGCAACCATCTTGATTTCAATACCCTCATCACCCAGACCTTGCAGAACAGCAAAGCCCTCTATGTCAGGGATGATCCTTCTGCCAGTGTCCTGGTGGTAGAGGATTCGAACCAGAAACCCATCACCCGCCGTCTCTACGTCAACGGCAAGGTGGATGCATCAGACACAACCGATATGTCCACCCAGATCCTTCTCGCCCAGCTGCCTCTTCTCTTTCATTCAGATCCAGAAAATGCCTTGGTCATCGGATATGGCTCCGGGGTTACCGCAGGCTCCATCCTGACCCATCCCCTGAAAAATCTGGATATTGTCGAGCTGTCTTCCGGAGTGATTGAAGCCTCTCATCTATTCAGCCATGTCAATCATCAGCCCCTTCAGGATCCCCGGACCCGGCTTCACACCGAAGACGCGCTCTCCTATCTGAAGGCAAGCTCAAATCAATGGGACATCCTGATCTCCGAACCTTCCAATCCCTGGATTGCCGGAATCGGCAATCTCTTTACCCTGGAATTTTATGAGACTGTCCGAGAACGCCTGAAGGCAGATGGAGTCTTCTGCCAATGGCTTCAGCTCTATGAAAGTTCCACCGAAACCACCGCCATTGTGCTCGCCACCTTGCGCAGTGTCTTCCCCAATACCCTGGTTTTCCAGGACAAGGATAACTTCCTGATTCTAGCCTCGGAGAAACCCCTTCACCTGCAAGAAAATCATTTCCTGACAGAAGAAATGAAGAAAATCGGTATCCTGAATCTGGAAAACCTGCTGATGCAGCAGGTCCTGACCAATGAAGACGGGGCCGTAATTGCTTCATCTGCCCCCATCTACAACACCGCGGACAACCTCTATCTTGAGTATCAGGCCCCAAGGGAACTCTTTTTAAGGAAAAAATTCCGCCTGCCTCCGCTTCACAATTCCGCCATTCTGATGAGTCCGGGCCATCTGCTGGAAGGCACCCCTCCTTCAAGACTGACATCTGATCTGCATCAGATTGAAAGCGAACTGGAAAGTGAGATCGCAGAAACCCTCTGGAACGCAGGAAGATTCACCCCAAATGTGAAAGCCCTTCTAAAGTTCCCCGAACCTGAGCCTGAACTTTACCTCAGGCATCTGAAGCATGCCCTTCAGAACGAAGATCCCCAGTCAACAGAACTTCTTCTGCTAAGGGCTTTTTCCAGAATTCTGGTCGAAAGCCGCTTTCTGAATTCAGAGCGGGATATCTGGTGGAGCGGCCTTCAGGATCTGGCTGAGCGTCACAGCGGCAAAAGTAATTTTCTGCATTTTCTGGTTGCCAACCTGGCCAGAGAACGAGGGCAAAACGAAGTCCTTCGCTCCCAGATTCTGGCTACCAGAGCACCTTATACAGGAGCCATCGGCCCCCGTCTGATTCTTTTGAGCCGGCACTCTGCTCCCGACCTGCTCCCCGGGCTCATCCAGAAAATGGGAGACGGGGAGCAGGCTGGAATTCAGGCCCTGTTTTCAGAGCTTCATGCCCTTGAGGAGCTTGAGAGCATCTACCGCTCCATAGGTGAAAATCATGTCCGAACCGGCCCGAACAAGACTGAGTAAGGTTTCCATCAGAGCCCGATCATACTGAAGCCAGCCATTCTCGCTTGCTGCCCTGAGCATGGAATATTCCCCGCTCACATGATAGGACACCACGGGAAGCACCGTGTTCTCCCGGATTCTGGCAATGACATCCAGATAGGGAAGACCCGGCTTGATCAGAATCCAGTCCGCTCCTTCGGCTTCATCAAGACGAAGTTCCCTCAAGGCTTCCCTCAGATTTCCCGGATCCATCTGATAGGTTTTTTTATCTCCGGCTCTGGGTGCAGAGTCAAGCGCTGCCCGAAACGGATCATAGAAAGCCGAGGCATACTTGGCACAGTAGGAACAGATCAGAACATCCTTGAGTCCAGCCCGATCCAAAGCCTTGCGAATCTCTTCCACCCGTCCGTCCATCATATCCGAGCAGGCCACAACATCAGCACCGGCCAAGCCCTGAACCACAGCCATTTCGGCCAGGCTTTCCACGGACTCATCGTTGAGAATCCGTCCGTCTTTGACAATGCCATCGTGGCCATCACTGGAATACGGATCCAAAGCCACATCGGTAATCACGGCCAGATCCGGGAAAGCTTCCCTGATGGCACGCACCGCTCGTGGATTCAGACCTTCCGGGTTGATGCTTTCCGTACCCTGAGAATTCTTCAGGGAATCCTCAATCTTCGGAAAGAGAGCCACAGCTCTCAGACCAAGATCCGTTGCTTCCGCAAGATCTTCCAGCAGGGTATCCAGACTGTAGCGTACAACTCCGGGAAGAGGTTTGATGGGAGTTCGAAGCCCTTTGCCTTCCTCAATGAATACCGGCCAGACCAGATGCTCAGCCCTCAGGCTGGTCTCGCGCACCAGATCCCGAATGGCCCCGGATACCCGATTGCGTCGGGGGCGGCTTAGCATTACTGCTTCTCCGGATACAGATGACGGCCCAGGAATTTTTCCACGGCTTCATAAAGCTCAAAGCGGTTTTCCTCATTGCGAAAGCCGTGGCCTTCGTTGTCCTTGACCATATAGGGCACTTCAACCCCGCGTTTTTTCAGGGCCTCAACAATCTGATCCGATTCAGATTTCTTGACCCGCGGATCACGGGCTCCCTGGGCAATGAAGAGAGGGGCCGTAATTTTATCCGCATGAAAGACCGGGCTGGCTGCCCGCAGAAGTTCGGCATCCGTTTCAGGGTGTCCGACCATTTCATACATCATTTCCAGCATGGGTTTCCAGTAAGGAGGAATCGTTTCCAGGAGGGTAAACAGATTGGAAACTCCAACATAATCAACCCCGCAGGCATACAGATCGGGAGTGAAAGCCAGACCGGCCAGAACGGCATAGCCGCCATAGCTTGCTCCGTAAATGCCGATGCGCTTCGAATCTGCAATCCCCTGCTCAATCAGCCAGTTCACGGCATCCGTAATATCATCCTGCATGGAAAGGCCCCATTTCTTGAAGGAAAGTTCCCAGAAATTGCGGCCAAAACCGGTCGAGCCGCGGAAATTCATCTGAAGGACAGCATAACCGCGGTTGGCAAAGAACTGCACATCTGGTCGAAAACCCCAATTATCGCGGGCCCAGGGACCACCATGCGGCAGTACAATCACCGGCAGATTTTCCAGACTCTTCTTCAGAGGCAGAGTCAAATAACCCTGAATCTTGAGTCCGTCACGAGCCTCATAGGTGATGGGCTGCATGGGAGCCAGCTCATCCTCATTCAGCCAGGGACCCATATCCGCAAGCTTGGTCAGGCTGTCCCCCGGCCAGTCATAAAGATAGGTTGCTCCCAGGGAACGATCCGAATAGGTCCGGATGAGAAGAACCTTCTCTTCATCATCCATATCCGTAATCCCAAGCTCAAGGCCCGGAAACTCTTTTTGAAGGCGGGCAAACAGGTCTTTCCAGCGCTCGTTCAAAAAATAACGCTCGCGCTTTTCGCGGGTATACATCGCCGCGATCAGCTCTTTGGTATGGCGGGAATAGGTCAGACCCGAAACATCCACCTCCGGATGTTCAAACAGAACCCGGACTTCCTTCTGGGTTTTCGGATCCCATTCCACGATGACATTCTTGTCCCGCCCCAGATTGGAAGCCGCATAAACACGCTGGTTATCAAAAGTGAAGAAAAGCGGGCTTAAGCCTTCCCGGAAATCTGTGGTCAGAACCGGGGTGAATTCCTCGGAATCCACATCCCGGTAAAGAAGGGTCGTATTGACTCCATCCGTCATGTTGGCCATGCGAATCCGGCCATTATGATCGGTTTCCCAGCCCATGATATTGCCCGGGTTCTTGGCTTCCATTGTCAATTCGCCCGTACGGACATTGACCCGGTAGGCATCAAAGACCTGGGGGTTTTCCCGGTTCATGCCCACAATCATTTCATCCTTGTTATCCTTCAGATCATCAATGACATTGGCCTTGACTCCTTCAAAAGGGGTCAGATCCCGCTCATCTCCGCTTTTGATATCCACGGCAAAAAGATGAAAATTCTCATCACCACCAAAATCACGGCTATACACCAGAGTGTCATTCCCCTTGAAGAAGAACCCGGCCAGGTCACGATCGGTCAGGGCCGTCATCTGGCGGGCTGAAGTGAAAAAATCAGCCTGCCCTACGGCCTCTTTTTTCTGCAAAAAGAGATTCATTCTCTGATTCACCGGCTTCAGAAAAGCAATCATGGACCCATCAGGCGAAAGGCTGAAACCAGCCAGGTCCGGATTGCGGAAAAAATCGCGTAAAGGTATTTGGCGCACGCATTCTCCCTTTTTTAAGGCACAGCGCTTCTGAATGGAGGATTTCAACTGCGAAAGCTTTAAGGCCTGCATTCTCTCTCGTACATTCTGTACCGGTGCTGTAATCAAGGCTGATGTAAAAACCAGCATTCCAAGAGCTTTGAACATGAAATTCCCTCACTTGCGGGGCTTACCCCAGGCCGTACGTCTGACCTAGAAACCACGTTTGAGCTTCATGCCCAGGGATTCTTCCCTCTGTCTTAGGCGTGGTTCCCAGGAGGACTCGTAGTATAGAGAAAGACCCCCCCGGCCTTCAAACTCTGCCCGACGAAATCCATGCCAGTCAGATCCTGAAACCGAAGTACCCAGAAGAAGTCTGAGTTCTCCCTGAGCCAAAGGCAGGGCGTATCCAAGATAGACATCCCCTCTTTCATAGGAACCCAGAGGCAGAGCTGTAAGGGCTCGATTCATCGAATCGGCAGAATTGCGCTGCCAGGCGGCCCCGTAAAGCAGTCTTTCCTGTCTTCCATCAAGAACAATTTCGAAATGATCCGATTTTTCCAGATTGCGGCCTAAAGCATCCTCGATATTGCGACGGGCCAGCTCTACCTCAAGTCTGATTTGCTCCGAAAGCTGGCGGTTCATACGAACTGCGGTTTCCTGAATTTTCAGATTTTCTGTCGCGGCAATCCCGAAACCGGATAAGGGTTGATCCCGGTAAATGAACTGGATATTGCGGCCCACCTCGGCATATTTCCATTCATCCCCATATTCCAGAAGAGCATGAGCCATTGGCTTGAGCCTGACATAACCCATCGCTTCCGAAGCAAACTGATAGGCCCCGGCACCCACCTGAACCCCATGAAAGGGCACAAGCACTCCGATCCGGGACTCTCCTGCCTGATCCTTTTTCTGCAACTCAAGAACCAGCTCACCCGAAAGGGGCTTTGCAGAAGTTACTGAAAACGTAGGAAGGGTCGTACTTTCAGGACTTGTCGTTACACTGACTGCCCGAAGCTCCTTGACACTGATAAAAACCGGTTCTTCAGCGGGAGAGGCCAAACCATCCCCCAAAGTGGTTTCAAGCCAGAGAGGAGGATTCAGGGGATCGGGCTGAGGCTCAAGACTGGCCAGCACTTCCTTTTCAAGGATTTCTTCTCTTTTCTGGCTTGTCCCGGTTTCATCCAGCCATTCCGGCAGACGCTGAACCCCTTTGGCCAAAGCCCAGGAAAGAGCCTGTTCCCGAACTTTTCCGGCACCCTCGAAATCATCCTTCTGGCGGAAAAATTCCCACCACATCTGGGCATGCTCAAGGGAGTGGTATTCAAGAGTACGCATCCGGGATATTTCGGCCTCAATCATTACTTCATCCCCTCTTTTCAGAAGGGAGGCATGCCAGGAAAAAAGCAGATGAGACGGGCGGCTTTTTGATTCCACATAACGGCGAAAAAGATGGAGTTCCTCGGTAGCCAGGCCAGCTCGCTGACAGGCCCTTAAAGCCATGTCCCATTCCTTTTCCGTTGCGGGTTCTGCCAGTCGGCAGGCCTTGGACCACAACTCCTTCGCCCCCGGATCTTCTGACTTCAACGATTCCGCTACCAGATAGGCAACCCTGAAATCCGAGCCTACAGACAAAGCCTTTCGGGAGTAGTCCAAAGCCCGGGGATGATTCTGGGCATGGGCCATTAAAGCCAGACTGACCGTCTGGGTCGCATTCAAAAGATTCTGTTCGGACAGATGACCAAGCAAATCAAGTGTCGCAGCAGGCTCGTTTTCACGAAAAGAGCGATGAAGGGAAAGCTCCAGCAGCTCTTCGGGCAAAAGACTGCCATCACCATGGCGGGCTACCAGATCGGCAAAAACCAGCGCCTCCGTCAGTCGGGGGCTTCTTCTCAGACCTTCCTCGGCAAGCGGCAGAGACGAAAGTCCTTCGGGAGATCTTTTCAGCATCCAGGCCAATTCCTGATCTGTAAGCTCTGAAAAAGAGAGTTCCTGAAGGGCTTCCAGCACCAGTGCTGGCTGATCCGCAAAAAATTCAAAGGTCCAGTGGGCCAGATTTTCAGCTTCGATTCTGTCCGTCCCGCCAAAACAGAAAGCCGGCTTTGTCGCACACCCGGCCCGCAAAAACCTGGGACTGGAAGCCAGCGGAAAATGAAAGTGAACTTCCCGAATCCAGGGAACTTCTCCCTCAAAATCAGCCGGGGCTGGAAGCCTGTTCACTTCCGCTTCCAGCAAGTTCAGAAATTCTCTGGCTTCCTGGGGTCGGTACGCTCCCAGGTAGGCCAGCAGTTCTCTTGCCTGATCGGGCTTTCCTTCCAGGAGGACAGCATCTTTACGAAGGTTCAGCCCCACTTCTTCTTCCAGCGGGATTTTCGCGATCAGATCCTGCAAAAGAGCCGGATCCGCCTGATTGAGATAACCCAGTAGCAGGCATTCCCGAAGAATCTGGGAATCTGATGCGATCCTGGCGGCGTCGGCCCATTCCTGAAGCGTGTCTGTTCCCGGCCTTCTTAAGAAGAACCTTTTGAGAAAAGGTAAAGCAAGATCCGGATGGTTCGCCGTCAGAAAGAGATCCTTCCATTCCCGCAGCTGATGTTCCGGAAGATTTTTCATATGCGGAACCAGAGCCTCGGAAATCCATTTCAATCCTTCAGCAGAAGCCTGGGAAGGTCGATTCCGGGCAAGTTCAAGAAGCTCTTCAGGGCCAGGGGTTTCTCCCAGTCCTCTCAGGAAAAACAGCCATGCCCTGTCCGCCTGACCCTGCTTTTCAAAAGCATGACCCAAGGCCTTTGCCAGCTCTACATCTTCATGACGCCTGAGGTATACCAAAGCCTGGGACAAGGCCACCGGGCTTCCCGCATCCAGCCCCTTAAGAATCTCTTCCCGACTTTCCATGGCAGGCGGAGTTTGAAGAATTTCTGCTCTTTGGGCAGGGGGAAGATTCTGAATTCCAGGATCTGTCGGGCTGAGCCAATAGGCCAGAACCATAACGGTAAGTCCAACGGCAATTGCATAAAGTGAGCGAGAATTCATGTGAGACCTGAACAACCCGAAACGGGCAAAAACAAACTAGGGCGGCATACTAGATCAGCCCACCCTGTTCGCGATCGAAGGGAAGCAGGGATCATCACAAAAGATCGCGGATCTAGTCCGTTTTTGACGATCTCAAACTAAATTCAGGCTAAAATATGCCTTCAGAAATACGATCAGGTCATTCTTTCTCAAAGGCTTGGAAAGAAACGAAGAGTCTCACGGGGTGAATACCCGACTTGAGAATCCTGTGATTGGCCCCTGTAAGCTCTTCACGGGAATATCCGGAAATATCACAGAACTTATCATTGGCATGTACAATATTATCCTGAAGATCCCCTGCAAAGAGCGGAGCATGGGCATCCACTGCCCTGCGAATCTCGATGAGGTTATCAATCGTGAATGGAGACATGATTCATGGAAGGATTAAGGCTTGAAGAAATGATTGCAGGCGTTGGTCAGGATTCTGTCAGATTCATTATGAGTTCTGTCCATGGTTTTGACGTCAAAGCATTCACAGAACTCTATTCGCCTGGAGTGATCCCGGAGTTCCTCTACTGTGTCAAAAACGGCCTGGTCGCCCTGACTTTGAAAACACCCTCTGGT
>CAZDAM010000114.1:0-9386 GCA_964503595.1 uncultured bacterium
GACAATCACATCGACAATGCCGGGCTCGATTGGCTGGGTTGCAAGTCCCAGAGCCATGACGGATTCTTCAAAAACCGGCTCGGATTCCAGAATTTCCCGCTGGGTATCAAAAAACTCCTTCTGATAGGGCAGCAGAATATTCTTGGTCAGATTGACATCTTCGAGTTTTTCCTCAATCAGCAGACGGGAACGGGCCTGATAGACAGGACTGGCCACCTGATTGAAAACAAAAGCCCCGATCAGCGTCAGGGCAGTGGTGAAGAGAATTCCAACCCTTCGTTTGAGAATCACCTGCCAGTAATCCAGAAGGTGAATCTGGCGATCACCACTCGGCAACATAGATGACGTCCCCAGCCTTCAGGGCAAAATCAGGTTCGCGGCCTTCGAAAATCCGTACGGCATTGACCCGGACCAGTTCTTTCTCGTTTTTGCGCAGTACCTGAACGGCATCCCGGCGAGCGTTTTCTGTAAAGGAGCCCGCCAGAGCAACAGCCTGCAAAAGGGTCAGTCCCGATTTCAGGTTGAAATTGCCGGATTTCTTGACCCCACCCAAAACGGATACGGTTTCAACCGGTTCAGGAACAAAAACCCGGTCTTCAGCCTGCACGAAAAATGGTTCGTCATCAGACTTGTTGATCAGGCGATCGTACAGATTCACCACGTATTTCTTATTATTTCGAATCACGTAGACATTACGCATATCCGGTTCATTGAGAATCAGCCCCTCAACGGATGGCATTTTGGAGGAAAACCCTCCCGCTTCGGCAATGATTTCAAACAGGGTGGTTTTTTCGTGACGGATCGGAATGGCTCCGTTCTGAAAGACCTTGCCCAGAACATAGACCAGACGGGAGCGGTAGCGCTTGACCACGACAGAAACCTGGGGCTGAGTGACATACTTGGTATAGGCTTTTTCAAGCTTGCGGGTCAGTTCTGTTGTCGTCAGCCCTTCTGCCTTGATCAGACCTACCAGTGGAACATTGACATGGCCATCATCCGTGACCACGAATTCAAGCTCATCCCCAAACCCCTTGCGCTCAAATTCCTTGACGCCCTGAACAACAATTTCAAGCCCGTCACGCGGGCCGATCTTATAGATCCACAAAGACTGAATGGATGTTGCTGCTTCCAGTTTTAAAAACGGATTGGCATGACTCACTGTGTGATACAGAACAAGAAAAAAGACAAGCAGGATACGCTGCACGGCTACCTCCAAAAGGCCAGGTATTGTAACACAGGGTTTATTTTTGACAGATCTATGCATTGGGATTCAAAATACCTTTATGCAAAATCACCCATCACTCACCAGGGTTCGTCAGCTGTTACGCCATGAAGATGCCAAAGAGGGCTGGAAACTTCTTGCCGGTTTGGTACAGTCCAAAGACCCAAAAGTTCGGGAAAGGGCTCTTTACGAGGCCGCCATGTACATGGAATCCAGAGGGGAACAGCAAAGAACCAGAGCTCTTCTGGAACGACTTCTGAGAACTTTCCCCCAAACACCTCTGAAGCGCTATATCCATCACTGGCTTGAAAAGCTGGATACTCCGAAGGAAGAAGAAAAAAAAGCCTGGGAAGACGCCCTCAGGCTGCTGGATACCGAGGATCCGGAGGCCCTTCACTCCTTCTACCATTTTGCCCGCGACTTTCCCCGCTCCAGTCTGGCCGACAATGCCCTGGTGTGGGCTGCTGAACTTGCCAGACGCAGGAACCGCCCGGATTTAAGCCGGAAATTCATCCAGCATGTTGCCAGGCATTATCCGGATTCTGACAGTATGGCCCTGATTCAGGCAGATGAGGAGTTTCAGGGGTTTTTAGAAGCGGCGGATGAGGTAGATACCGCCAAGAACCAGAACAGCCCCGAAAGCCCTTAAGGGGCTCAGAGTTCTCTGGGGAAGCTCCAGAAGGCCGAAATGATCCAGAAGAAGGCTTGAGCAGATCTGCCCGCCCAGGACAAAAGCCACCATATTCGCTGCTCCAAGTCGGGGAATGAGAATCGTGATCAGGGCCACAAAAAGGGCTCCAATCAGCCCACCCAGAAACAGTCGGGGTGGCATGCCCATCCACGAATTCAGGGATGGCCAGCTCGTTTTCTGACAGATGACCCAGACAAAGAGACAGAGAGTGCCAACCAGGAAAGAAACAAAAGCCGCCATGACTGGAGATTGCAGGGCCCGTCCAAGCTGGGCATTGATGGCAGCCTGGGCTGGCATCATCATTCCAGCCAGAAATGCAGTAAGCGTATCAAACATCCGGTTTCCTATCGGGTAACGGGCACTGGGCCAGAAAGCGGCGCAGTCCGGCTTCATCCTGCCAGATTTGCTGGGCAGGCTCAAGCTCAAGTTCCCGGCAAAGCTCCTGAAGCTCAATTTTGCCAAGACCATCGAGAAAACGCATCAGACGCTTTCTGAGCTTCAGCCTCTCAAGAGCGGCAGACTGGGAAGGTTGGCCCGTATCGCCATGAAAATAGTGACGGGCTCTTTGAAACGATGCTGATTCTTCTCTCTTCAGTTCGATAAACTTTAATTTGATATTCTGCATAGTAAAAAAAAGGGCGGAAGAAGCCCGAAGACCTCTTCCGCCCCGTTTCAGCGGCTTTTCAGTCGATTATTCCTCGCCGAAAATGCTTTGGAAGTTGGTGCGCTGATTGTTGTTTACACCTTTGGCAGCTTCAACAGCAGCCATGATGTCCGCACGTCCCTGTCCGTAAGTGTTGTCCTTGCCCTCTTCACCCAGATCCACGGAAGTGGAGGACAGAAGCTCCTCAACCTGAGGAACGGTCAGAGCAGGATTAGCCTGGAGCAGAAGAGCAGTCAGACCAGCCACATGAGGACAAGCCATGGAAGTTCCGCTCATTTTCTGGTATCCGCCCCCTGGCTTGGCGCTGTATACGTTCACACCAGGAGCTGCAATATCAGGCTTCACATAGGACTCGCCCTCCCAGACGATGGGACCACGGCTGGAGAAGTAAGCGGCTTTGTCATTGCTGTCTGTAGCAGCAACAGCAAAGCTGTGTGGGTATCCGCCGGGAGTTCCGACGGTTTTTGGACGAGGACCACTGTTGCCGGCTGCGAAGACGGGAACAATGTTCAGATCACGCCATGTCTGGACGATATTCCACATAGCCTGCTCTTTAGCCATGCTGCCCTGACGTCCACCCCAGGAATTGGAGATCAGACGTGGGAAGTCATTGGTGTTGGCATTGCCGTCAGGATCTGTCATCCAGTTCATGGCGCCAATGATGCCGGAAAGAGTTGCACTGCCGGAATCACCGAAGATACGTCCGATGATCAGTTTTACGTCGGGAGCAACACCAATGTGCTTGCCACCAGCGTTACCGCCAGCAATGGTACCGGCACAGTGAGTCCCGTGACCGTGAGCATCTTTAGGAGTTTCGCTGTCACCTGCGTAATCAGCCCAGGCAATGACCTTGCCTTTCAGATCAGGGTGTTCTGCATCAATACCGGTATCGAGAACCCCTACAGTAATGCCTTTACCAGTCAGGTTGTAGGCTTCGCGAACTTTGTCCACGCCCAGGACCTTCAGACCATAAGTCCACTCGTCTTCCTGAACGTCAGCACCGCTGTTGGCTGGCAGTTCTTCGAAAGGAATCACGCGATCCAGGGTTACCTGGGCTACGTCGGCATCATTGGCAATCGCTTCCAGAAGGGAGTTATCCACTTCGGCAACCATGGCATTGGCAGCCCAGAATTCACTTTCGATCCGGGCGCGGGAACGCATACCGATATTGTTCAGCAGGGATTTTACACCACGGCTGGCAACAGTGTAGTTAGCGCGCAGAGTGCGGCTGACTTCTTCCTGGGAACCCTTAAAGCTCAGGCGGTTGCGGTTGGTTTTGTCATGAAAGGTAATGATGACGCGGGATTGACCATCCTGGGCGAAACGGGCGGCTACATCAGGTGCGATTTCAGCGGCCTGAAGATTGGCGCCCATCAGAGCGAGGGATCCGAACAAAATCTTCTTCATTTATAGACTCCTTGTCATACTCACGGTTGTCCAAGGCTTTAGAAACCGTACTCACAAAGGTTGCGATCCGATTCTAACGAGATCTGAAAAAGCGTCAACCGATCGCAGGAAAAACTTTTCATTTTCGTAAACTTTCTCGAAAAAATCTCGCCATTGCAGCAAAACTCAGTCGATCTGCCCGGGCATCGTACGCCGCTCCCCTGGATGGATCCGAGCCTGCGGCCGGGTTGGTGAAAGCATGGACAGCCCCGGAGTAGGCGGTAAAGGTATACGTGACACCAGCGTTTTTCATTTCAGTCAGAAAGCCCTCAATTTCTGCGGCAGGTACATGAGGATCTTCAGCCCCATGCAGGACCAGGACTTCCGCCTCGAAGGTTTCCGGCCGGGCAGCTTCCTTGGTCCCAAGCCCCCCGTGAAACGAGATCACAGCCTTGACGTCAGCCCCCGAACGGGCCAGCTCAAGAGCCCCTGTCCCGCCGAAACAGTACCCCATGGCACCCAGACGGTGAGGATCCACCTGAGGAAGGTTTCTTAGCTGATCCAGACCCAGTTGGGCCCGGTGACGAAATTCTGCCGGATTTGATTTGTAATAGCCGGCGATTTTCCCGGCTTCGGCCCCGGCCTGAGGGCGAACCCCTTTGCCATAGATATCCACGGCAAATGCGGCATAGCCCATGCTGGCAAGCTGACGGGCCCGGCGCTTGACGTATTCTCCGGGTCCTGTCCATTCATGGATGATCAGAATTCCGGCTTTGGATTCCGGGGTATCTGGCCAGGCGGCAAACCCTTCAAGAACAGTATCCCCATCGCGATAGAGAACCGTCTTTTCCTGAATGGATCCGGCAAAAACCAGACCGGGGAGCAAGAACAGAAATGAAACAAGAATTGATTTCATAATTCCCTTTCCCCTGTGACGGGGCTATTGATCATTGAGGTAATACCAGCGGCCATCTTTTTGAATGAATCGGGAATTTTCCTTGAGTCTGCCCCCCCGCCCTCCGGCTTCGCGGTGGCGGGCCTCAAAGCTGACCCGATCTCCTCTGGCTTCCAGAATTTTGAGTCCGGTGTATTCAAGATTCTTAAGCTCTTCTTCCAGAGCAAAGAAATCCAGGCTATCCCGCTCGGACTCAGCCCAGGTTTCCACCAGCCAGTCCACATTCTTCAGGGCATAGGCCGTATAGCGGGAACGCATCAGTTTTTCCGGTGTCTGAGGCCAGGAAATTCCAGAAAGTGCGGGGCTGCAGCAATCCTCAAAGGAAAGGCCAGACTGACAGGGACAAAGCATGTCTTCCTCAATTCAGGGTTTTCTCGAGTTCCAGAAAATCTTTCTTGAAGAGATGGGATGAGAATTCCAGCAGCAGATGAGCCCGGGGAATGCCCCCTTCACAGGCCATCAGGGCTCCCTGCTCGTCGGCTCCAAAAGGAAAGGCCACACAAAGCTGGTTGATCAGGTGTTCGAAGCTGCCGGCTTTCAGAGTACTGGCCCAGATTTCCGCATCCTGGGCGGTGGCATTGGCTACAATCCAGTCCAGAAGATTGTGCATCACGGGCATCATGGAGGCTTCGGCCAGCTCGCGCCCATCCCGACGTCCCCGGCGCGCAAAACGAAAACGGCGGTACAGCCGATCGGAATCGACTTCTTCCAGAAACCGGATTTCCTCTTCTCCGCGCATCTTGATCCGAAAGGACCCGTCCGTATCGTGACGACATTCCTCGATATGACCCAGACAGCCCTGAGGATGAATCCCAAGAGAGGATGAGCCGCCTTCCGCATCCAGAGTCACCCCAAGTGCAAACTTACGGTTGGTCAGCAGGGCATCCTTGAGCATCTGGCAGTAGCGGGGCTCAAAAATGCGGAAATGGCCCGTTGTGCCCGGCAAAAGAAGCAGGCGGCCCAGTTCAAAAACCCCGATTTCTTTAAAAGACGTTTCTGAAATTTCCATAGTCACACAACATAACAGCGAAACCGGTTTGCAGCAAAACCTGTTTCACTCTGTCAACTGGACACCCCGCCCCTGAAAGAACTGGAGGGCTGAGTCATGCAGAGGCATGCCAATTCCAACCGTTGCCGTACGGGTCGTAATATAGTGAGCCATACCAAACTGACTGCCAAAATCACTATTGGCATCAAAAAGCCGGGACAGGAAGTCCTCCACCCGGCGGGCCGGAGTATCCTTGCGGGTCAATGCCATCGCGGTCACGCCAAGCGTAGGCACATCGGCCTCCACCCCGGAATAGGAGTTTCTGGCAATGCTGGCCTTCACCAGCCAGGGCTCGGATTTCAAGGCTTCATCACGAGCTTTCTGGGGAATGGGAATCAGGGAAAGCCGGGCTTTTGAAGAGGCTTCTTCAAGCATACGGGATGGAACGGCCATGGTCAGAAACACTGCATCCAGTTCCCCAGACACCAAAAGATCCAGAGCCTGACGGGATTCCAGGGTCCTGACCTCGATGAAATCTTCATCCTTAAGTCCAGAGGATCTGAGAATCAGGCGGGCATTCTCCAGTGTTCCCGAGCCTTTCTGGCCAATGCTGATCTTGCGACCCTTCAGTTCCGAAAGCTGGCTGATCTTGCTCTGGCGGCTGACAACAATATGCATCAGTTCAGGATAGAGGGATGCAACCGCTCTGAGTTCCTGATGACCTTCCCGGTAGTAGCGGTGGGCCACATCGTTCTGGCTGATGGCAAAAGTCCCCAGCCCCTGATTCAGAAGACTCAGGTTCTGATCGCTTCCCGAAGTGGCATAGGCCCGAAGCTCTTCTCCCCGCTTGCCATAAAGCTCCTGCATGGCTTCGGAAAGACGGAAATATTCTCCGCTCTGGCGACCCGCCAGAAGGGATTCACGGCCTTCGAGGGCATCCAGTCTGAGTTCAACCGACAAAAGCGAGGATTCCAGATCTCCCTCAATTTCAAAAAGTTCGGTTCCCTTGCTGCGCCGAAGCGTTCTCAGTCGGGTTTCAATCTCATTCAGAAGACGGCTGGTCGGAAGAGTTGTATCAATCTCCCCATCCTCATCAAAGCTTCTGGGAGCATCAGCTTCCACATTGGCCTGGGGAGCGATATGCATGGAACTGACCCAGTCATTACCCTTCTTCTCGTAGGTACTGGTTCCATGGATCATCAGATGATCGCCCTTGGAATTCCCTTCTTTTCGGACCCCTTTGACCCCCAGTGGTCCAGCTCCCAGCACAGACGCCAGGGCTGACTTGTCGAGCTGATCCCATTCGGAAAGAGAATAATCCTTCATGAAAAGAATATTGGCATCGTAATAAAGCAGAAGTCTTTCGGTCGGGTCACCAAGTTCCTGAAAAGGATAGCTCCCTTCACGGGACAGCTCCTGAATGAAGAACAGTCCTTCCCCGAAACGGGTATCCAGCTTGGCCTGAATTTCCGCTTTGAGTCCATCCGAATCCGGACCCGGTTTACAGCCACTGATGAGAAGGGATAAAGCAATTAGGAGTATACGTAAAACCATAGTCCCCACCTCAGTATCCCAGAAGCCCTAAAAACAGGGTGATGGTAAATGCATTGGTGATATCAATGAAGAAGGCCCCCACCATCGGCACCACCAGAAAGGCCTCCGGAGATGCCCCGAAACGGGCCGTCAAGGATTCCATATTGGCAACTGCCGTAGGAGTCGCCCCCATTCCAAAACCGCAGTGACCCCCTGCCATAATCGCGGCATCATAGGTTTTCCCCATGACCCGAAAGGTCACAAAATAGGCAAAGGCCGCCAGGGTTGTAGTCTGAACCATCAAAAGAATCAGCATTGGCCCAGCCAGATTCATCAGCTCCCATAACCGAAGCGACATCAGGGCCATGGACAGGAAGATCGAAAGGCCGATGGTCCCGCACAGATCCACGGACTCCTTGTGGATTTTGTAGATTCCGGTCCATTCACAAAGATTGGTAATTACAATCCCCACACCAAGAGCACAGATGAAGGAAGGAGCGGCAATTCCCTGGGCCTTCAGATATTGGAAAATGACTCCTCCAAGAACAATGCAGATCGCAATGATGAGCATGGTTTCCATCATCTTCATGGGAGTGACATGATCTTCATCTTCAGGATCAAAGGTAATCGTCTCGGCTCTGGTTGGTGAATCATCCTGATGGGTCGGTTTCAGGTTATGAAGAGTAATCAGTCTCTTGGCAACCGGACCACCGATAATGCCCCCCAGAACCAGCCCGAAAGTGGCACAGGCCATGGCAAGCTCCATAGATGCCTGCAGATTCTGGGATTTGGCAAAAATGCCAGCGTAGGTTGCCCCGGTTCCATGTCCGCCCGCAAGAGTAATCGAGCCTCCAAGAAGACCAAACAGAGGATGCATATCAGTCAGCCACGCCACCGAAATCCCCACCGTGTTCTGGATCATGAGATAGACCGAAGTCAGAACCAGAAACAGAAGAACCTTGGGTCCCCCCTGCTGCAGAAGCTTGAAGCTGGCTCCCAGTCCCACCGTCGTGAAGAAGGTCAGCATCAAAGGACCCTTGAGGCTCATGTCATAAGTGAATTCCACCCCATAACTGGCAAACAGGAACCAGGTCAGAAAGGCAAAAACCATGCCTCCAACTACAGGTTCAGGGATATTGTTGCGACTCAGAAAAGCAATTTTTCGATTCAGAAACCGGCCTGCAAACAAGACAAGCATGGCCAGGCCCCCGGTTTGCACCAGATCCAGCTGGATGGTCATGCATCCTCCATCTATTAACGGTTAGGGAGCCCGTATCCTAGCACTATGCACCGGGAAATTCGAGGCATCCCCCGGTTTTCTTGCTCTGGCCTCTGGGCAATTCAGAAAGCTATGTTATTCTACAATTGCTTTCAAAAGTGCGTCTTTAGCATCTGAATAAAACTGAACATCAATTTTCGTTGCCATCTCATCAGACAGGTCGAACAGTTGTCGACGGCAAGAAACGGGCATCAAGAGAGCCGAAGCACCTTTTTCATGAATCGCCCCGAGTTTGCCGGAGACTCCATTGGAATTGAGGTGATATCCGCACACCAGACCTGATTGGGTCGGTTGATATCGAGTCCTTTGAGAAGGTACGGATAAACTTTATGTTCCGGGTTCCTCTTGCTGGTATTGGGCTCTTGGTAAATCGGAGCAAGACGCATCAAGCGCATCAGGCGACGTACACGATGACGGCCACACTGATGCTTATGGCGCTTCAAAAAACGCATCATCTGGCGTGAACCATAATACGGCGTCTCTATAAACTGTTTGTCGATGATATTCATCAAGCGCAGATTTTCCGCACTCTCACCTTTTTGGGTATAGTGCAGAGTTGAGCGTGAAAGATTGAGCAGCTTGCATTGGCGGCGCTGACTCAATTCAGGTTTTGTGCTCACCATTTTTTGCCTCGCTTCCCGAGCAGTTGAAGCGAGGCATCGGCTAAA
>CAZDAM010000115.1:0-9148 GCA_964503595.1 uncultured bacterium
TCGTCAAGGATGAAGATGGCCTTCTGAGGCCACCGGCCAACCGGGAAGGCATTTCAGTCCAGGTTGCGGAAGATTCCGATCGTTTGCAGGAACTCTCTCCGTTTGCTCCCTGGAATGGTAAGGACTACACTGATCTGGCCCTTCTGATCAAAGCCAAGGGGAAATGTACAACAGACCATATTTCCATGGCTGGACCCTGGCTGAAGTACCGGGGACACCTGGATAACATTTCCAATAACCTCTTGATTGGAGCCATCAATGCTTTCAGTAATAAAGTGAATGCGATCAAGAACAAATTCACGGGTGAGGTCAAGGAAGTGCCAGCTGTGGCGCGTGAATACAAGGCCGAAGGCATTGGCTGGGTTGTGGTTGGAGATGAAAACTACGGCGAGGGCTCCAGTCGTGAGCATGCCGCCATGGAACCACGTCATCTCGGTGGCGTGGCCATCATCGTGAAATCCTTTGCAAGGATTCATGAAACCAACCTCAAAAAGCAGGGCATGCTGGCTTTGACCTTCAACAATCCTGCTGACTATGACAAGGTCATGGAAGATTCGAATCTCAGTATTCTGGGTCTTGGAAGCTTTACTGAAGGAAGCCCCCTGACTCTTAAAATCGAGAATTCTGATGGCACGACTCACGAGTGCCAGCTTAATCACACTTACAATGCCCAGCAGATCGAATGGTTCAAGGCCGGAAGCGCCCTGAATCTGATTGCGGCTTCGCAGGGTAAGTAAAAAGCCCAGTCAGCCCCCGGTTCGCCGGGGGCTTTTTTTATGAGTGGAGGAGAAGAAAATGCTGATTTTTTCCGCACATGCAGATACCAATTTTCAGGAACATCGCATGGAAGATCTGGGGGATGGCCAGCTTTTGGGCCATATGGACAATTTCATCGGGGTCCACTGCCTCATGGCAGCCTATTTTTCTGGCCGGATGTTTTCCCGCCACATCAGAATTGAGCTCACGGAAGGTGAGGAGATCGACATGGCCGGAGCCCGCAGGGTGGCTGAAGATGTTCAGGACGATGATATCGTCATTGCCATTGATGTGACCGGCACGCCGACAGAAGCAGACTTTGTGATTGAAAAATGCTTTTCCGAAGAAATGCAGACCTTCCTGCAGGATGCTCTGATTGACATGGATTTTGACATGTATGAGGACTGCCCGGATCCGGTTGCAAGTGGTGATGAGTCTGATGTCTACCGCGAGAAAACCTCCATGACCTGTCTTCTGGGAATTCCGGTCTGGGGTGGGGACTATAACGCAGGAGAGGTGGAGTCATCCCGTTATCATATTGAACAGGTGATTGAGGCGATCTGCCTGATTTCCGAACATTATGCCGCCCGCTTTCACGAAGAAGAGGAAAGTTCGGACTGATCCCCTTGCCATTCTCCAATCCAATCTTATAATTATTATTCTTACTGAAATTCTGGAGAAAACTATGCGTAAATATCTTCTGGGACTTGCCGTCTGTTATGGTTTTCTGCAGGCCGAGGGCCGTGTTTTTATCACTGTGGATCAGGATGCTGTTGAAACCACCCGCTTCATGAGTATTCGGGATGGCGGCATGCGGATGCTTCAGAAGGCCGATGGCATCGCGGTTCTGGAAGTTCCCGAATCCAGTCTTGATGAGCTTTCTCACATGATGCACGATCGTCATCGCCGTTGTGGTGGCTATCGGGTGCATGATTCCGAAGAAGCAGCCCGGCAATCTCTTGAGGATGCCTACCATTACAAGCGCCTGACACGCCAGCTGAATCCCCCATTTGTGATCGATCAGCCTGTTCTGGCCAAAGCAGCGGATTCCAGAATTCAGACTGCCAGGGTACGCCAGGTGATCGAAGACATGTCTTCCATGCACAACCGGTATTACAAGTCCGAAACCGGAATCAGGGCTTCGGAATGGGTGCATGATCTGTGGCAGGGCATTATCAAGGATGTTTCAGGAGCCAGTGTGCGCTACGTCAGCCATAAGGGATATCCCCAGAAATCCGTCGTGGTGACATTTGCCGGAAGCGATATTCAGGATGAAGTCGTTGTGATCGGGGGCCATCTGGACTCGATTGCAGGCTTCGGCAGCTCTCATGTGCATGCTCCCGGTGCGGATGACAATGCTTCCGGGATTGCCAGTATGACCGAGGCCATGCGTGCCATTGTCGAGATTGGCTACAAGCCCCGCAGAACTCTGGAGTTCATGGCCTATGCTGCCGAAGAAGTAGGCTTGCGAGGTTCAGGAGATCTGGCCAAAACCTACAGAAAAGAAGGACGCAAGGTTGTGGGGGTCATGCAGCTTGATATGACCAACTACCCCGGCTCGGAAAAAGATATCTACATCTTTGATGACTATACCAACCCCATGCTCAACCGCTTTGTCACGGATCTGATTGAGACGTATCTGACGGATCTGAGCTGGGACTACAGCCGCTGTGGTTATGCCTGTTCGGATCATGCTTCCTGGACGGCCCAGGGCTTTGCTACGACCTATCCTTCCGAATCCAAAATGAGTGAGGACAGTCCATTTGTCCACACTGAAAAAGACACCCTGCAGAATGGGGATGCTTCGGGTGCTCATGCTGCCAAATTTGCCCGTCTTGGGGCTGTGTTTGCCGTGGAAGCGGCCCGCTGAAAGGAAACCCGATATGCGTAATCTGCTTCGCCTGGCCGTTTTTTCCGGTCTTTTGAACCTCACATCAGCCAATACACCGGTCTTCATCACGCTTGATTCCGATGCCGTCCTGGAAGCCAGAAACCTGAGCCGGGGAACTTTCAATCTCTACTCGGAGGCCAACGGCATTGCCATGGCCACCATCAGAGAAAGCGATCTGGATCGCCTGTCTCACATGATGCATGAAAAATTCGGTCGCTGCGGTGGCTATATCGTGCATGAAAACGAAGCTCAGGCCAGAAGCGTTCTGGAAGACTCGGCAACATTTCAGGAACTGTCCCGCCGTCTGCGCCCTGATTTTCAGATGGATGAGCCTCTGCTTGCCCGCCTTCTGGAAAGAAAAGTGGAAGAAGCCAATATCCGGGCCGTGATCGAGGAGCTTGCCTCCTTCAAGAACCGCTATTACCGCTCTGCGGATGGGATCAGGGCTTCAGAATGGATCCATGAAAAATGGAGTGGTCTGATTCAGGACATTCCAGGAGCTACCGTCGAGTTCTTCACCCATGCCAGCTTTCCCCAGAAATCAGTCATTGTCACCATTCCGGGATCAGACATGGCAGATGAAGTGCTGGTTCTGGGAGGGCATCTGGACTCCACCGCAGGCTGGGGAGGTTCCCATGTTCATGCTCCGGGAGCGGATGACAATGCCTCAGGTATTGCCTCTTTGACAGAAATCCTGCGCGTGCTTGCAGAAGCAGACTTCAAACCTCGCCGTACGGTGAAATTCATGGCTTATGCCGCTGAGGAAGTCGGGCTTCGGGGTTCCAATGAAATTGCAACCCGCTACAAGTCGGAAGGGGTCAAGGTTGCCGGGGTTCTTCAGCTTGATATGACCAACTACCAGGGCTCCGATCGGGATATCTACCTCTACGAGGACTATACCAGTGTCCAGCAGAATGAATTCCTGAAAGGTCTGATTGATAACTACCTCAAGGATTTGAAGTGGGATACCGGCAAATGTGGTTACGGCTGCTCGGATCACGCTTCCTGGACCCGTCAGGGCTATGCTGCAAGCTTTCCCACAGAGGCCAAATTTTCAAATCATAATCCCCATATCCATACAGATCGGGATCTGATTTCCCAGTCTGGTGGAAATGCCCGCCATGCTGCCAAGTTTGCCCGCCTGGGTGTTCTCTATGCCGTGGAGGCTTCGCGCTGATTTGAAGTCCGGTTTGATTTTGATGGGGATTCACAGGATGATGTTTCTGTGGATCCCCATCGTCGTATTCTCCATGTTGACATGGATGCATTCTATGCCTCGGTTGAGGCTCTGGATCACCCCGAATATCGGGGAAAACCCCTGATTGTTGCCTACGATGGACCCCGCTCGGTGGTCTGTGCCGCCAGTTATGAGGCCCGTAAATTCGGAGTGCGCTCAGCCTTGCCACTGGCCCGGGCCAAAAAACTCTGTCCCCAGGGAATTGTGATTGCTCCCCGTTTTGAGCGGTATCGGGAAATTTCGGATCAGATTCATCAGGTGTTTCGCCGCTATGCGGATCGGATTGAACCACTGGCTTTAGATGAGGCCTGGCTTGATGTCAGCACCAGGGCAAAGGAAATGGGTTCGGCAACAGCAGTGGCCCAGGCCATTCGCCATGAAATCCGCGAGAAGCTTAGCCTGACCTGTTCCGCCGGGGTGAGTTACTGCAAATTCCTGGCAAAAATTGCCAGCGATCAGAATAAGCCGGATGGAATTTTTGTGATTCCACCTTCAAAGGCAGAGGAATTTTTGCAGAGCCTCCCGCTTTCCAAGATTCCTGGGGTGGGACCAAGAGCCTCCGAAAAATTAAAGGATTATGATCTGATTACCGCCGGAGATGCCCGCCGGGCTGGGGTTCAGAAGTTAAGAGGAATTCTGGGCTCCTGGGGAGCTGAACTTTATCAGCGCTGTATGGGTGAGGATGAAAGGGAAGTGGCTCCTTACCGGGAAAGAAAATCAATTTCTGTTGAGCATACCTATGCTGAAGATTTGTCCTTGAATGAACTTGCCCTGCGCGTGGATCCTCTTTGCCAGGAGCTTGAGGAACGCCTCAGAAAGAAAAAACTGGTAGGCACAACCCTTTGTGCCAAAATCCGCTTTGGGGACTTCAGAACCATCAGCCGCAGTCTTTCAAGGGATGTGCCGTTTGAATCTGTAAGGGAGTTTGTGGCATTTCTCAAAGGGATTCTGGCGGATCTTCCCACCGATTCCCGGATTCGACTGATGGGTCTGGGGGTGAGTCATCTGCAAAAACCCTTTGCCTGGGTTCAGGGAGATCTAAGGGCAATAAAAAATAGGAAAATATAACTATTAAGCGTCATAAAACACGAACAAGGGATTTTTAGATTTTGCTCCACGCGGCTATAGGGAGTAGAATTTCGTGTTAAAGGTCTTCTTGTCTGACGCATGTTTATATTCAAAAAATCACTGATCTTGCGGGTTCTTCTTTCCTCGCTTCTGGCATCCGTTCTGATTCTGATGCCAGCCTGGTTCTGGGCAAAATCTACCCTGAACCAGACCATGCTGGATCTTGAACTTGCTGACAAGCACCGGCTTTTTACTCAGTGGTGCCGGGATTTTGGGAATCAGGCGACTCGTCTGGAAGATTCAGCCCTGCGTATGGCTGAAAATCTGAAAATTTCTCTGAGGAATTCTGAACCGCTGTCTTTGGAACAGGCGGAAGTCATCTGGGAGGATTTTGGTGATGGTTCTTTAAGAACCCGCCGTTCTCCATCAGTCAGAGTAACAGATGCCCAGGTTATTGTTTCCCGTCAGGCGGAAAGGACTCCAAAGGCCCTGGGCTGGCTTAAGGCATCCAGTGAATTTTTAGGGATCTATGGTCTTGGAGCCATGTCAGGGGCTGCGGAAAACAGCTGGTTCGTTCCCGGGCATGGAGGCTTGACTATCTACTGGCCGGGTCTTTCTGACTTTATCTATAAGGCATCTCCCAATCTGAGCTATGAGGGAACGGACTGGCTGGATCTGGCCAGGCCAGAGAACAATCCCGATCATAAAACGGACTGGACCAGGCTTCTTTGGGAACCGGATGCGGGAATGTGGGTAATTTCCGTGATCTGCCCGGTCATTCTGGACGGGTATTTTGCCGGAGTAGTAGGACATGACATCAGTCTTGAAATTTTTCTGAGGGATTTTCGGCAGTGGTTTGATTTGCAGGAAATTCAACTCATGCTTTTCAATTCAGAGGGAGATGCTCTTCTGGTTGAACACCCGGGAATGCCCTCAGAAGCAGCCAGTATGGTTTTGAATTATGCTGGTCTCAAGGATTTTGATGTCCGCGATGCGATGGAACCTGTTCTCAAGAATGAAAAGCCGTCTTCGATGATTCTTTCTGCAGATGGTAAATATCTGATCGCCCATCGAATCCCGACGACAGGATGGGTGGCTGTCCTGCGTTTTTCTCCACCGGGCGAGGGTATTTATACAGCTCGGGCAGCCCGCCAGCTCATGGGCGGGGTCGGAATCTTTGTTTTCGTGCTTTCCATTCTGATTCTGCTTGCCGTCATGCGGGATCACTATATGCAGGTCCGGGAAAAACAGACTGTGAGTATGGCTTTATCCAAAGCGGAGAAGGCGAGTCGTTCCAAAACCCTCTTTCTGGCCAACCTCAGCCATGAAATCCGCTCTCCCCTGGGAGCTCTGATTGGTGCTGTCGGGCTTTTGAGGCGACCTCTGGAGACCAAGGATCGGGAGCGTACCCTGGAATTGATGGAATATTCCTGTGAGGCTTTGCGTTCTGTGATTGATGACGTTCTGGAAGTTTCCAGAGTGGAGAATGGCCGGGTTGAAATTGAGAATCATCCTTTTCGCTGGCATGAGCTTCTGAAGAAGACAGTGTCCATGTTTGACGATCGGGCCAGGGAGCAGAAAGTGGAGCTGGTTTTTCAGATCCCTGAAACCGGGGATTCTCAGCTTTTTGGAGATGAAGGCCGGATCCGGCAGATTCTGATCAACCTGGTTACGAATGCGATTAAATTTGCCAAACAGGGAAGAGTGGAGGTGGGGGGAGACTTCCAACCGGAAAAGGGTCTTCATCTCTGGGTGAAGGATAATGGGATCGGGATTGAGGAAGAAAGGCTTAACGATATCTTTGAGCCGTTTGTGCAATCCAGTTCCGAGATTCGTCGGGAGTTTGGAGGGACAGGGCTTGGACTTGCTATCAGCTACGAACTCGCTCGTGCCATGCAGGGCCGTTTATGGGCAGAAAGTACGATTGGCAAGGGCAGTACTTTCCATTTTGAAGTTTCTTTGAAGCCCTACGAGACTGAAAAGGACAGTCTTGCTTCCAAGGCTTTGGCAGGAATGCCCAGAAGTATTATGCTGGTGGGAGAAGATTCTGTGAGTCGCGAAATCCTGTCCTGGCAGCTTCGGGCAGAAGATTTTGAGGTTCAGGAGTCGGACAGTCTGGACAGCTTAAGAGGTGTGTATGGTTTCCAGTGTCTGATTCTGGAGCTTCTTTCTTTGGATGAAACCGCTCTTGAAAATATCCGCAGCCTGAAAAGGGCACGTCCGGAGCTTGTTCTTCTGCTGCTTCTGTCTCAGAAGGAGTGTCTGGAGGAGCAGAGTCTACAAAAAACAGGTGTAGATGGCATTTTAATCCGACCTGCCAGGATCGGAGATATGATTCGCGAGCTTGCCCGCATTTCTGCAATGCGAATGAGGTCGTAAGTCTGATAGAATCCGCATCGTTATATCTGTTTGGTTTCTGGATTTGGGGGAAACTATGTTACATATGCGACAATTTGGAGATACAGGCTTAAGTGTTTCAGCTTTGGGTTTTGGCGCAGCAAATGCTGGAGATCCCCGCCTCGAAGATTCTCAGGTAGAAACACTTTTGAATGGAGTTCTGGATTGCGGTATCAATCTGATTGATACAGCCCGATCTTATGGTCTTTCAGAGGAAAGGATCGGAAAGTTTCTTGCTCATCGTCGTAATGAGTTTCTGCTTTCAACCAAGGTTGGATATGGTGTGGACGGCTATGAGGACTGGACTTATGACTGTGTTTTGGGTGGTGTTGAAAGAGCACTTCAGACGCTGAAGACAGATCGTCTGGATATTGTTCATCTGCATACCTGTGGTGAAGACCTTTTGAGAAAGGGTGACGTGATTTCTGCTCTGGAAAAAGCCCGTGAGCAGGGCAAGATTCGCGTGATTGCCTATGCCGGAGACAATTCCGAAGTTCAGTATGCCTTGAAGTCCGGAAGATTCGGCTCGGTCATGACCAGCATCAATCTCTTTGATCAGAGGTTTCTGGATCACGGTCTTTGGGACGCCAAGGAGCGTAAGCTGGGAATCATTGCCAAACGTCCTCTTGGAAATGCTCCCTGGCGTTTTTCCGATCGTCCTTCCGGTCACTACTGTGAGGAATACTGGGGTCGGATGAAAAGTATGGGCCTTGCTCCTGAAAACGATAACTGGACGGAGCTGGCCTTGCGTTTTGCTGTCTTCACCTATGGAGTGGACTGTGCTGTGGTTGGAACTACAAATCTGGTTCATCTCAAGGAAAATCTGAAGTGTCTGGACAGAGGAAAGCTCCCTCAGTCCACGGTGGATATGCTGAGAAACTGCTTTCGTGAATATGATTTTGGCTGGAGTCAGCAGATCTGATTTTTCGATAGCAGTGAAAAAAAACACATTCCGCACATAGCTTCCCGGCACAAAAACAAATAAGAACTTTTATGACTTTTTCGCACCGTTGCCGGCCAGAGAACCCCCAGAGTCAGTAAAAGATATCATATCCAGTGCTTTCTAAGCGCTATGTGCGGTATGACATAAAAAAATCTCCCGGCCAGTAACAGCCGGGAGATTTTTTTATCCGGGTTCAGCTGGCTTCAGGAAGCCAGCCGGTTTCCAGGGATCAGATAGTGGGAGACGGTATCCATCACGGCATCCCGGATGGAAGTATTTGGAACCATCAGTCCCAGAGACTGGGCCTTGGTCATTCTGGCGCAGGTGTAGTACTGGTACTTTTCCCGAAGTTCCCTTGGCATGTCAATGAAGCGGATATCCGGCTGGATTTCCATGGCTTCAAAAATTGGATGAACCAGATCCAGCCAGCTTACGGCCTCTCCCCGTCCCAGATTCAAAAGGCCACAGGCCCGGTTGGATTCATGGATCTGAACGAGGACTTTGATTACATCCTTGACATAGACGAAATCCCGAAGCTGTTTACCGTCTTCAAAATCGGGGTGATGGCTCTTGAAAAGCTCAATCAGGCCCCGTTCCCGAATCTGATGATAGGCTTTATGAACCATGGAACGCATGGAACCCTTGTGTTCCTCATTCGGGCCAAAAACATTGAAGAACTTGACTCCGGTAAAGCCTTCCAGCCAGCCCTGGTGCAAAAGCCACAAATCAAACATGTGCTTGGAATAGCCGTACATATTGAGGGGTTTGAGAGTATGGGGATCAAGGGTATCGTCAAAACCCTGTTCTCCATCGCTATAGGTGGCGGCAGAGGATGCATAGGTCATGCCGATTCCAC
>CAZDAM010000116.1:0-9049 GCA_964503595.1 uncultured bacterium
TCTGATAGAACAGGTTGAACTTCACTTTGCCTATCCGGAAGACATTTCCGCCACCTGGCAGAAAACCTGTGAAGAAATCCGCCAGAATTATGAATCCATGGAGCCCGTTCTGGCATTCAATGCCATTCTCAATGCTTTGGAAGATACCCACACCCAGCTTCATGCCCGCCATTCCGACATGCTTGCTCCCGTCCCATCTTCCATGGAAATCTTTGCTTCCTTTCAAAACAATCAGGCCATCATCACTCATATTCGCCCCGGTCATTCGAGTTCCATCCAGAATCTGAGAGGCAAGACAATTCTTCGCATTCAGGTGAAAAAAGATCGAAGATGCCTGCCCGAATCTGCGCCAGCTGGAACTCATGCAGACTCTGGGAGGAAAGCGTGGCGATCAGAACCTAAGACTTGAAATCCAGCATGAGGCGAACGTTGAAGAAGTTGAAATCCCTTTTCTCAAGGATCAGGAACGGGGCCCCTATGCTCAGGGAATTTCTTCCGAGATTCTGGCAAACGGACTGGGTCTGATCCGCATTTCGGATCTGATTCCCAGGATAGCGTGTCCCGTTTTGATCAGGCTCTGGAAAGCCTCAGGAATTGCCCCGGTCTGATTCTGGACCTTCGGGAAATTCCCTACGGAGGGAATACGCGGGTCGCTCGCGGCATTCTGGGGCGATTGATTCAGAAAGAAACCGGCTACCAGATTCATGAGCTGACCACCGATCTGAAAAATCACGGTATCCGTCGTCGCTGGCTGGAGTACTGCTATCCCCGTGGCGAGTGGCAGTACAAAAGCCCCGTGATCGCCCTGTTAGGCCCTTTTACCGCCAGCATGGGCGAAGGACTTTCCATCGCCCTTCAGGGTTCGAAACGAGCCCTTCTCGCGGGTTCTCCCATGGCCAGACTCAAAGGGGCAGTGACCACGTTCACTCTGCCCAAGAGTGGCCTGAATTTTCAATTTCCCACCGAAAGGCTTTTTCGGGTAGACGGTACTTCAAGAGAGCTCTGCCTGCCTGATTACGAAGCCACTCAGATTTCAGGCACTGAAGATTGGCCACTTAAAAAAGCTTCTCAAATACTTCTTAACCAACTCCGCTGACGCATCAGCCAGAGGAACCAGAGCATCAGAAAAGTCCAGTTCAGCTGTACCATCAGATAAAGCCAGGTTTCATTCGCCCAGGACTGGGCGGAAACCAGAAACATCAGGGGCAGAGCAAGGGCCCAGCACAGGAAAATCTCGCCAAGTGCTGTCGAACGGAAAACTCCTCCTGGCCTTAGAATTGCCAGAAGAATCTGCATGGTCAGCATACGCATGGGAATTCCCAGTGCGAACACCAGCCCAAGAACCCTCGCCTTCTCCCTGAGTTCTCCATCAAGGCCATAAAGGCCCTCAATCCAGGGGCGGATCACAAGAGCCAGCGGGATGCAGCAAACCCCCATAAGAAAGATCAGATTCAGGTTCCTGAAAGCCAGGATTTCGGCCCGGCGAAAGGTTCCCCGGCCGAGCTCTCGGGAAATCTGAATGCTTCCGGCAGTAAAAAGTCCGCTGGTAACCCAGACCAACCAGCTATCAAGCTGACTGACATACTGCCAGAGTGCCAGGGCCTCGGTACCGAGATCCGAGAAGAAACGCATCCAGAAAACCCCAAGAACAGACCAGCAGATTTCCTGCATGTAAAGGACTCCCAGGCTCTGCCAGACAAAGCCGAGCCACTCCCTGGGAATTCTGAGGGAACCAAACTCAAATCCGGGCCCCAGCCGACCGGCAACAGCAATCAGAAGGACCAGCTCCACCAGCTTGGAAACCGTGGTCGCAAGACCAGCCCCGACCACTCCCAAATGAGGGGCACCATAGAGTCCATGAATCAGCAGAATGCTGAGTCCGGCATTGACCGCCAGACCTACGAGGCGAATCCAGAGATCTTCCTTTAACCTTCGCTCTGCCCTGAGCGCAGCCTCAAGGGGCAGGGCCATTGCAAGCAAAGGCAGCATCGGCAGAAGGGAAAGGAGATATCTTCTGGCTTCCACCCAGACATCAGGGGCCAGTTTGCCGAATTCAAGGATATGGGAAAGTCCCCACCAGCCTATGACTGACAGCAGAACCCCAAGGCCCAGAAATACAAATGACGAAATCCAGACAAATTTCCAGCCAGCTGCTCTTCTGGCAGGAGTCTGAAGAGCCTGGGACACAACGGGCTGAATGGCTGCGGATGTCGCAAAAAGCATGAGCATAAAGACACCCATGATCTGGTTTGTAAATCCTCCGGAAGCCATCGCAGCTGTCCCAAGACGAGCCACCAGGACGGAATCGACCGCCTGAAAGGAGGCCTTAAGGGCATTTTGAAGAACCAGGGGCCATGCCAGGCTGAGAAACAGCCAGTCTGTTCTGCGTAACATCATTTCACCAACAGGTTTTTGTAGCACTTCAGTCCCACAAAGTCCCGATTTTTCTATTTCGCATCACTTTTCTTTCAAAGCCCCTTCACAATACCGCTTTTGGTACTATTTTATTATAGGGGCCGGCGTTTTTTCGGTTTGGCGATCGGGTTTGCTTTAAACAAAATCTGGAATCGCTTCAAAAAGGTCGTTCTGGCGAATCGTCTCCCAAGGGTGAAGCCAGGAAATGCGTCCAGAAAACATCCATAATCGTCCTTTCTGCCGCAGCCTGCGATGAAGATCAGAAACGCAGCAAAAACTCCGGGATCCAATATCATCTGATGAAACCCGTTTCTCTGGAGAGTCTCTACAAGACCCTGATTCTCTTTCTGCCTCTTAAGGAAGATGAATCAGAATCCCATTGCGCCTGAATCCGGGTGTAAAATGCCGGTATGCTGGAACTTCCCCGAGTTTTTCGCACCAGCCTGACCCAGATTCTGGGTTTCTCGCTCGGCTGCGGTTTTTTGGCTCTCCTCTGGCTTGTTGTCCGCTACAACCCAGACCCGGATGACTACCTCCAGGCTTTTCTGATGGGCTTTCTGGGAAGCTCCCTTCCTCTTCTCAGCGAGATTTTCTTCTTTGAGCGCAGTTTCGCCCGTATCGGCTTTCGTTCTCTGGTTCTCATCCGCCCCCTTCAGCATCTGGCCATCATTGTGGCTGTCTTCACCCTCATTTCCTCCATCATCAATCAGTTAAGCCTCAAGGATGCCTTTCTGGGCCTTGAGAATGTGGATCTTCTGTTTGCCTGGTTTGTAGTCATGAGTATCAATTTTGTGGTGGTCATCAACCGCCTGCTGGGACCCGGCTCCCTTTGGCGCTTCTTGAGCGGAGCCTACCGCACTCCCACCCGGGAAAACCGGGTCTTCCTCTTTCTGGATCTGAAGGATTCAACTGCCATTGCTGAAGAAATGGGCCCGGAAAAATTCCATCGCTTCATCGACCGCTTCTTTCAGGATCTGGCCGATCCTGTTCTGAAATGCCACGGGGAAATCTACAAGTATGTCGGCGATGAAGTCATTGTTCACTGGAAAATCAGGGATGGCCGGGTTGAGGGTGAACCACTGAGGGCTCCGTTTCTGATTCAGAAAGTCATTCAGTCCTCGGCCTCCAGCTACCAGAAGGAATTTGGCCGGGTTCCGGAATTCAAATGTGGCCTCCACTCCGGGGAAGTCATTGCCGGTGAAGTGGGAGACTACCGCCGGGAAATCGCCTGGCTTGGCGATACCGTCAACACTTCGGCCAGAATTCAGGCAGCCTGCAATGAACAGAATGCTTTCACCCTGATTTCCGATCACCTCAGGCAACTGTTACTCTCTTCAGCCCCGGACTCCCTGAAAGATCTGAAATTCCGTCCCTGTGGCTCGATTGCCCTGAAGGGAAAATCAGCTCCGATGGAACTCATGGAAGTTCACCTATGAAAATGTTTGTCCTCCTGTTCATGAGCACTCTCACAAGCTGGGCTGCCCGCCCCTATACTCCCTACTACGATCTGGTTCTGAAGATTCTGCCGGATCTCAAATCGGTGCATCTGAAGGGAGAGCTTCAGGGTTGCTCTGCTCAAGGGGGGCCAAAAATGCTCTATGTCCCCTCCTCCCCCGTCTTTCGGATGAGCCTGAATGGTAAGGAATTTGCGAGCCATCTGGGAGAAATTCATCTGGATGACTGGAACTGCTATGAAGAAGGAGACCAGCGCTTTCTGTTTGAAGGTCAGGGGCGTCTGGCCCACCCTCGCTGTGAAACCCGCGAAGACGAGGTCTACTGCCTGAACAACAGCCTGATTCATCCCGTTGTGGATTCAGGCCGCCAGCGTTTTGAAGCCCGCTTTGAAGTTCCGGAGGGTTTTTCCGTCCTCAAACCGTCGGACGGGAGCCTTCATCATCACGGCTACAGCTTTCAGGTTGCCCGGCTTCAGGAAGAAGAAAAGGTTTCCCTTCCCGGCAATCTGGACGTGGAGTTTTTCTGGCCCCAGGGCTTCACCCCGAAGAAGCATCTTCTGGATTATCTGCTGGCTTCCCTTGGGTTTGCCCACAAAATCGGCCTTGGGCTTCCCTTTCAGACGATCAGGGTCGGGGCTATCCGCCGGGGACAGGAAAAGGGTGAAATCAGCGGCTCACCAGCCGGAAACCTGCTTCTTTTCTCCCGAACCGCTCTTGGTGATCCTGCCTCCGTGGGCTCGCTTCAGGCTTTGGGAATTTCCACGGATGCCATGCGCAAACTGGTTTTGGGCCATGAGCCCCTGCACTTCTTCTTTGCCGCCGAATTCCGCGGCAGGGATGGCTGGATGACAGAGGGAATCTCCAACTACATTTCCACCGTTTTTCTGATGCAGAAGTCTCCCTCCGAGGGAGAGGAAATCCTGAAGCTTCTGGAGTATGTCAATTCCCAGCTTGGCCCGCAAAGCCCCATGAACCTGCCCTATGGGGGTGGCCGAAACTACCTTCTGGCCTATTATCGGGCCCCTTTGCTCCTTTACAGAATCGGCGAAGTCCTGGGCCATGAAACCCTGATCCAGTTTCTCATGAACAGCTTCCGCAAGAATCCGGATCCGGATTTCGCCTCACTCCACCAGGACTTTCAAGCCCAGTTTCCCCAGCACAGGAATCTGCTCAGGACGGTTTTTGAAACGGGCTCAGTCCCTCAAACGGATGAGAATCCCACTCCATCCACGGCTGCATCCCCCCCACAAACTGCCCCCTGACTTCATTCGCAAAACCGGAGACAAACAGTTTTCCCCGATGAAAAATCAGGCGCTGGGCATAGACCCGGTTGCCTTCCTCATTCAAAAGTCCCTTGGGGGATACAGGCCTGAAAGCGACTCCCTCAAAGGATTCCCAGGCATAAAGACCGGCCTTTCTGAATCCAAGCTCGGGCGCAAGGTCCCCTTCAAACAGACTGAAAACCAGAAGGTAGCCCCGATCTGTCAGATACATCTGAGGGCATTCCATCTGCCCGTATATGCCAGGGGACAATAGAGGTCTCTGCAATTTCCAGTTCCTCAGATCTGGGGAAGTTGCCCTTCCGATACAGGCATTGTAAGGGCCTGGTTTTCCGGCATCACGGGCGGCAAAAACCATCTGCCAGCTGCCACCCTGAAAATAAACAAAGGGATCCCGGAAAGCCGGGGCCACCCCGAGACTGTTTTTCTCAGGATCCGAGCAGTAAATCTCGCCATCTGGTTCCAGCAGAAAATCAGGCTCCCGCTTAAAGCTGCCCTGATGAGAACGAACCGCCAGACCAATTCTCTGATGCCAGAACTCCCGTCTTCGCCTTCCGGTGTAAAACAGATAATCCGCCCCTTGCCAGGAAAGCGCCGAGCCCGTCCAAAGTGAAAGGGAATCCCAATCCGCTTCGGACTCCGATGGCATCAGGGCAATGCCAAGATCTTCAAATTTCTCTCCATCAAGAGTACGAAACTCACGAATTCTCACCTTGTTGTGATGGCGCTCTTCCGGATTCAAAGTCGCATCCGCCTCCAATAGGAAGACATGCTGATACCCGTTTTTGGGCATGTCCCAGAAATCCCAGCGGAAGACTCCTTGACTTAGAAGCTGAGGTTTCTGATCCGGGAAACTGTAGGATTTCACCCATTCACCACCCAGGCATAGGCATAGGCCGGAAGGCTCAGCCTTCTACCTTCCACCCGGACTCCATCCGAAAGCAGACGTGCCGTTACCGGCTCGGGAAGATCCTGTTCCTGGGCTTTTGAGGACAGGTTATGAACACAGTACACCGTTTTCCCTCCCAGTGTTTTGGCAAAGCTTAGAATGGCCGGATTCCCCGACAGAGTTCTGGTGTCTTCCCCAAGGCCTTTCTTGCGTTCCCAGAGCATCTGCCTGACTCCGCGGTGAATGGTGGCCATTTTGGTCTGAGGATCTCTGAGCTTCTCGGACACTTCCACCCAGGGCACCGGCCCGCGCACATAGTGCCGGGAATCGGGATGACCTGTCTCCAAAGCCGCTTTTTCAAAGAACTTCTGATCGTTTTTCAGGCCCAGTTCATCCCCGTAGTAAAGAACCGGAACTCCCCCACAACTCAGAAGCAGGGAAAAGGCCAGAAGCATACGCCTCGGATCTTCTTTTAAAAGCTCCATCATACGGGCAGAAATCCCTTCGCCTTCGCGAAAATCCCAGGCCGGATCATGACAGAAAGTCTCATGCAGAAAACGACGGACTTCAGGCGTGACCATTTCCAGAGTCAGTTCATCATGGCAGCGCAGGAAGACAAACCAGTTACAGCCATCCGGAATCGCCGGAGTTTTCTGAAGAACCTCTTCCACAGGCTGGGCCTTCTCTTTGCCCATTGCCTCCCAGAGATGGGGCATAAGCGGGAAATGATAGGCCGCCGTCACCTCATCTCCATCCCCGAAATATTTCAGAACCTCCTGAGGAGGCTGACAGGCTTCGGCCAGAAGCAGGGTATGCGGAGCGACCACATCCATACATGCGCGAATCAGTTTGACAATCCTATGGGTTGGTTCGAGATTTTCGCAGTCCGTGCCTTCCTCTTTCCATAGAAAGGGAATCGCATCCAGGCGAAACCCGGAAACCCCTTTGGAACGCCAGAAAATCAGGGCCTCAAGGGCATGGAGAAAGACCTGGGGATTACGCCAGTTCCAGTCCGGCTGAAAATCGTAGAAGCGATGAAAAAAATAGCCTTCCCCGCTTGGAATCCTTTCCCAGTTTGATTCCATCATCCCCTTGAAAAGAATCCGGCACTCCGCGTATTCCGAGGCATCCTCAGACACCACAAACCATTCCCTGGCCTCACCCGAAGGATTTTTCAGAAACTGCCTGAAACGGGAATGCTCGGATGAACAGTGATTCAGGGGAATATCAAAAATGATGGCGATATTGCGGCTCCTAGCTTCCTCTAAAAATTCATAGAACAGAGTCTGGGGTCTTCCATTCAGAAGATCGGTACGAATCTGGAAGTAATCGGCGACATCAAACCCGTAATCCCGCATCGGAGACTTGAGAATCGGAAGAAGCCAGACGGCTCCAACCCCCAGATCCTGCAGGTAATCAAGCTTGTGAATCAGTCCTTCAAAATCATTGGCAAACAGATCGACATAAAGTGCATAGACCGCCCTCTTCGTCCAGTCCTGCTCCTCATGCTCCTGCCTTTTCCCAAGCATGACCTGAAGACGGGATAGCAGATGTTTGTCCTGAGGCCATAACTCCAGAAAACCCTCTTCAATTTCCCTTGAAAGTTTCCCCATGATGCATTCCTTATCGTACAAAAGGCGGGGCCTTCTTAAAGAAGACCCCGCCCGGTTTCAAAGATCCTGGTTTACGACGAAGATCCAGAATCCCGGCGCGGACCTTGATTTCTGTGATGGCGCTGACGCGGCCTTCGCTGGCGCGGTGCATCTCCATCCTCAGAACTGGAATTGCGCGGGCGCTCCTCCCGTTTTTGGTGATTGTCATGCTCTTCCCTGTGATGCTGATGGCGTGGTTTGTGATTGTGCTGATGGCCCTCACGCTGGCGCCGTCCATAGCGCCGCCCCTGGATCTGATCCAGTCTGAGTACCTCATCACCACCAAAGCGTTTGTCATCTTCATCACACTGCCACTGCATTTTCAGATTGGAGAACCAGAAGAGGTAAAGCCCTACCCCGGTCACCACAGTGATCAGACCGAAAATACCAACCTTTTCCCAGTCATGGAAGACCACGGCCATGGAAGTAATCAGGATACTGATCTGAAAGGGCACCGCCAGACAGGTTGCAATGGTGTCATTCAGCTTTTCAATCTGACGATCCGCCATTTCCTGACGGGTGATATAACCCTCATCAATGGCCTTGAAGCCATAGGCCTTCCAGGCCCCCCCCGGATTGATCTTGAGCCAGAAATCCAGAAGAACCTTTTCTTCTACCGGTGGAGTCATCAGACTGGCCAGCACACAGAAGACGAAGGAAATACCCATGATGGTCGGAAAGGACACGTAAATCGGCAGAGTGGAAAATCCGCCTTTGACAATCACGGCCGCAATCATCCCGCCCGCGGTTCCGGCAGCGAAGCCGTAACCATTGAATCTTGGCCAGTACCAGCGCAGAAACAGAGGCATGAACATACCGGCTGACAAAGCCATGGTGATCCAGTCCCAGATGATATTGATATTGGGAATGATCGCCGCAATCAGAACCCCCACAACCGCCAGGGCAATTGTGGCGACATGAGAGGCCTTCACCAGCTGCTTCATGTCCGCTTTGGGGTTGATATAGGACTGATAGATATCAATCACCAGATACGAGGCACCGGCATTCAGGGTCGAATCAAAGGTCGACATGGCCGCCGCAATCAGTCCTGCCAGCATAATTCCCTTGATTCCTACCGGAACCATGGCCGAAATCACTGCCGGAAGCGTCATTTCCGGATCCTGGCTGATGATATCGGCAACATGGGCAAGCGCCGGATCATTGCCATGCACAACGGCAAGACCCAGGGCAGCAAGACCCGCAACCATCGTCCAGCGCAGGACTGAAATGACAATGGATTCCAGAGTCAGAAGCCCAGCTTCCCTTTCATTTCTGGCGGCAAAAAATCTTTGATCCGTATAGCCACCAACCCCGGACATCCCCTCAATGGTTGATTTCGCCACATAAAAGAGAACAAAG
>CAZDAM010000117.1:0-9011 GCA_964503595.1 uncultured bacterium
TTCCATTCATCCCGTGACAGATTCCAGACGGCAAAACGAAAGGAATCGATCTGGCCGTGTAATTGTGTAAAGTGCTCTAGGGCGTTTCCTGCAGACCAACCGCTACATAGAGCTTTCTGACAAAATCCTCTCCATAGGCTCTTAGCAAAGCCTCCCGGCAGAATTCCACCACATGGGGAGCATCCGGTCGGCAGGCACTCTGACAGGACTCCCGAAACTGCATGCGCAAAGTGCGAAAAAGCAGGGATTTTCCCTGAAGAAGAGGAAAAAGATGGCAGGATACCGGCTTGGGAAAGCCGGTATCCTTCTGCTGATTCAGGATTTCAAAAGCACAGAGGGAAGGCTTCCCCTTCCTGCGTACCAGATAGGCACATGGCCCTTCTTCCCACATCAGAGGGGTATGCCAACCCTCTCCATCAAGAACCACTGCCGCCTGATCCACAATAACCTGCTGCTCAGGATCCAGCATGGAACGGACTTCCGGCAGAAGTTTCTTCATCAGGGAAGCTTCTTCTTCCGTCAAAGGGGCACCTTTTTCCCCTTCTTCACAGCAGATCCCCTGGCAGATTTCCAGACGGCAGCCAAAACGGGCTGTTTTCAGACTTTTGGATATCATCACATCTTCAACAAAAAACATGATTTTCTCTTGCAAATGCCGCATTCATGCGGTTTCTCAAATCATTTTCACGCATCGTAACACAGGGGTCTTCCCGCATTGCAAAGGGAATCGACGAGGGGTAGAATGAAGGCATAGAGGTCCTGAACAGGATCATAAAAAGAAATAGGAGGTTGACGTGAAGGTCATCATTACAGGCAGAAACATCGAGCTCACCCCCTCCCTCAAGGAATTCGTCGAAAAGAAGATGGATTCCATCAAGTCTTATGTCGAGCAGCTTCAGGAGATTGACGTCATCCTGTCCGTAGACAAGACCAAGAGCGCAGGAATTCAGCATGTTGCCGAAGTCACAATCTGGGCCAAAGGCATGAATTTCCGTGCATCCAGCCATCATCAGGATATGTATGCCGCCATTGATCTGATCATTGACAAGCTTCAGAAGCAGACCAGCCGCTACAAGGAAAAGCTGAAAAGCCGCGGAAACCGCAAGGCCCGCTATCAGCAGGACTTCCAGTTTCATCACCATGTACTGGAGCCTGAATTTGAGCCTGTGACTCTAAGTGATGACCACGAAGAAGCTCCGAAGCCAAAAATTGTACGCTCCAACATGTTCTTCTCCAAGCCCATGCACACAGATGAGGCTGCGGACCAGCTGGAGTATCTGGGCCAGGAATTCATTGTCTTCAACAATGCGGAAACCGGTGATGTCAATGTCATCTACCGCCGCAACGATGGCAATATCGGTCTGATCGAACCCAATAAATAATTCGGTTCCTTTCATTTGCCCCGCATGATGGCGGGGCTTTTTCTTTCCCTGAAAACCGAAACGTCCATCCCCCTGCGCGGCCCAAATATGATACCCTCCACAGCCGGGCGCAGTGGGCCCGATTTGGAAGGTCAAAGGAATCTTCATGCTAGTGAATCTGATCAAAACCGTACTTCCGGCACGCTACAACGAACGACAGCTCCGCAAAATGCAGCTCATTGCCGATGAAATCGATGCCTTTGAGTCCAAAATCAAGGCATTGAGTGATGAAGATCTCAAGGCCCAGACGCCCAGGCTCCGTGCTCAGGTCCAGCAGGAACTTGATGGAGGAGCCGATTATTTCGATGCTCTGGAGTCCGTTCTGCCCGAAGCCTATGCCACTGTCCGGGAAGCTGCCAGCCGGGTCCTGGGCGAAAGACACTACAACTGTCAGCTCATTGGCGGGATTGTCCTGTTTCGTGGCTCGATTGCCGAGATGAAGACCGGAGAAGGAAAAACTCTGGTTTCCACCCTGCCAACCTATCTGCATGGTCTGATGGGAAGCGGAGTCCACGTGGTCACCGTGAATGATTATCTGGCCCGCCGTGACAGTGAATGGATGGGCCAGGTTCACCGCTTTTTAGGCCTGAGTGTAGGCCTGATTCACCATGGCCAGGATCCTGTCAGCAAACGGGAAGCCTATAACTGTGATATCACCTATGGCACCAACAACGAATTCGGCTTTGATTATCTTCGCGACAATATGGCCACCCATGCCGAAGACGTGGTCCAGCGCCTCAACTACTGTATTATCGATGAGGTCGATTCCGTCCTCATTGATGAAGCCAGAACCCCTCTGATCATCTCAGGTCCTGCTGAGAAAAGCACTGACCTCTACATGAAGATGGCTCGCTGGGTGAAGTTTCTGAACCGGGATGAAGATTTCACCGTCGATGAAAAGGCCCATAACATCTACCTGACCGATACCGGGATTGCCCACTCCGAAAATATCATCGGGGTGGAAAATCTTTATGCACCGGAAAATCTGAGACTGCTTCATCACCTCGAAGCAGCCCTGAAAGCCGAGCACCTGTTTTACCGCGACCAGCAGTATGTGGTTCAGAATAACGAAGTCATCATCATTGATGAGTTCACTGGCCGCCTGATGCCGGGAAGACGCTATTCCGACGGTCTCCACGGAGCTCTGGAGGCCAAGGAAAACGTCCCTGTAGCAACAGAATCCGTCACTCTGGCCTCGATCACTTTTCAGAATTTCTTCCGTATGTACAAGCGTCTGGCCGGTATGACCGGAACGGCTTTGACCGAAGCCAGCGAATTTGCCGAAATCTACGATCTGGACGTAATTGCCATTCCTACCAACCGGGTGATCTCCCGTCAGGATTTCTCTGATCGGATCTACCGGACCCAGGAAGAAAAATACGAAGCTATTGCTCTGAAAGCCAAAGAGCTGAAGGAAACCGGTCAGCCACTTCTGATCGGCACTATCTCGATTGAAAAGTCAGAAATGCTTTCCATGATGCTTCAGAAAGAAGGTATCGAGCATCAGGTCTTAAATGCCAAGCAGCATGAAAGAGAAGCTGAAATCGTGGCCGACGCCGGCCAGAAAGGCGCTGTCACCATTGCCACCAACATGGCTGGCCGCGGAACCGACATCAAGCTTGGCGAAGGCGTGAAGGATATCGGGGGCCTTTACATCATTGGCTCCGAACGTCACGAATCCCGCCGTATTGACAATCAGCTCAGAGGTCGTGCCGGTCGCCAGGGAGATCCCGGAACCTCCATTTTCTATCTTTCCCTTGAAGACGATCTGATGCGCATCTTCGGTGGAGATCGCATGACCCGCATGATGAATTTCGTGGGCTGGGAACGCGGTGAAACCATTGATTCCGGCATGGTGACAAAAGCAATTGAAAGGGCTCAGAAGCGGGTGGAAACCATGCACTTTGAAGCCCGTAAACATATCCTCAAATATGACAACGTCATGAATGAGCACAGAAAGATCATCTATGAGCAAAGGCGCAAGGCCCTCATGGAGGAAAACATTTCCGAAGACCTTCAGTTCATGATGCAGAAAACCGTTGATCGTATTGTGGATGATTCCATCCACCGTGATGTTCCAAGAGAAAACTGGGACTACGATGAGGCTGAAGTCCAGTTCCGGGAACTCCTTGGTCTGAACATCCCGGAAAATTTCCGCAGTATGGAACCCAAGGACATCAAGTCGGAAATGCTCGGTCAGCTCAGAGCATCCTACAGTAAGCGGGAAGAAACTCTGGGCCCTCCGTTTCTGCGCCATATTGAAAAGGCTGTTTTGCTTCAGACTGTGGATCTTTCCTGGCGTGAGCACCTTCAGACCATGGACAGCCTTAAAGAAGGCATTGGCCTTCGGGGTTATGGACAGCGGGATCCTCTGGTGGAATACAAACTCGAATCCATCGAACTTTTCAACGATATGATCCGCCGCATTCGTGAGGAAACCGTCTCGCTTCTGTTCAAGCTGGAATTCAAACCCCAGACTGTGATGGAATTGGGGCCGGAGGAACCGGAAGAACTGCAATATTCTTCAGGGGAAAAAACCGGGAAAAAACCATCCGAAGAACCCGAAGAGAAAAAATCCCTGCCCATCCAGAAAACCCAGGTTGGCCGCAATGACCCCTGCCCCTGCGGCAGTGGAAAAAAATACAAACGCTGCCACGGCGCGTAAGGCTTAGGACAGAATATGAGTGAAATCGTGGATCAGATTGAATACGAATTGAAGGATCATCTGGAGACCTTCAGATCTATTGAGTCCATCATCAACCCTGAGCGCCTCAAGCGGCAAATCGCCGCGATTGAAAAGGATTTTACGGAAAAGCCGGAAATTTTCAATGACCCTGCCCGCATGAATGCCATGAACAAGGACCTGCTTCTGAAGAAGCGGAATCTGGATCAGTATAACGAACTGGCCAGTTCCCGGGAAACCGTACAGGTTGCGATTGAATTCTGTCGAGAAGAAGACGATGCCGAGATGATTGATGAACTCAAAGCCGGCTTTGTGAATTTTCAGGAGCAGCTCAAGAAAGCCAATCTCAAGTTCCTTTTGAATGGGGAATATGACCTGAACAACGCTATTTTGACCATCCACCCCGGAGCCGGTGGCACCGAATCCTGTGACTGGGCTTCTCTTCTGCACCGTATGTACCTCAGAAATGCCGAGAACATGGGCTTCAAGGTCCGGGAGCTCGACTTTCAGCCAGGAGATGTCGCCGGAGTCAAATCAGTCACCTTGTCAATTGAAGGTGATTACGCCTACGGTTATCTGCGCTCCGAAATGGGAGTTCATCGTCTGGTCAGGATTTCCCCCTTTGATTCCTCCGCCAGGCGCCATACATCATTTGCCAGTGTGGAAGTCGCTCCTGAGGTCGATGACAATGTGGAAATTGAAATCGATCAGAAAGATTTGAGGATTGATACCTACTGTTCCAGTGGAGCCGGTGGACAGTCTGTGAATACTACCTATTCTGCCGTTCGTATCACCCATCATCCTACAGGGATCGTTGTCACCTGCCAGAATGAACGTTCTCAGCTCATGAACCGCCAGGTTGCCATGAAGGTTCTTCAAAGCCGGCTCCTTCAGCTTGAGCTCAAGAAAAAGCAGGAAGAGCTCGCAAAATCCATGGGCCAGAAAATGGACAATGCCTGGGGCTCCCAGGTCCGTTCCTATGTTCTGCATCCATATCAGATGGTCAAGGACCACCGGACCGGCTGCGAGACCTCCGCTACCGATAAGGTTCTGGATGGAGAGCTGGAAGATTTTGTTCTCTCCTTTCTGAAGTGGGATGGCCAGAAAGGCTCTGCGGAAGAAGAAGTCCAATAGTCCGAAGCGAAGACAGGGCTTTATTTCGAAAGCTTTCGCATAGTAGCCCCTTTATCACAGGACCCATGAACATGTGGGCTCAGAGAATGGATTCTGACATCAGTTCGATATCCTTCCGGCGAAAATATTCTTTTACCATTTTGCGCAGTTCACCCAGATCGCAATTGGATTTATCGAGGTAATCCTCAATACCAAGCACGTTGAACTGGCGTACATAGTTTTCCTGGACATGAGCGGTCAGAACAAAAATCCCGATGGTTTCATTCTGGGAACGTACTGCCTTCAGGAAGTCTTCCCCATCCATTTCCGGCATATGGATATCGGTGAAGATGAGATCATACTCTGCCGAATCCAATGCCTTCAGACCTTCATCTCCATTGGCTGCCACATCGACATGAATACCGGGAAGTACCATCAGTGCATCCCTTAACAGCTGGGCAAACAGACGCTCATCTTCGACAACAAGAATTTTTCGGTCCATACATCCATTATAACCTCACCCGACGGTTCTGTCTCCCTTACCTGATTTTCCTCATCAAGGTCTGGAAAAATGCCGAAAAATAAGGATGGCAGGCAAAGGAGAACAGCATGGAAGCCCTCTCTGAAACCATTGTAGAAAGCGAAGAAGCCCACTTTCGGGCCAATCCGGCTCTCCGTCTCAAAGGCCCTCGGCTTAAAGCGGGAGGCTCGATTCCTGTCCCTCCAGAGTTGGCCCTCTTTCAGGCGTGGCTGTTCCAGAATCTGGAAGAATTTCAGAAAATCCACCGCATTTATGTCAAAAATGGACGGGAACTGAAGTCAAGCTGGGGCTTTCTGTTCTTCAAATGCCTTATACTCAATACAGCCGAACTGATCACGGAGAGAAAAGAAGCCCAAAAACCCCTTCGGCGGGAGCAGATCGTCACCCTTTTGGCTTTTTTAAGGCAGAATCAGAACCTCAGACACTATCTGAAGGGAGCCAAGCTCTCCATGCTTCTGGAATCTGAGGATGCTCTCAGCGATGCCGAGCTGTTCTATCTCACTCAGCAGCAGGATTCTTCCGGGTTCCCCGAAGCTCTGCCCGGCCCCATGCAGTCATACCATGAAAAGCTGGCTCAGGATATCCTGGAAGCCATGCGAAGGGATTTGAGCCAGAAGCCCTCAGGCATCACAGGCAAAGGCGCCATGACGGCAGCCTGCTGTCTGCTCCTTCCCCTTTTTGGCATGCTTTTTTAAGCGCGGCAATAACAGAATGGCAGGAACAAGCATAAGGACTCCCCAGATAGAAAGCTCTGCCAGAGGCCTGATATCCAGAATCACTCCCCCAAGGAACGGGGCCAGAACACCTGCCAGCGGGAAGATCGCATCGACCATGCCAAAACCCACTCCCCTCTCCCCATCCGCCGTGTGATTCGCCACAAACTGGTTCGAAGCCACTGTGAGCATGGGATAAAGGGGCAGGGCATAAATCAGAACCCATATCCAGGGGTTTTCTGTCATATGCAAAAAGGTAAAACAGAGCGCATAGCTTACAAGAGAAGTCAAAAGCACTGGAAAGGTCCCTTTTCTTTCCACCCAGTTCCCAAAAACCGGATAGGCCAGAGCCCCGAAGAAAGTGGCCAGAGTCATGGAAATCCCAACCTGTGACTCCGTTCCCCCCAGAATTTCCTTGAGATAGCGGCCGTAGTAGATGAAGAAGAAGCTGGATGCAGTTGCCACGATCAGGCAGAACAGCATGATTTCCTTGATACCCCGATTGCTCAGGACCTTGAAAAACATATCTCTTTCCGGACCTGAATTCTTCTTGAGAACCTCGACCCTCTTCGGAAAAGCCCAGAAAAACAGGGCCGCGGCCACGAGGTTCAACCCCGCAGCTACAAAGTACAGCTTCTGATAATTCTCCAGGGTCGAACCCATGCCTTCCAGCCCGAAGCCAAGAATGACCGAGGATGCAGCAACCCCCAGGGACTCCGCGGAGTAAAGGCGCGAGATAATCAGAGCCTTGGATTCCGGCCTCATCAGGGTGACGCAGGTTTTGGAACTTGGGATCAAGGCCGCTGCCAGAAAGCCATGCAGTCCCAGTCCCAGCCAGAAAACAGGTGAGGTCGTACCTTCCGCCAGAAGAAAGAACACCAGGGCAAAGCTGAGAAAACCCGGAATCAGAAACAGTCGGAACCGCTCCTCACCTGTACTCATAAAGCCGAAGAAAATCTGACCCAGAATGGAAGTCACTGCTGGAATTCCGGCGACATACCCCACCGATTTCAGATCCGTCAGCCCAATCAGGGGCAGATACAGGGGCGCAAAGATCAGAAGCAGGCAGAGGTTGATCCCACAGCCAAACCAGGCCAGCAGATAAAGGGGGATCTCAAAGCGTTCTTCAGGAGGACGGAGCACTGCTTTGGCCCTGCAGTTCCTGCAGAACTTCCCCATGGTATTTCAATAAAGCCTTCACACCTGCATGTGATCTGACTTCTTCCATGCGCCGGGCCAGCTGTGGGAATTTCTGCGCATCAAAGGGCAGTCCGGCAATTCCGGCAGAGATGATCTGGGCCAGCACGCCCATATCGGCGAGATTGATGGACTCACAGCCAAGCCCACCGGTCCGGGCAATTTCAGCATCAAGAAGACCAAGAGCCTTCGGGGCTTCCGCCTCAATCCTCCTGACTGCTTCCGGATCCGTCTCACGCCCCAGAAGCGGAGCCAGGATCCTCTGGTAAAACATGGAGGCCTGGCAGGATGCCAGATGCGTATCTGAAAACTCTTCCCACCACAGGACCCGGCCCATCTCTTTGGCATCAGCCGGCAGAAGAGCAACTTCAGGATAGGCTTTTTCCAGATACATTAAAATAGCCGAAGAGTCTGGCAGGACAAAATCTCCATCCTTCCAGCAGGGAATTTTACCCAGTGGATGCAGGGTTTCCCGATATTTTTCCGGCAGACTCATCGGAGTCGCGAGCTTCACGTCAAAATCGATTCCCTTGTAGGCCGCAGCCAGCATGACTTTCAGGCAGTATACGGAAACAGGATGACCCCACATTTCAGGCATTGGATTTTCCTTTCTTCAGAACTCCCCATTCATAGAGGTTTTCCAGCAGAATGTCGACGGAACGGCTGCTTTCCAGAGAGCTGGCATCTATAGTCAGAACCGGTTCCCTGGGAGGTTCATAAGGTGAGTCCAGACCGCTGACCATCTGGATCTCCCCTCTCTGGAAGCGGGCATACAGATCCTTGGGATCCCGCTTCTGGCAGATCTCCAGAGGTGTATTGACATAGATTTCGTAGAAGAACTCTTTCCCGATGATATTTCGGGCCATCTGCCGCATGTCCTTGAGTGGACTGATCAGACTGCAAAGAACCAGAACCCCCGCTTCCTGCAGAAGAGATGCCGCATGAGCTGCCCTGCGAACATTTTCCAGGCGGTCTCTCAGCGTATAACCCAGGCCCTCGCAAAGCCCCCCGCGAAGATGATCCCCATCCAGCACCCGGCAGGGAATCCCAAGTTCAAACAGACGTTCTTCAAGCTCGTAGGCCAGGGTTGATTTTCCAGCCCCGGAAAGCCCTGTAAACCACAAAACTGCGCCATTATGAGGACAGTTCTCGTAACGCTTCTGAACCGATACACCAAGTTTATGGGAAGAGGACTTTGGGCTCATGCCCTGATCGTGGACGGGAAATAGCGGGAAGTCAAGCCTTATGCTAGAATCGCGCGCGCGAAGCTTATCTGGGCCGAGCCCATTTTTAGGAGAATCATGAAAATCAAGATGAATCAAATCAGCAAGGGCAATGTCCTG
>CAZDAM010000118.1:0-8946 GCA_964503595.1 uncultured bacterium
AATCTGATCACGCTCTGTTTCAGGCATCATGCTCTGGTGCATGAAAGAGGCGGGAGTGAAAGTCCTGTTATCGTCAAATGAACGTAGGGTGTCATAAATAAAAAGGTTGAAAGCGGCCTGAATTCGCGAGGCTATTGAATAGAAGCGATGAACGAGGGATTCAATGTATGAATGCTTGCGGGTTTTGAGCGTTCAGAACTTCTCCAGAACCTGAGGGATCCCGGCTTTCTGTCCTATGGCGCGGGCAACATTTTCAAAGCAGGCCAGAAGCTCGGGAAGTTTCAGGTCTTCAATTTCAGTAAGGGCTGAGCGAACCTGGGTGCGGGCTTCCATCCAGGTGGCTTCAATGGCACCAATCCGCTGCAGGATTTCAGGGAGTTCGGACTGGATGCGACTGGCATTCTGAGATTCCAGCAGGCGGCTTAAAGGCTTCCGGGAGCCTTCCAGTTCAAGTCCCTTGAGAACGGGCATGGTTCTGACCTGATTACTGATATCAAGGCCACAATCCTTGCCGGATTCTTCTTCCGTAGAAACCAGATCCATAAGATCGTCGGCAATCTGGAAGAAAAGCCCGAATTTAAGACCAAAACCGGAAAGGGCCTCAACTTCACGGGAGGTACTGTCCAGATTGGCCAGTGCTCCCAAACGGCAGGCTGCTTCAAACATGGAGGCTGTTTTGAGCTCAATCAGGCGATAGTAGCGACTCAGATTGATGCTTCCCGAGCGTGAGCACTCCAGTTCCAGCAGTTGCCCTTCACAGAGCTCACGGGTCAGTCGGGCAAAGAGGGTGCGCATTTCTTCCCGCTCAACTTGCTGCATCAGCTCAAAGGCACGGGCCAGAAGCCAGTCACCCAGAAGAAGGGCTTCTGAAGCCCCAAAGCGGGTATGGACTGTCGGAAGGCCACGCCTCAAGGTGCTTTTGTCCATGATGTCATCATGAACAAGGGATGCGACATGAATGAGCTCAAGAGCGGTTGCTGTAGGAATCAGTCCAGATGCCGTGCCTTTGATGCTTCGTGCCGAAAGAATGGCAAACCAGGGCCGCAAGAGCTTTCCTGAGCGTTCAAAACAATGGGCAAGCATTTCGCCCAGCAGTCCATCGGCAAGAATTTCTTTACGAATCAGTTGGCGAACACGGTTTAACTCGGCGGCCTGAGCATGCATCAGTTCTTCCAGCATGGGCGCATTTTAATCGTCTGATGCGGGTAGAACAAGTGGAGTTTTCAGAAGACTCCAGGCAGTGTTGAGATGATTGAGAGGATGGCTGGGCCAGATTTCCACAATCTGCTGATCCTGATTGAGGATGGCGAGGGATTCCAGCAGGGGTATCTGAGTGAGTGGAAGGCGTACGTTCAGACTCTTGCGATCCCACCTAGCTCTGAGTTCCAGTCCCTGAAGGCGACCAAAAGTCTGAGCTTCCTGGAGTTTCAGAATTTGCAGTCCCAGAGTTCCTTTTTGGGTTCTGAGGCGAATCAGGAAGCCGGGGAGCTCGGAAGTTTTGGGAGGGACATGAGCCTGGGAGGCAAAGTAGTCCAGCCTCCACTGGCTTAAGGCTTTTCCTTCGACTTCACGAAACGGGCGTTTGGCTTCACTCATCATGGGGTCGGCCAGATCTTCCAGTCTTCTCTCGGTTGCCGAATCGGTGTACCAGCGATTCCAGATATTAAATCCTGGTGGGCTGATGGCCTGATGAACAGCCTGAAGCAGCTGCCGGTTTCTGACCTGCTTTTGCGAGGCGACGGCTTCGCGGCGAATCGGATCCTTGGGGACCAGATTCCAGAACCCGGCTTTCAGTTCCAGTCTGAGTTCCATGGCTGCGGGCATAGGAAGGAAGCAGGCGGACTGAAGGTAGGGGCTGTTCAGATTCAGACAGCTGGCGTGAGGTCTGAGGAAAAAGAACCCCAGAAGGACGAGACGAAGCATAAAAAGATCCTAGTGGGACTGTAAGAAAAGTGCAAATGATGGGTTGACAGGAAACTGAGGGCCCTTACAATCATCACCGAAATGCTTTATCAGCATCCTGTTTCTGGAGGAAAAATGAAAAAAGGCGTTCTGACATTTCTGATGGGTCTGGCAGTCTTGGGCAGTACAGAAGCCGCGGGCTTTGAAAAAGCCGGTGCAGCGATTGAAACCCGAGCCTGGGAAGTGCGTGAGCTCTCCAACGATCTTCTCAAGGATCGGAGCGTTCGTTCTGAATATGAGGAAAAATACAGCGGTTTTGTAAAAGAAAGCCGGGAACTGGCTCGCGAGATTGTTGCGGCTGGTGAATGGCAGGAGTTTTCCGAGTTTTACAAGGGGCTGGATTCCATGGGGCGCCAGAACTACGAAATGGTAGTTAAGGGCATTCTGGAAGAGCTTTTCCGCCAGAGCGACTATGTGGAAGGAATGAAAATCCGGGCTCAGGATTATTTCCCTGGCTACGGATACGCCAAGCCTGGTTACACCTACCGCAAGGGCCGTGAAACCAAGCGTGATTTTCTTTATGCCTATTGGAAGGAAGAGGAAATCACCGAATCAGCCAGCATGGTCAAAGAGCTGACGATTGAAATTTCCCTTCTGGCTAAATTTCAGCTGGAATTTCCCAAGCTGGAAGTGCTGGAAAAGCTCAATGTCAATATCGAAGGCAAAATTTACGAGTGTGTCAAAATAAAGGTGGAGCAGAGCCGCACCATCAAGACCAGGCAACAGCGTAAATTCGGTTATGAAAAAGCCTGGTTCGAACTGTTTGAAGCCAAGAAGAAATGGTTCGGCGATCTGGAATGGCAACTGGTTGGGGAGACCTTCCAGCACGACAACACTCCTACTGGAGAATCTGTCGTAACTTCCATTGAAGGCTGATTCAGCTTGCCCAATTTGGGTGCCCCGTGGAACCATCAGGTGCCACGGGGCATTTCTGTTTATGGAGAAAATATGCTTTTGAGCGTTTGCGGAATCTGTAAGAACGAAGCTTTGAACCTTCCGGATTTTTTGGAATCCGTGAAGGGCTTTGCGGATGAAGTTCTGATTGTGGATACCGGCTCTACAGATGAGTCCCTTCAGATCCTGAAAAGGGATTCTCAGGTTCAGGTTGTGGAGTTTCCCTGGAACCAGCATTTTGGAGATGCCAGGAATCAGGGTTTATTGAAAGCGCAGGGGAAATATATTCTGGCCCTGGATATGGACGAACGTTTAAGACCGGAGGATGGAGAGCTTCTTCGGGAAGAGCTCCAGAAAGGGAGGCATGAGGCTTTCTTTCTTCCGATCTGGAATCTGGCATCCAGAAACTGGCGTCAGGACAACTCTCTTCTTTATGAACAGAGTACCCTGAGACTTTTCAGGAATACCCCCAAAGTCCGTTTTGAGGGAAGGGTTCATGAAACAGTCGATGAGGGCCTGTTTTCCTCGGTAGGAGTTCTATCCATCCCGATTCTTCATGTGGGATATGCCGAAGGTCTTCTTGAAAAAAAAGAGGAGCGGAATCGGGAGCTGATCCTGAAAGATCACGAAGAAGATCCCAGAAATCCTCGCAAGATGGCCCTGGCCGGGCTTGCTTTGATTCCCGAATCACGCGGACTTGAGCTTTTGGTTCAGGCTTTGCCATCCCTAAGAGACGGGGATCGGTATCGGGCTCTTTGGGCTTTGATTCTGGATCATTCTGATCAAGAAGCCTTCATTGCTGAAATCCTCAAAATGAAGAAGGATAGCTTCATTGCCTGGTTTGTCCGGGGGAATCAGGCTTTTGAAGCCCAGAATCTGGAGCTGGCCAGAGAGCATTATGAGAAGGCCTGGCAGGGAAGCCGGAGTGAGACATATCTGCCGGGAGGGGCTCTTCAAACGGTTATGGATCGTCTGGGGATTCTTCTGGCGATTCAGGGAAGGCTCGATGATGCGGCTTTGATTCTGGAGGAGCAGGAGAAGCGTTTTGGGCTTTCCCCCCAGCTTTTCCATCAGCTTCTGAAGCTTTACACGGCCCTTGGAGACAGAAACAGGGCATACCCTCTGATCAGGCGCATGCCCCAGGAACTGAATGCACTGGATGAGGATAAGCGTCTGGAAATTGTGAAGTATCTCAAGATTCTGACCGGGCGCTGAAAATCTGGACATTGTGGGACTGTCATGATACTCTCGCTATCTTGGTTCGGGCCGTAGCGCAGTCTGGTAGCGTACACGTCTGGGGGGCGTGGGGTCGCTGGTTCAAATCCAGTCGGCCCGACCAGGATTCAAAGCATTCGTATGTAGACCGAGAATTCTCGGTCCTTTTTTTTGGCGGGAAATCATGGCTTCGCGCGGCTCTCAGACTCATCTGGGAATATTTGAGATTTACCTTTCCGTACAGGGCGAATCGACACATGCCGGACGCCCGTGTGTTTTTGTCCGAACTTCCGGTTGTGGTCTTCGCTGCACCTGGTGCGACACTCCCCATGCCTACAGTGGCGGAACCGAAATGAGCATTGAAGAAGTGCTGGATCAGGTTCGTCAGTTTCATGTTCCTCTGGTGGAACTCACCGGGGGAGAACCTATGGAACAGAAGGCTGCGGTTCCCCTGATGCAGGCATTTCTGTCCGAAGGTATGGAGGTTCTTCTGGAAACTGGTGGTCATGTTCTTTTGAAGGATGTACCTAAAGCGGTCAGGAAGATTGTTGATTTCAAGGCACCGGGTTCGGGAATGGTCAAACGCAATGTCTGGGAAAATGTGAATTTTCTTGAGTCCCACGATGAAATCAAGCTGGTGATTCAGGATCGTCAGGACTATGAGTGGGCCAGAGAAGAAATCCAGAGCCGGGATTTATCTGAAAAGGCTACTGTTCTTCTGTCACCGGTCTTTGAGTCCCTTGCTCCCCGCATGCTTGTGGAATGGATGCTCGAAGATCGTCTGCCAGCCCGGCTCAATCTTCAGCAGCATAAATATGTCTGGGATCCAAAAGCCCAGGGGGTCTGATGCTTTTTCAGGTAACTTCGCCGACTGCCGCGATAACCCGTCAGGATGTAAGAGCGCTTCCGGTTGAAGTGAGCTGTTTTCAGAAAGCTCTCCCCGATGCTTTTTTGGGAGTCCGGGAGAATCTGCGTCTTCAGACGGTAAAACTTGCCGATTCTTTTACCCGAATGGAAGAAAAGGTTTCCTTCAGGAGCCTGAACTGGCTGGAAGGACTATTGAGTGGACTCAATGGAGTGGGGGGCATTCAGCTGCACTTCCCCGCGGATGGGCTAAGCCTGTTTCAGGATGGAAATGTTTTAAAGCTCAGACAGATCTTTCAGATCTCGGCGGCTCATTTTTTGCCGCATGTTGGTCCGAATCACAAATGTCATCGCCTGCATGGTCACGATTTTTTTGTGGAGATTTGGGTACAGGCCCTCTCGCTTTCCGGAGAAGATGCCTTAAAAGAGCTTCAGGATGCGAGAAAATGGGTGGAAGAGACTTTTCAGAACCGTCTGTTGAATGAGATGGATGGACTTTTGAATCCGACCTCGGAAATGTTTGCTGTTTATCTGAAAAAAGCACTCTCATCTCGTCTGAGTTCACTGGTTTTTCTTGAGGTGCATGAAACTCCGGATGCGTCATGCCGGGTCCATTGGGAGGACAGGAATCTGGGAGTTCGTCGGGCCTTTCGTTTTGAAAGTGCGTTTGAACAGGACGGACTCTGGTTTGGGCATTCGTTTCTGCTGAATCTTTGGCAGAAGCTCCCTATGGATCCAAAAGCCGGCTGGACCATGGACTATGCCCTGATCAAATCCGGTTTTCAGCCTCTTCTGAAAAGGCTTGATCATCGTGACTTTTCTCGCCTGGAAGGCCAAAATCTTGGGAACCCTGCTCTTCTGGCAGACTGGATTGCTCAGGAATCCAGAAAGGTTTTTCCTGCATTAAGCGGGCTTGAATTAAAAGCTCTGGACTGGAGTGTGACGGTATGACTTCCAAAGCCCTTGTTGTTTTCTCGGGAGGGCAGGATTCGACAATCTGTCTTTACTGGGCCAAAGCCCATTTTTCCGAAGTTCTGGCCTTAAGCTTTGATTATGGCCAGAAGCACGCCATTGAGCTGGAATCAGCCAAAAAAATTGCGGAAATGGCTCAGGTGCCCCATGAAATCCTGAAAATGGATCTGCTTAAGGAAATTGGAAACAGCAGCCTTCTGGGAGACGCAGAAATTACGCATCATACGGGAAAAGAAAATCTTCCCCCGACCTTTGTGCCGGGAAGAAACCTCCTGTTTCTGACTGCTGCTGCGGCTGTAGCCTACCGGGAAGGCGCGGATCACCTGGTCACCGGGGTCTGCCAGACAGATTACTCAGGGTATCCGGACTGCCGGCGGGATACCATGGCTTCCCTGCAGGTCACCCTGAATCTGGGAATGGAATCAAAAATAGTTCTTCACGCTCCCTTAATGGATTTGAGCAAAGCCGAAAGTGTCAAACTGGCCCAGGAGGTTGGGGCAATGGAGGCACTTTCGTATTCCCATACCTGCTACAACGGTTTGACCCCTCCCTGCAAAATCTGTGACTCCTGTCTTTTAAGAGAAAAGGGATTTTCAGAGTCAGGAATCCCGGATCCTTTACTGGAAAGGCTTAAGAATGAGTCCTGAACTGCATGAAAAGCTGAAGATTCTCATGGAGTATCTGGAAGATTCCGGGCTTCTGATTGGCGGAGAAAAATCCATTCCCTACGGACATCAGGTTCAGGTGCGGCGGTTTCAGGAAACGGTTCAGGTCTGCCTTTATCATGGCAAGAAGGGCTTTTCCTTTCTGCTGCAGGGGCCAGGAAGTGAACTCAAGTCGGAGCTTCAGCAGGAACTGGAACTGGTTTTTCATGGAAAAACCCAAGAGCCGGTGAGTGAGTCAGAGCATGAAATTCACTGTGGCTCGGATGAAAGCGGCAAGGGGGATTATTTTGGTCCTTTGACCTGTGCCTGTGTTTTTGTCGATGCTGCGACTGAACCTAAACTCAAGGCTTTGGGAGTGGATGACAGCAAGAAGATTACCGATGCCAGAATCCTCAGAATGGCTGAGGAGATCCGCCGCCTTGGACCTTCCGTTGGCCGGGTTCTGGTTTTGAAACCTCAGAAATACAATGAGCTTTATGCCAGGTTTACGGCCCAGAAGAAAAACCTGAATCATCTGCTAAGCTGGATGCATGCGACCCTGATTCGTGACATGGGTAAGATCCATTCCGATCTGAAAAAAGCCTATGTGGATCAGTTTGCCAGGAATGACGGGATTTCCCCGCTGGTTCACAAGGAATATCCCCATATTCTGGTTCATCAGGAAACCAGGGCCGAGTCCCGTTATATCGCTGTTGCTGCAGCCTCTATCCTTGCTCGGGCCGAGCTGATTCGCTGGCATAAGGAAATGGAAGAAGATGGTATGCCTCTGCCTTTTGGGGCCGGTGGTCCGGTCACAAAAAAAGCCCGCGAACTGGTGGCCAGCCAGGGAGCCCAGGTTCTTGAGAGCGTGGCCAAACTTCACTTCAAGACGACTCAGGAAGTTTTGGGCTAGACTGAATTCACGAGTTATCGGTAGTCGTATACGATTGCCCCGGAGATCCTGAACAGGGTTGCGGCAATCAGTGAGGCATTAGGAAGACCGGCGGCTTTTCATGATGAAACCGGAAAGCTCCGTTTACGAGGGCAGAAGACGACTCCAGGTTTTTATTCCCCCAGATATCTCTTCCTGAGATGGTTGAGGAAGGGTTTTGCGCTTAAGTCTTCCCGGCAGATCGATTTGAGAAGCTCCGGAGCGGATTGCAGCCTTCCCTGAGTGTGGATCTTCTTCTGAAGCCAGGTCAGGGTGTTCCTGAACTTTCCGCGCTGAATTTCTTTTGGGACTTCCGGAAGCTCCTGAATCAGGGTATCCCAGAGCTGGGCCGCAGCAATGGCTCCCAGAGAATAGGAAGGGAAATAGCCAAAGGAACCATCAGCCCAGTGAAGATCCTGAAGGCAGCCGGTTTTGAGATTTTCCGGTTCAAAGCCGAGGTATTCCATGGTTTTGCGGTTCCATTCCGAAGGAATATCGGCTGCGGTGATCTGATCGGAGAACAGGGCCTGTTCCAGCTCCATACGGATGATGATGTGAAGGGGGTAAGTCACTTCATCGGCATCAATACGAATCGGAGTGGGGCCGACCTTGCAGGTGGAGGCCCAGATTTCCTCTGGCTCCCAATCATGCAGAAGATCGGGAAAATGGCTTTGCAGAATCGGGCCGAACCAGTCAAAGAATTCCCGGCTCTTGAAAATCATGCGCTCCCAGAAAAGGCTTTGGGATTCATGAACGACCATCCCCAGAGTATGGGCGGCAGGAAGCTGGGCATGCTCGTCCTGACGGAGTCCCTGCTCGTAAAGTCCGTGCCCGGTTTCATGGACCAGAGACTTGATGCCACTGAAAAATGATTTCTCGTCCCAGCGGGAAGAGATACGGACATCATCCGGGTTCAGTGCCAGAGTGAAAGGGTGGGGAGCATCGTCCATCCGTCCCCGCTGAAAATCAAAGCCCATACGAAGGGCCAGGAAGCGTGCCAGATGTTTCTGGGAAGAAATGGGATAGGGTCCAGAGGGGAGGCTTTTGGGTTGAGGGGTCAGCATGATCTGGTTGAAAAGCCTTGGAAGCTCGGCTTTCAGTTCCTCAAAAATTGGAGCGATGACGTGCTGGTGCATTCCCTTTTCGTAAGTATCCAGACAGGCATCGTAGGGCTTCAGATCAGGCTTGAGAATTCGCCCGACTTCCTTTTGCAGATCCACCCATTTCTGGAGAACGGGTTCAAAGATACTGTAATCGTTCTTTTCGCGGGCTTCGCTCCAAAGGGCAATGCCTTTGGCATTCAGTCCGGCACTTTCTTCGACCAGGTGGGCCGGGATTTTGGTGCTTTCCTCAAATCCTCTCAGAGCTTCGCTGACATTGAAGAGCTGGGCATGGGTCAGTTGGGAGGCTTCTTTTTGCAGACAGTCCTGAAGCAGTTTGCCCCAGGCTGGATCGCAGCTTCTT
>CAZDAM010000119.1:0-8944 GCA_964503595.1 uncultured bacterium
CTTGTAAAGCTGCTCATCTCCTTCGTTCTTTGCCGGAAGAGCGACAGCCGCTTCAAAAAGTTTTTCCCCTCCATTTGCTTTGAAAAGGGCCTGAATGGCCGGAATCAGGCGCATCATCAGACCGTCTCCCGAAACAAAGACCCACTGACCCTTCAGCCCTTTCTGGGGGTCATAGGGCCAACTCCAGTTAGCCCGGGCATCCCAGACCTCAATCGGTGCAAAGTCCGAAGAGCGGCGATATTTGGTGTTGTAACCTTCGTGCAGATAAAGCTTGTGGTTATGCAGATCCGTGAAGTTCTCGTAGTAATAGACCCCTCCGGCCTGAATCTCAAAGCCTGGGCCCTTGGAACCTGCCGTATTCTTGACCTGCTTGTAACCGGATAACGACAGACAGCGCCGATAGACATTGCCAAAGACAACAGTTGGAGACGGGTTACCCTGAGTACCAAACAGGTGCAGAATATTGGCCGGAATCTCAAAATTCTGATCCTCCGCCCGATCATTTAACTGAAAACCAAATTCGGGGTGATTTTTCCAGTCATCGGCATAGCCGTAATCCTTACGGGCCATATAGTAATAGGGCATTCCCGAAGCCGGTTCCATGGAAGCTTCATATTTTTCCGTCAAGAGCTTCTTGACAGCTTCAAACTGTTTTTCGGCGCTTCCCTGTTTACTGGTTTCCGAGGTCTCCTCAAGCATGGAAGCATAATCAGAGGTGTAAAGCTGGTAAAAATCGGAGGTTCCGGCTTTGCCCCGGTACAGGTGAAAGGTTTCCGAGGCATCCGTATTGCCCGCGGTCAGATTCAGGTAAACGCCCTTTTCCTTGTCACCCCCGCTTCCCAGAAGAACATAGCCCATAGTTGTCTTGAATGGATTGGTGCTGGTGTCATCCGTCGTAGGAAGCTTTCCGCTACCTCCGTTATTCAGGTAGAGATACCCTGTGGCCCCCGCATTCATGACTTCGCCACTGGCCCGAACCTTAAGCTGATTGTAAGTGTTGTTCTGGTTAGCGTAATCCCCGGGTTTTTCAGCGGTCCCCTGGGTCGCATTCGTGACAAACAGGGTGAAATCACGCAGAACCGGAGGCTGAACCCGGATCGACTTGAACTCAAACCGGGTGGAAATCGTTTTGGGGCTGGTCCAAACAATCTTGTCATCTCCAGACTCCGTGGAGGCAAAAATCTGCATTCGGAAGACAACATCGATTTTGACCCTGGCCTTGAAATCCTCAGCCGGGCTTTTCAGGGTTCTGTAATCAGGAAATTTGTCCTTGGATTCCATCACCGTGGCGTAGGCCGTAGCCTCAAAAGCCTGCTTCTGAGGAGCATGCACATTACGGGCCATACTCAGCTCCGACATCAGCATGGCAGGCACACCCTGAAAAGACCCGGGAAGTCCCTCGGAACTCCCATTGGCAGAAATACTGAAAACCTTTTTTTTGTCCGTCTGGCCCGATCTCTCGTTTTTAATGAATTCTTCAATCAGATCATAGACCGGAGTCCCGGATTCATTGGCCTGCTTCTCCACAACCTTCTTCGCCAGGGCCACGATGCCATCGCCCATGGCAAGGGCCTGTTCATTGATTTTGAAACGGTAGATCGTACGAACACCGGCCTTGGCGGATTCGTTGAAGGCCATGCCGATGATGAGCATCATCACCACGGCAACCATGACCAGAATTGTGATCGAGCCCTTCCGTGTAGAACCGTTTGGAAATCGCCAAAGTGGTGAAAGCATGGGGACAAGTCTACTACAGCTTAAAGATGTGATCCATTTTGAGGGCTCAAGAATTTGATATAATCCCTGCCCGTAAAGAGGAGAGATTGTGAGTTTACCCAAGAAATACAGTGCAGTAAACGCAGAAAAACAGTGGCAGGAATTCTGGCAGCAGGAAGGGATCTACCAGTTTGACCCGAATCACGGTGGAGAAATCTATTCGATTGACACCCCTCCCCCAACCGTTTCCGGGGCCCTTCATATCGGCCATGTCTACAGTTATACCCAGGCCGAAATCATCGCCCGCTACCGTCGTATGCGGGGATTCAATGTCTTCTATCCCTTTGGTTTTGATGACAATGGCCTGCCAACGGAAAAATTCGTCGAAAAGGAAAAAGGCGTCAAGGGTCATGCCATGGGTCGGGCCGAATTCAACCAGCTCTGTCGCGAAACCGTAGCCGATGTGGAAGAACGCTTCAAGAATCTCTGGATTTCCCTTGGATTCTCTGCCGACTGGGACCTGACCTATTCCTCGATTGATGAGCGCTGCCAGCGCATTTCCCAGCGCTCCTTTCTGGACCTTTTCCACAAGGGTCTGGTGGATTACAAGGAAGAGCCACACATGTGGTGCTGCGACACGCGTACCGCTATTGCCCAGGCCGAGCTGGAAGCCATTGAGAAAGACTCCTTTTTCAATGACGTCCGCTTTGAACTCAAAGACGGCGGCGAAATCGTGATTGGCACCACCCGCCCGGAACTCCTTCCAGGCTGTGCCTGCATTTTTGTCCACCCGGAAGACGAGCGCTACCGGGATCGGGTTGGCAAGACTGCCATCGTTCCCATCTTTGGTCACGAAGTCCCGATTCTGACGGATGAAAAAGCCGACATGGAAAAAGGCACCGGAGCCGTCATGTGCTGTACCTTCGGAGATAAGACCGACGTCGAATGGATGAAAAAACACAGCCTGCCGATTCGTCTCACAATTACCCGTGAAGGACGCTTGAGCGAACTCGCCCAGGAGTTTGCCGGACTGAAGATCGCCGAGGGCCGCAAGGCCATCATCGAAAAGCTGGGAGAAACCGGTCATCTGCTCAAAAGCGATCCGATCCGCCATACGGTCAATGTTTATGAGCGCAGTGGCAAGGAAGTCGAGTATCTGGTTACGCCTCAGTGGTTCATCAAGGTGGTCGAGCACAAGGAAGATCTTCTAAGACTTGGCGATGAACTCACCTGGAATCCTCCTTTCATGAAACAGCGTTACCAGCACTGGGTCGAAAATCTCAACTGGGACTGGTGTATCAGCCGCCAGCGTTTCTTCGGGGTTCCCTTCCCGGTCTGGCACTGCGAAGACTGCCAGCACATCATTGCAGCCCAGGAGGAAAGCCTCCCGATCGATCCCCTGACCTCCCGTCCAGATACCTGTCCGAAGTGTAACTCCTCAAACCTTGTGGGGGATAGGAACGTGATGGATACCTGGGCAACCTCTTCGGTAACTCCCCAGATCAATGCTCAGTGGGGAGAAGCCGGTGAGCGGGAAGGTTTCATGCCCATGAGCATGCGGCCCCAGGCTCATGACATCATCCGGACCTGGGCTTTTTACACCATTGTCAAAGCCTGGTACCACCATAAGACCCTGCCCTGGAAAGACATCATGATTTCCGGACACGTGCTTTACAAAAAGGGTCAGAAAATCTCCAAATCCAAGGGCAATGCCAAGTCAGGCCCGGAACTTCTGGTTGAAACCTGGGGAGCGGACACCATTCGCTACTGGACAGCCGGAGCCAAACTCGGGACAGACTGCTATTTCGAAGAGCAGGAATTCAAGATTGCCCAGCGCCTGATCACCAAGGTGTTCAATGCCAGCAAGTTTGCTCTCATGCATCTGGAAAACTTCGGTCAGGGAAAACCTGCTGATGTCACCTTCTCACTGGACAAGGGACTCCTGACCCAGCTGGGTGAGACAGTGAGAAAATCCACGGCCTTCATGGAAAAATACGAATACAGTCAGGCTCTGGCTGAAATCGAAGCCTTCTTCTGGTCTTTCTGTGATAACTGGCTGGAGCTGGCCAAACACCGCCTTTACAATCCGGATGAGCACGGGGACACGGAGGGAAAGTCGGCCCGCTCCGCTCTCTATCTGACCCTGGGCACCATCCTGAAACTCTTCGCTCCCTTCATTCCTCACATTACCGAGGAAATCTGGCAGGCCCATTTCAGGGAAATCGAAACCCTGAAATCGGTTCACCTTGCAGACTGGCCCAAAGCCGGGGAACTCATGGAGGAACAGGAAGATCTCAAGGCCTATCTGCAGGCCTGCAAACTCATTGGGGCTGTTCGCCGCTCCAAGACCGAGCTTCGTATCAGCCTGAATTCCCCACTGGCCAGTGTCAGCGTTCTGAGTGCTGATTTTGATGCCGTCAAATCCGTGCTTTCCGATCTGAGCAAGGCAGCCCACTGCGAGGACTTCCAGTTCGTTCAGGATCTTCCTGAAGATGGACGGATTGCCTATGAAGGATTTGAAGTTTCCATTGTTCCGGCTCCGGCAGAGGAGGCCTGATGTCCCTGCCCCGCAGATTTCTGGCGTCTTTGAAGAAAGAGAATACCGGCAAGCTTCTCATTCGGTCAACGGCTGTGATTGATGCTAAAGAAGCCGAAAAACTGCACTTCATCTTTCAGGGGTTTGCGGGGCAGATTCAGGACTCGGCCTTCTATTTTGATGAGTTCAGTCAGGAGAAAGTCAGACTTTCCCGAATCAGCTTTGATATCTATCCCATCAATCCGGTAGAGGAAAATATCCTGAAAAAGTTTCAGCTGCAGGAAACCGGCCTCATGACTCCTCTGGATCTGATCGAGGAGTTTGAGGCCCAGATGGGAGAAATCATCAAGGATGAGGATGGAGAACTCGTGCTTGAAGGCAGTCGGGAAACCTCCGGAGAGGCAGGCTAGGACAGCATGCATTTTTTTCTGATATTTCTGAAGGAATCCACCAACCGTCTGGTCAAACTGGGCAAGGATGGCCTGTGGTTTCTTCCTCTGGTGCTTCTGGTTTCATCCACCGGTTTTTACCTGGTTGAATCTCAAGGCAGGCCGGAGCTTACCTGGCTTGATTCCCTGTGGTGGTCGATTGTGACCATGACGACGGTCGGCTATGGGGATGATTACCCCAGAACCCAGCTGGGTCGGTTTCTCATCGGAGTTCCCACCATGCTCGTGGGGATTTCAGCCCTGGCCCTGCTTCTGGATAAAGTTCAGTCCCGACTGAGCGAAGCTTCTTTAAAACGCAAAGGACGCCTGAAAATGAAGAAAAATGATCACATGCTGATTCTGGGCTGCAAGGAAATCGGTACCATGGTGGACATTGTCTCGGAAATCCGGGCTGATGCCGTCCACGGAAACACCCCAATCGCCCTGGTAACCGACCGTTTTGAAGAACTTCCTGAAGAGCTGGCTCCCTATAAGGTTCATTTTATTTATGGCAACCCCGCAAGCTCCGCGAGCCTACAGACCGCCAATGCCCAGAACGCAGCCAGGGTTCTGGTCTTAGCCGATCAGCAGAATGTCGATGCCGACGGTCTGACCCTGATTCGTCTTTTGAACCTGAAATCCTATCTTGATGGCCGAAATCTTCCTGTTGTGGCCGAATGCAGCCGTCCCGAATACCGGGCCACCTTTCAGGGAGCCGGGGCAACGGAGGTCATTACACTTCAGGCATTCAGTGCCGGCCTTCTGGCCCAGGCCATCTCAAGTGGTGGGCTCAGTGAGGTTTTAAGCGAGCTTCTTTCCAATAAAGCCGGGTGTGAACTTTGTGTGGATACCTGCCCGCAAAGTCTTTATTCCCTCAGATTCGAGGACCTGATTGAATCCGTCAAGCAGGCCCACCCCGATGTCCGTCTGATCGGGTTTCTCAACCAAAGCCGCGAACTCAAGACCCGTCGGGAAGAATCCCTGAATCAGGCGATCTCAATTCTTTATGTGGCCGAGGACCGGCTTAACCCTTCCTGCTGGGAGAAACTGGGCAGGTAGGCCGCTTCATCCTGAAGCTCCTTGTATTGATGGCGGAAGTATTCATAGAATTCCCCCCGTTTTTCAATCAGCTCGGCATAGGAACCGTTTTCCACAATCCGGCCACTCTTGAGGACCAGAATTCGATCCACATTGCGAATCGTGGCCAGACGATGGGCAATGATTAAGGCTGTTCTGCCTTCCATGAAGGTTTCCAGCCGCTTCTGAATAAAGTCTTCCGTCTGCATATCGATATTGGACGTCGCTTCATCCAGAAGAAAGACTTCCGCACTCTTCTGAAAAACCCTGCCAAAAGCCACCAGCTGGCGTTCTCCGGTGGAAAGATTCTGCCCGGAGGGTTCAATCGGAGAATCGTGCTCTTTTCCCTCCATCAGATCCTGGGCAAAGACATCATCAAGATAATGAAGACTGGCTTCATGCCGTCTGGCCGAAAACAGACTGAGGTTTCCTTCCAGATCTCCCTGAAACAGATAGACATCCTGAAGTACGAAACCAATCCGGGAACGAAGCTCATCTCGTGGAATCTGATCCAGATTGACCCCACCCATGCGAATCACTCCATCCGTGGGTCGATAAAACCGGTTCAGAAGCTTGATGATTGTGCTTTTGCCAGAACCAGTCCGTCCCACCAAAGCAAGCTTCTCTCCATCCCGGATGACAAAACTGACCTGCTTTAAAACCTCTACCCCGTCCCCATAATCAAAGCTCACCCGGTCAAAGACCAGATCGGTCCCCTTGGGAGTCCGGGCCGGCAGAGCGGCCAGTTCCTCCTCCGGTTGAATCTGAAGCACTTCATAGATGCGGCGCATGGAGGTCCAGGCATTCAGAACTTCCGAGAAAAAACCGGAAAGATGACGTACAGGAGCCATCAGACGATGCACGCAGCTGATAAAGGCAACCAGCTCTCCAAAACTGAGCTGGGACCGATTCAGCTGCATTCCTCCATCAAACAGAATCATCGCCAGCAGAAAAGAGGACAGAAATTCCACCATGGCATAGTAGGAAGGCTCCAGGAGATTGAGCTTGTGATAGGCCTCGGTGTAATCCCGCGAGAGGTTCCTGAAATCCTCCAAAACATCGTTTTCCTTCCGGAAGGCCTTGATTGTCTCAAGACCAGCCAGACTTTCGGTGAAATAGGTCGCAATTTCAGAAATGATGGACTTGGTTTTCAGATAGCCCCGGCGCACCTTTTTGCCGAGCCAGGCCGTCAGCCACATCAGAAACGGCAGGGTCAACAGAACCAGAACAGCCAGCCTGAAGTTGATATAGAACATCATGCCCACAATACCAATCACGGCAAAGCCATCTGAGAGAAGGCGGATCAGGGAGCCGCTTAAAACACCTCCAACGGCATCTACATCGTTCATCAGTCGAACCACCATCTGACCCGACTTCACCTTCTGGAAATGAGAATACGGCAGTCTTACCAGATGATCGTAAAGTCGCTGCCTCAGGCTGGCCAGAATGTGGACGGCGGCCTTGGCCAGATAGAAGCTCTGAACATACTGAAGGCTCTGGCCAGCGATCATGACGAAAAGAAAAAGCTGCCCCAACCAGAGGATCTCTTCAAGATTGTCCGGACTGACGGCCAGATCTACGGCTTCTTCAAAAAACCAGGGCTGAACGACCCGAAAATACTGAACCACAGGCACCAGCAGAAAGCAGAAAAGCAGCAGTTTGCCATGGGCTCTGGATTCCCGATAAAACCAGCCGAGCATCAGGCTACACTCCTCTGTTTCTCAACCATGCGGGCATAAAAGTCCGAATGCTCGATAAGCTCCTCATGATTGCCATCACCCACAATCCGTCCCCTATCCAGAACCAGAATCCGATCACAGTGCTTCAGGGTCGAAATGCGGTGAGAGCAGAGAATCAGGCCCCCTGCGGACTTCAGCCTCAGAAGATTCCGCAGGATTCTTTCCTCAACTACGGTATCCAGAGCAGAAAAACAGTCATCCAGAACCAGCACATCCGCTCCGCCAAGAATGGCCCGGGCAATGCTGATTCTCTGCTTCTGGCCATGGGACAGGCGAACCCCCCGCTCACCCACAACCGTTGAGAGACCTTCTGCAAAACCCTCGATATCCTCTTTGAGCTCGGCAAACTCCACTGCCTGCCACAGCTCTTCATCAGAGCTCCTCGAATAAAAATCCAGATTCTCACGAATGCTGCGGCTGAACAGAAAAACTTCCTGGGAAACCACGGAAAAACTGGAACGCAGGCGAATCAGACCGTGGCCATAGGCATTGGTCTGATTGAAAAGAACCTGCCCTGATTCCGGAATCAGAGTGGCCGAAAGAATTCTCATCAAGGTCGTTTTGCCAGAGCCGATCGGCCCGAAAATACCAATTTTCTGTCCTTTGAGATTCAAATGGAGATCCTCAATCGCCAAAGAAGGTCGGGACCCGTATTCATAGCGGAAGGAAAGACCCTGAATCCGGATATTTTCAATCCGAAGCTCTCGCGCATCCTGAATTTTCGGATCAAAGGATTCTTCAATCATGATATTCCAGCGTCCCATGAGGCGCTTTAAGGAAGTCACCCCCCGGTTGAAGGTGGAAACTCCAAAACCTACCGCGATGGAGGCAAACAGAAGAGTGCCCACATAACCATGGAAGGCCAGAAACTCTCCCTTGCTTAAAGTTCCTGCCTGAATCATGGGGACACCCTTGTAGAGAACAGCCCACTCTCCCAATCCAGCCAGAAAAATCATACCCGGTAAAAGCAGAGTCTCAAAGCGGGCTGTCTTCCAGGAGACATCAAAATGCTCACGGACTCTTTTGGCATATTCCCCGGACATGGACTCCTGGGCGGCATGCGAATGAATTACATGAATCCCCTGCACGCTTTCCATGGCAAAACCCGCCAGCTCCCCCACTTTTTCCTTGACCTCAAGGTTAAGGTAATAAAGCTTCTGGTTGATGAAGGCCACCCAGACCAGAAGAACAGGGTAAGGAGCAACCGAATAAAGAGTCAGCTCTGGTTGAATCGAGATCATGAAAGGCAGAACCGAGCTATAAAGCAGCAGAATATTGGAAGCCTGAATAAAGCCAAAGCCATAAAGCAGACGAAGCTGGCTCGTGTCTTCCAGCATATTGGTGATTAGCTCGCCACGACGAATCCGTGCAATCCGGGAAAGTCCCGCATTCAGAACCCTTTCCATCAGGCGCATGCGAAACTCATGCTCCTGCTCGCGACAGGCCCG
>CAZDAM010000120.1:0-8911 GCA_964503595.1 uncultured bacterium
GGCCCGTCCTGTGACAGGCTCCCGGACCTGCGACAACCCACAGAATTACAACCTGTCCCGTGACAGGTGTATCCAACAAGTATTTCACCGTCTGGGCCCCAGCGCCAGTTCTTCCATTCATTCCGTGGCAGATTCCAACCGGCAAAACGGGATGAATCTACAAGGCTATAGAATTATTTGAATTGCTCTGACTACGACTTTCAATTTTTGAGATTTAGGGTGCCAAGAGCAAAGACCTGTCCTGGTTTTTATTTTTAAGCCAATTCGACCAGTCCCAACTTAGCAATCGTTAAGCTGTCGGCTTGTTCGAGGGATGGAGGGGTGATACAATTCGACCCTGATGCAATCTGTGAATATGATGGAATTTGCCGTACGGTACGCTGAGACTGATCAGATGGGTGTCGCCAACCATGCCCGCTACCTCGACTGGTTCTCAGAAGGAAGGGTGGCCTGGCTTAAAGATCTGGGGGAATCCTATGCTCTTTGGGAAGAAGGAGGAAAAGCCCTTCCCGTGATTGGACTAGGGGTTAAATACCGTACTTCCGCCCGCTTCATGCAGAAACTGTCTTTAAGTACAGCGCTTCTGAAATGCGATCGGCGCACTCTGGCTTTTGGCTACCAACTGCATTGCCAGAACACTCTTCTGGCAGAAGCCGTGACAAGACACTGTCTTCTTCAAGGAGGCAGGGCAGTTAGGATTGCGGCCGAATTTGTAGATCGTTTTCAACACCATCTTCAGCCTGATTTTGTCCATCCTGATTCCAGCTGGTGGGGGTTATGAATCTCTTTCTGGTTGAGTCTCCCGCCAAAATTAAAACCATTCGTAAATTTCTGGGAAAGGATTTTGAAATCAGGGCATCCATGGGTCATATCCGGGAAATTCCCAAACGGGGCCTTGGGATTGATATCAATTATGGTTTCGAACCCACATTTCAGCTGATTGAAAGCAAATCCCGCAATACCACCGAAATTCTGGAGTTGATGCAAAAAGCCACAATGGTCTGGTTCGCACAGGATCTGGATCGGGAGGGCGAGCTGATTGCCTGGCATCTTTTGAAAACAGCAAATCTGCCCGAGGAGAAAGCCCGCAGGGTTGTGTTCAATGAAATCACCAAGACAGCAGTTCAGAAAGCGGTGGAGAACCCACGGGATCTGAATTACGATCTTATCGGAGCCGGACTTGCCCGAACCATTCTGGATCGGCTGATAGGCTACAAGCTATCCCCCATGATCTGGAAGCGCTTTGAAAGTGAGGTGCCACTGTCCGTAGGTCGTGTCCAGACTGCAGCTCTTCGGGTCTTGGTCGATCGGGAACGGGAAATCGCTGCTTTTGTCAAAGAAGAGTTCTGGAATGTCAGAGCTGATTTTGCCGCCGAAGGCTTCACAGCCAATATCCAGCTTCCCAAAGATCAGAAACTGACCCCCGAAGAAGCCCGGGAACTCCTGAAAAAACTGGAGTCGCCCAAAGCGTCCGTCACCGAGGTCGAAGGCAAAAGGGAAAAACGAAACCCACGATCGCCTTTTACCACGGCAACCTTGCAGCAGGAAGCCTCTACCAAACTGAAGCTTTCGGCCAAACAGACCATGCAGATTGCTCAGGAACTTTACGAGGGTGTAGATCTTGGGGGTGAAAGCAAGGCCCTGATTACATACATGCGTACAGATGCTGCCAATCTCTCCGATGAGGCCATCGAAGCCATCCGAAAGCGCATTGCAGGGGACTACGGCAAGGAATACCTGCCCAAGAAGCCCAGGGTCTTTGAAAAAAAATCAAAAAATGCCCAGGAAGCTCACGAAGCTATCCGCCCTACAGATTTCTCCCTGCCGCCGCAGGAAATCAAACGCTACTTGAAGCCAACCCACTTCAAACTCTACGAACTGATCTGGAGCAAGGCTGTCGCGTGTCAGATGGCTCCGGCCGAATTTGATTCGGCCACAGCAGATATCCATATCAACAGCATCGCTTTTCGGGCCCGTGGCAGTATGCTCGTGTTTGACGGTTTCTTGAAAGCCTATGATGATCGCGATCTGGACAAGAAAAAAGATGAATCCGGAATGCTGCCTCCTCTGGAAAAAGGCCAGGATCTCTCCACACCCAAAATTGTCGGAGAAAAGAAGTTCACGAAACCCCCGGCCCGCTACACCGAGGCTTCTCTGGTCAAATTCCTGGAAAAACACGGGATTGGCCGACCCTCAACCTACGCCACCATCATCGATACCCTGCAACGGCGCCTCTATGCCGAACTGGATTCCAAAAACAGGTTCAATGCCACTGAACTTGGATGCCAGGTCTGTGACTGGGTACGGGATAATTTTTCCTCGATTGTGGATATCGGTTTCACGGCCAATGTCGAGGAATCCCTTGATCAGGTTGCCCGGGGTGAAAACGAGTGGAAACAGATTGTTGATTCTTTTTACACTCCTTTGAAGGAGCGCATCGTCAGTCTGACCGGCTTTGCCGAAGAGGATCTGGATGAGGAGGAAAAACGGTGCCCCGAGTGCGGGCAGGAACTCATGATTCGATCCGGAAAATTCGGTCCTTTTCTGGGCTGCTCAGGTTTTCCCGGATGTACCTACATCAAGCCTACCCGAAAAGGTGGAAGCCGTAACAGTTCCAGTCGGGTAACAACAGGTATCTTTTGTGAACAGTGCGGCTCTGAATTTTTACTCAGGCAGTCCAAACATGGAAAATACTTTGCCTGTTCCAACTGGCCTGATTGTTCCAATAAACGTAATTCTCTCACTGTAGATGAAGTCAAACAATTCCAGCAGCATCGCAAAAAATTGAAGGAAGGTCGCCTCCATGAATCCACATAAATTAGCCCTGGCTCTGGGAATATCGAGCCTCATTCTGTTCTCCTCTTCGCTTGAGGCGGTTGACATGATGGAGAAACAGGATACTCCCCGTATTTCTGCCCTGGTTCAGGCTCAGGATCTGCTCAAAACCTCTATGGTCATGAGTCCCGAGGCAAAAAAACTGATCGAGCAGGGGCAGCTCGTTTCTGATTCCGAGCTGGCCAGCCCGGCCCGGAAATATGCCGAACTGAATCTGAAGCAGGCCGTAGAAATTGCCCTTCAGAACAATCTGGCTTTCCAGTCCGCCTTTACCAATCTGGAAATTGCGGATCGCTCCCAGAATGCTGCTCGTGCCCAGCTTCTGGAGCCAGCTCTTGGCCTAGAAGCCGGTAGGAACCGTGCCGATCAACCTGGTCGAACGAATGCAAGAGAAGATACAGTTTCTGCAACCTACCGACAGACTTTTGAGAATTCCGTGGAATTCCAGGCTTCTGCCGAACGCAACATTTCACGCAATGGTGCGAACTCAGCAAGTTCCAACGTTTATCGGGCTCAGGTTTCCAGGACGGTTACCGGAAAATCCGACTCCTTTCTGGATCGGGAATTAAGCATTGATCTGGCCACTAATGAGCAGCAGGTTTCCTATCACAACTATATGGATGCCTACCAGAAGCTGGTCTTTGATGTCGTCTCGGCTTTTTTGAAAGCCATTAAGGATTACCAGCAGATTGAAGTCTCTGAGTCGGTTCTGAAATATCGTAAGGAGCTTCTGGAGCTGACCAGGGTCAAATACAATCTGGGGGTTTCCACCCGTCTTGATGTTTTAAGGGTGGAAGTCCAGGTGGCCCAGCAGGAAGAAAAGATCATCGCTGCCCGCAACCTCTACGAGAACAGTCGTGATTCTCTTTTGAATCTGATGAATTACGAACTGTCCCCAGACGTTTCTTTGACTTATGCTCATGCTGACTCCGAGCGCAGTTACGATACGGAATGGTACCTTGGGCAGGCTAGGGAGAAACGCCACGATCTGATTGTGGCCCGCCTTGGACTTGAGCAGCAAAAGCTTCGGGAAAATGTTGTCTTTGCCAAAAAAGATCCCAAAGTGAATGCAAATCTCAATTACCAAGATGGAAGATTTTTTTCGGCGTCCATTGGTTTTGCTGCTCCTCCTGCAAATGATTACAGCCAATGGGCCGCAACTTTGTCCTATGATCTTCCACTTGGTAATATCGCCAAGAAGGAAGCCCTCAATATCGCCAGGCTTCGTACCAATAACGAAATTCGCCGCGTCGAGGAAGTTCAGGACGATGTCGAACTTGCGGTCAAGAATTCCATTCGGGATTTGATTGCGACCCACAAGCGTATCAAGGTCTTGCAGAAAAACGTGGAGCAGGCTGAAGAAAATCTGAAATTGAGTCAGCTTTCCTACGAAAAGGGGATCAAGGCCCTGATTGATGTTCTGGACTCTCAGGACGATCTTTTGGAAGTCAAGACAAGTTACGTGAATTCCATACTTGATCTGAAGGTCGCAGAAATGGCACTGTTAAGGTCCTGCGGACTGATTTCGGCCCCTGACGCCGTCATTCAGGAAGCCATGCGTCGGGCCGGTATTTCCCAGGTAGTATCCGTTCCGACCGGGGAAACAATCCCCAAAAGCGATGAAACAGGGGACAATCCCTGGAACAGGCGACAACGTCGTCGCTGAAAGGCAGATATGCGCGCCGTTGACATTATTGAAAAGAAAAAGAGGGGCCTGCGCCTCACTCAGGAAGAAATACAATTTTTCATTTCTGGCTATGTTGACGGCAGCATTCCCGACTACCAGGCCTCAGCATTTCTGATGGCCTGCTGCTTTCAGCCTTTAAGTCCTCAGGAAACGGCCGATCTCACGGAAGCTATGCGAACTTCCGGGGATACCATCGATCTGCATGGGATCCAGGGCTATACCGTAGACAAGCATTCAACCGGTGGTGTCGGCGATAAAACCACGCTGGTACTGGGGCCATTGGTTGCCGCCTGTGGGGGGGTCGTGGCCAAAATGTCCGGGCGGGGCCTGGGGCATACTGGCGGAACCCTTGATAAACTCGATGCAGTGGAAGGTCTTCACACCGATCTTGCCCGCGAGGATTTCGTCAGAATAGTCAATACGATTGGTGTTGCTGTCTGTGGGCAGACCGGCAATATCGTTCCCGCTGATAAAAAGCTGTATGCTTTAAGGGATGTTACAGCAACCGTAGAAGACACTGCCCTGATTGCTGCTTCCATCATGTCCAAGAAGCTGGCCATTGATAATAAAGGCCTGATTCTGGATGTCAAAACAGGCAAGGGGGCTTTCATGAAGTCTGTAGATGCCTCGATTGAACTTGGCGAACGCATGGTGGAAATCGGTTCCTTGATGGGCCGGGATGTCATTGCCCTGGTAACCGAAATGAATCTGCCTCTGGGAGAGGCCGTTGGAAATGCCCTTGAAGTCCAGGAAAGCCTGGATACTCTGAAAGGCCGGGGGCCCCAAGACCTGACGGAACTCTGCAGGGAACTGGGTGGTCGCCTTCTGGTTCTTTCCGGGATTGCCCAGAACCTAGAAGATGGCAAGACCCGCATCCAAAAAGCAATTGAAGATGGTAGTGGATTGAAGAAATTTGAAGAAATGGTGAAAGCTCAGGGAGGTTCGCTTGAAAGCCTTCACAATCTCAGGATTGCCCCCAATGTCTTAGAAGTTGCTGCCCCGAAATCCGGCTATATCCAGAATATGGATGCCTTGGGTATAGGTCTGGCTGCCATGAGGCTGGGAGCCGGACGGGCCCGCAAGGAAGACGAGATTGATCTGGGAGTAGGCCTTCGCATTTTGAAGAAAACCGGCGATCAGGTTCAGCAGGGAGAAGCCCTTGCCATCGCGTATGTGTCCAATGTGGAGCAGGCCAAGCCCGTTTTGGATGAACTGATTTTAACCTACCAGATTGATTCCGAGCCGGTGGCTCACCCTAAAATCGTTTTGGCCGAAGTGACTCGTGATAGAGTCAGAAGGTTCTGATATGTCCCTTGAACTGGATGGTAAGTCCTTAACCCTTTCCGGCCTCTGGCGGATTATGGAACAGCCTGAAGAGAAGGTGGTTCTTCCCGAAGAAGCCCGCCAGAATATTGAAACATCCCGTAAAAGAGTGGAAAGGGTTCTTCAGAGTGATACTGCCATCTATGGCATCAATACCGGATTTGGGAGCCTTGCAACAACCGCTGTACCCAAGTCATCCCTTTCTGATTTGCAGGAAAACCTGATTCGTTCTCATTCAACCGGATGGGGAGAAGCGCTCAGTCCGGATCTGGTGCGTGGGGTACTGGCTCTTCGGATCAATTCTCTGGCTCAGGGATTTTCCGGAGTACGTCTAAGTACAGTGGATTTGATGCTCAGCTGCCTGAATCAGGGACTCCTTCCCAGAATTCCTGCCGTGGGCAGTCTTGGGGCATCAGGCGATCTTGCTCCTCTCTCTCATATGGTTTTGGCCATGATGGGAGAAGGGGAGTTCCTTCATCATTCCGACTCCCTTAAAGCTCTGGTCTCAGCTGGCCTGAGGCCTTTGAAACTGGAAGCAAAGGAAGGTCTGGGGCTGATCAACGGAACCCCGGTCATGACGGCCATCAGTGCCAGGGCATTGCGCATTGGAGCCCGTCTCATCCAGGCCTCCAATGCAGTTGGAGCATTGAGCATGGAAGCCCTGAAGAGCTCCCGTCAGGCGTTTCGCAAGGAGCTGCACACTATCCGACCTCATCAGGGTCAGATCGCATGCGCCCAGAGGCTCTGGGATCTTCTGGAGGGCTCCGAAAACATGAACTCCCACAAAGACTGTGGCCGAGTGCAGGATGCTTATTCACTCCGCTGTATGCCCCAGGTCCACGGGGCCTGTCTGGACGCTTTAAGGAGAGCGGAAGAGACCATCAAGATCGAAATGAATTCTGTCACCGACAACCCGATCGTCCTTGAAGAGGACATCGTCAGCGGGGGCAATTTTCATGGAGAGCCCGTCGGGCTTGTGATGGCCTATGTCTCCTGTGCCTTAACCGAGCTCATGAGTATTTCGGAAAGGCGTCAGAACCGTCTGGTTCATCCAGGACTTTCCGGATTGCCTGCATTCCTGACAGCTCAACCGGGCCTCAATAGCGGTCTGATGATTGTGCATTACGCATCAGCAGCCTGCCTTACCGAAGCCAAGGTACTATCGCACCCATCTGTTGTGGATTCGATCCCGACCTCAGGAGATCAGGAAGATCATGTTTCCATGGGAACCACCCAGTCCCGGCAGGCCCTGAAAATTGCCGAGCTGGGTTTGCGGGTTCTGGCCTCTGAGCTTCTGATGGCCACCACTGCATTAAGACTCGTGAAGAGACCCGCCATTGCTCCCCGGCTCCAGCCACTTCTTGATGCCGTGGCCTCCAGGGTGCCTGAACCAGGAAGGGACAGAAACCCCCAGCCGGATCTTGCTGCCTGCGAAGCAATCATCATGAGTGATCTGATCTCCGGTCTTTAGGAAAAGTACCAGAAAGGGTAGCTTGACTCAAACAAAACGGTCTCGGGAAAAACCGGGGTGATTCAAAGGACTATGCACTCGACCTGGAGCGACGGTTGGGTAAAATCGTGGATCTGGCCGAGGACAAGTTCGACGGATACGACAAGGAAATCAAAGAGATCCGGGAGCTAGTCGGCAAGAAGTAGGAGGATTATGCGTACCATTCTGAGCTTATTGATTTTGGCCTTTTCCCAAACAAACGACTGGTGCGCAGAGTTTCACGTGTCTTCAGTTGAGGAGTTCCGACAGGCTTTGTCCGTAGCTGGCTCCAACTCTGAATCAGACATCATTTCAGTGAGTGCCGGGACCTACATTCTGACATCCCCACTCATCTATACCTCATCAAACCCTGACGGGCTGATAATAGAGGGCTCTGGAGGTAAGCCAGTCCTGGATGGGAATAACCTCACGCCAGTATTGCGGATGAATGTTCAAAGCTTTCGAGAGCCTGAACTGGTTTTGCGAAACATCTCTATTCAAAAAGGACGCGTCTATCAGACTGAATATCAAAATGAAGGAGGGGCGGGGCTCTTTTCGCTAACCTCAATGCGTATTGAAAGTTGCGAGTTTATTGAAAATAAGGGAAATGAATACAGCTTCTATGGGCATGGTGGAGCAATTCACATTCAGCATGGTAGGGTCGATGTTTTTGACTCAACTTTTGTTCGTAATGAAGGTGGCGTTGGTGCTGCCATCAAGACAAGAGAGAGATACAGGATACTGAGGAGTCGGTTCGATTCAAATAAATTTGAAGATAGTCTGATTGAATCAGAATTAGAGAAGCCTGAAACAACAAGTTATGTAGGAAATTCTCTATTCGTTTTTAATGCATCAGAAGATCCAGAAGCACCCATGTTTTCAATAAATTATGATGGATGGTCATGGATAACAAACTCTCTTTTTTATCAAAATCATCTGATAGTGCGTTCTGATTCAGATTCGAGGTTTAGTCTTGAAAGTTCTATTCTAGTGGGAAATGACAGAAGAATCATAACCATGGGTGGAAGCTACGGCCAAGGACCAACACAATCTCATTCGATCATAAACAACATTATCGACTCTTATTTGGAGCATAGTAGAGTTACGTATTCTGGCAACCGGATAAAGACTGTTGAGTTTCTGGACTCAAACTTCAGATACTTTGATTATGATGCTATAGATAGGGCCATTTTTTGCTACCCTGGCGACTCAGACTACTCTGGGGCTGAAAGGTCTATTGGAGTGAGATGCGACATTGGACCATACGAGTCTGACTCCGCAGGTCGTGATATTGCCCCGTTTTTAGAGAGCCCAAAAATCATCCCATCTGAAAATGCACTCATTGCAAACATTGAACTATCTGCAAGGGTTGCTTCTGATGTATCTACGTCTCACTATTTAATTAGAAAGAGCTACCAGCAATTTGACTCTTCATCTCCTATGGAGGTCGAATCAACAACATCAAAGAACATATTAATAGAGTATGAAAGGAATCTATCTTATGTGTGTTTTGCCGCAGTAGACTAGAGGTGGTCCTGCTATTTAGACCAGTTAGCAGCCAATTTAAGGTGGATCTC
>CAZDAM010000121.1:0-8498 GCA_964503595.1 uncultured bacterium
ATGTTTGTTCGACAGATGGCCCGATTTCAAATCTTTCCAGGCGGCGCAGGACTTTTTTGAGCTCGGACTGAGGCTTGAAGCGCAGGGTCAGAGGATAGGTCGTCTGGCCGGTACTGGTGCCGAAGATCGAGAGGAAACTGTCCAGAAGTCTTTTGCTGATCTCAATCAGGGGGGTGAATAAGTTGAATCCTCCCTGAATATTGATATTCATATAGTCATTTTCTTCCATAAGGTTTTCATTGATGAAGGGGAAGACAATGGAGATCACGCTGGCCATGACAAAATTGATCGGAGTGGTTAAAAGTCCCAGCAGAGCCTCACCAAAGTTCCGGGGTGCTCTGAGAAGTCCGACTTCAACATCCATGAGAAACTCTTCGGAATCAGGATTTTCTTTGTAGAATTCCCCATTTATTTTCAAAGTCAGGCTGAACAGGCCTTTGGTGGACTGGGCATCTCCGCGAATCATCATGATCCGGGATTTGGAAGGATCACTTTTCCCGGGGAATTCAACCAGAGGTTCGCCGTTACGTGCCTGAAAACCATTGGCTAGCAGCTGTTGTTCTACCATTTCTTCCAGAAGTTTATACGAGATAAAGACGGAGCTTCGAGGCTCTCTTTCATTCAGGAAGGAACTGACCATACAGTTTTCAATCATGAACTGCTGGTACTTGGCGCCTTCAGGCTGCAGGAGGAGAGTAAAGAGTAATGAAGCAAGAAGGAGGAGGTGTTTCATTGGGCCAGCCTGCCTGCAAAGACGAGTACCTGATCTTCGATGTCGGTATGAACGACCTGAAATTCAGGTAGATGGGCCTGGAAAACCCCATTGAGTCCACCAAACCCCATGACATGGGAGCCCTCAGTAAAGCGATGACCGATTTTCAGACCGGTTGCAGCCACATTCTCACTGCCAGCGGCCTGAATCAGTTCATGAATGACACGTTGCATCGGTTCTTCACCAATCTGGATGGGAATGCGGGCGACTTCCAGAGTCTGCTGGCTTCTCAGCTGCCTTAAAAGGCGCAGAAGTTCGGTTTCTTCCGCTTCGCTCAGGGATGCCTTGCCTTCGAGTTCATCGATCCGGTTCTGGGCGGTTTCAATTTCAGCCCGTCTTTCATCGACTCCGCTCTCAACCCCGGAAGACTCGATATAGCCTCTTAAAGCATGCTCTTCACGGGAATTGGCCCAGATGCCATAGACATTCATGTCCTGGCGTCTCCAGGTGAAGAAGACTTCGTTGAGGCGGCCTTCCATGGTGGAAACGTCCATGACAGCATCCAGAACCAGACAGAATGTTTCGCCGTTGGAGATTCTTCCCTGATAATCGGCCTGAACATAATCCGTCAGATCATCCGGGATGATCTTGTCCAGACTGGCGAAATCGGCAATGGCAGAAATTCTCATCTTGCCATCTTCCATCCGGAACAGTACATCGCGGAGAAGACCCCGATCGAGGTCCGTCTGAAGCATGTGATCCGTGAACGATCGGACGACTTTCTGGTTGAAACGAATCATCAGATCTGCTGCCTGGGGAGGAGGGCCAGCTATGATTTCCGAAGCCTGAGGCATATTTTCAAGATCCAGGGAAGCTCCCTGAGACCGGGCGGTCTGCGCCTGAGCCCTTCTTGGGTTGGGCCGGGGGACAGGAGTCCTGGTGACGGTCCGGCCGATTGCGGAAACATCCTCAAATCCGGGAGAGTCTGCATGGGTAAGACTACAGATGCAGGTCATTGAGATGGCAAAAAGAAATCTTTTCATTCTCTTCCTCCCTGTTGAGCGGGAATGATGTTGCCCTGCATGAGCAGGCAGTCAAGAGGCTCGGCGCTATCCTGGGCCAGGCGAATAGCCCGGATTTCCTGCAATCTGAGTTCGGGCATGAAGGGGGCAAAGACTCTGGAAATACCCCGGATTTTCACTTCTGCTGTCAGATTATCGCGAATTTCAAAAGCAGTTAGCTCTGCCCGGGTGGGGCTGAGAACTTCTTCCAGGGCTCGTCTTACTCCGGCACGGACCAGCAGATCCCGTAACATGACGGCAGATGGCAGTGTGTAAAAATTGGAGCGGGCATTGAAACGGGCGGCAACGGCTTTGAGTCCACGCAGCTGATCTGTGAGTTCTCTGGCAGTGTCTTTTAACTGAGACCACGGGCGGGTGTCGATATACAGGGCTTCCAGAGAGGCCGAAACCCGGGCGATTTCGGAAAGAATCTGGGTGTAGCGGTTCAAATCTGCATCAAAGCAGCCACTGATCTGAGGACGGGAATTGACGGTGAGCTGAAGCTCGTCTCTGTCCGGACTGGGAAAGAAGGCCTGAAGGGGAATTGAAACACGGATTTTGTAGTCCTGGTTATGGTCCCGATTGGTGCGGGCGGCACATGCCTGGCCCTCAAAAATTTCGCCGGGACGATCACATGCGGGATGAAGCATCTCTTTAAAAGGACGGTCCTGATTGTTGATACGAATCGTTCCGGGGATTTCCGTAAAGGGAATGACAGCATGCAGATGAATTCCGGCCTCAAAGCTATTCGAAGCCGGCTCCAGATCCAGCCAGAAACTGTGTTTGAGCTCCCCGGCGGCAAGTCCGGACAGAGACTGGATCATCTGGCGGCTCAGACGCATGGAGAAATCCGGTACGTCGGCAAAAAAGGCCGAGGTCAGAGCAAGAAAGGCAAGGAGAACTTTCATCTTCCCCTCCTGTGCATGCCAGCAAGGGAAAGAGCTGGTTTGCCGTTGTAATTCACGATTCCGGCGAAATTGAAAATCAGGGGAACCTGCACGTACTGGAAAATTTCCCGGTCCACGTTGCGGATGTTCACGGTCTGTTCCTGATAGTCCACAGTGATGAAGCGCCCGAAGGCTTTTCGGGCATTCAGCTCGGCCAAAACAGCCTGAATCAGTTGAGCGGATGCGGTGACAGGAGAGCCTGAACCCTCGAAATGCTCGATTTGGGCGTCCAGTTCCATGACTTCAGAAGAAAGCCTGCGGAAGGCGGTCCGATCCGCATTTTCCATCTGGGCTTCGAGCTGATTCCTTTGACCGAGAATATGGCCATAGGTCGTGAGATCTTCGCCGTGCAGTACCCGTATCTCGGGGTTGGGCGGATCCATATAAACTACTCCGGGGTCCTGACTGGCTTGAGAGCGCATTCTTCCGATGAAGGTGAGTCCGGCAGTAACCATGACAATCTGCCCTTCCGGACTGGTTTGGGAAGCGGTACGCTCTTCGGGAGATTTGAAAATCTCTCCTGGTCCGAAGGCCAGTCCCAGATTGCCTAATCCTGAAGCTTCTGCGAGCCAGGAGAGTTCACAGAGTACATGAACGACCAGCCGGCTCCCAGAGACGGAATAGCGGATTTCCCTAACCGGGCTTCTTTCGCCGGCTTCATTGAGGATGATGCGGGACCATTTGCGAATGGACTCCACGGAGAGTGTGATCCGAAAGTCGGGGCGGAAATTCAGTGAGTTGGAGGGAAGATCCTGATCCCGGACCCCTATGTAGCGAAGGGCCAGACGGTCCATGGCAAGGGAAGGATCCCGGGCGGTTCCGGGTACGTGGCCATATTCCAGGGGACGGTTCAGGGTACCTTCCAGTCCGGATTCGGTCAGTTCTCCGAAATTGGGAATGTCCGCGGCACCAGGAGCTGAAAGCAGGGTCAGAAGAGCGAGAAGTCCGTATTTCATGGATTCTTTCCGGGTTCAAGAATCTGAGTTTCGACCTGAATGAAGCCGACTTTTTGCCCACTTGTAACAAGTGGTTCGTAATGCATGCTCAGGTTCAGGCCGTGCAGGGCATTGAGCTCGTTGACCTGACCAGGGTTGATACTAATTCCGATTTTCTGTTGCCCGGCATTGCTCAAGCTCAGAAGTCCTCCGGCCAGCGCCTTGCCCTCGGAGCCCTCTTCGCCGAGATAGCGTGTCAGGACAAGACGGGTGAGGGAATCGAAGCCACGGGCCTTCAGGAAGTCCAGAACGGCTCCAAGAGTGCGCCCATGACCAGTCTCGGTGCCATTGGCCGCGAAAGTACGGATTTTCATGGAGTTGGGATCAAAGGAGGCCAGAAACTGGCCCTGAGTCTGTGAGGTTTCCACCTGAATCAGAATGGTGAATGCGATTTCACTTACGCCACTCAACCGGGAGACGGGGGCATTGACGTAGCTGGCGAGCTCCTGGGAATTGGCGAGAGTTTCCAGAACAGGCTGGCCTTCACCAGGGTGGGTCATGCGGACAGTATATTCCAGCTTCGCGGGCGGAGCAGTACGCACATGAGCCTTCAGTCCCGGGGCGACGGAACCGAGCATCTGGCTCACGGAAACGCTCATCAGACGCTCGCTGAGCTGGACAATGGCATCACTTTGAGCTGATGTGGCCGGCGAAAGCCAGGCAAGAAGAACCAGGCACTTCCAAATTCCTTTCATGACGCTCCCTAGTGATTTCTACGATCCAGAATGCTAAAAAGTTGCGCATACCCACTTTTTTGATGAGCGGGCAGGAAATGGCCGGATCGTATAGAATGAAAGTCTACATCAAAAAAGGAGAAAAGATGGAGGAAATGTTTCAGGAAATCGCCAAAGGAATTGCAGAGGAAATGAGGCAGAGGATGATGGGAAACATGGGAATGCCCTGTGCTTCCTCTTCCAGGCGCAAAGGGCCTGAACCTGATGAAGTCCTGCGCCTGATGGATTCTCTGATGAGTGAGACTCTTCAGTTGGTGGCCCAGATGGAAGGACGTACAGATGCACTTCTGGAGCTTCTGGGAGAAGGGAAGCTGAATGCGGTTGAGTTTCAGCATAAGATGGTGGACCTACGTAAATGCCAGCAGGAGAGTTTCGAGAAACTCAGATCCAGGGCCCGCTGGAAAATTCACTATGTATTCGGGGAGGATGGGACAAAAGAGTAGGCGGCTCTGGTAAAAATCCAGTCTACCATTTCATTGCTTTGCAACCCCATTCCTCTCAGGCGGACCATGTTTTCATCAAAATGGACATCAATCATGTCCACGAGAGCTTCCCTGTTTTCGCTCTGGCCTGCGTAGGAACGGACTTCCAGAGCTTCCCAGTCTGATATTGTCAGGAGGCCACCAGGAAGACGGCGTACATTCAGGTCGTCATCAAAAATGGCTTCATCGACGAGGATTTCCAGAGTCTTCCGGTGCAGGTTCAGTTTCCAGTCCAGGATTTCACTATCCGGGAAGCTCAGGTAATGGCAGTTTTCCGACATGATTTTTCCTTAGAGAGACTGAAGGGCATTCAGGTAAGCCTGGGGCATGTGCTCCTGAATCCCCTTTTGCAACGCCTGTTGCCACTCGGCTCCATTGAATCCTCCGCCCAGAAGAGCTCCTAAGGACATCCGGGTGGACAGAATATTGGGTGTGCGGCTGTTCTCGATCTTCATGTCAGGAGTAATCTGATAAAGCTGCCCACAATGATCAAAGATATCAAGGCCTCTTACGTAGGGAGGAACATCCACAACCGGATCACTTTGGTTGACAAAACGAAAGACGGGACGGGTGATGCTCTGGGCGAATTCACGATTTCCTGTACGGGGGGAACCAAAAGTATAGAGGCTGTAGGTTCCGGGAAAGCGGGAGGCTGCCAGGGTTGCGAGTCCGGCTCCCATGCTGTGCCCTACAATAATCCACGGTCTTTGAGCATCCGCATGCATAAATCGTCCCAGGCCGGATTCGCTCCAGAGCTCTTCGAAAGATTCAGCAAACCCCCGGTGAACCCGGCCTTTTCCATTCCAGGTGACCAGCTTGAAGCGGGCATCGGTCAAAAAATCTTTCCAGCTATCGGGCTCGGTACCGCGAAAGGCGAGAATTCCATAGCTGTTATTCCAGGCGACATAGGCCTGTCCGTCCGTTCTTGGTGCGGAGAAGAAGCGCCATTGGTGAAAACCTTTGGAGCTTAGGGCGGCCTGAATACTTTCCGGGTTCTGATAGGCCAGAGCGGAAAACTCTGCCATCTGCACGGCTGAAACCAGATCCAGCTGCGTACTCAAAGGGTTTCCCTGCCTTGCAATCGAGGGCTGAACAGGTGCTGCCTGCTCGACGGGTTGAGCCTCAGGAGTGACAACCTGCTGGATGATTTCCTGCATGGCCTTGTTACGTTCTTCCTTATTCCCGAAGAGGCGGAAAAGGTTTCCAAAACAGAAAGACGAAGTACATAGGAGGGCGAAGAGGAAGATTTTATTTTTCATGACAAAAAATCGAGTATATAGGCTATTTTTGTTGGAATTCAAGGATGCTCCTGTCCAAATGGGCCAAAATCTGCTGAAATAAACTCAAAAATAAAGGTTTATTGCATGAAATATTCTCTTTTTGTCTTTCTTACTTTCTTAACACCTCTTATGGCTGAGGCAAAAATAACCTATCTCAAGGGTAGGGCCTTTGTTGTGGAAGGGCTTCGTACAAGCCCGGCAGAAATCAGTCAGAGCCTGAAGGAAGGGGTGACCTTTAAACTTGAATCAGGATCTGAGGCAACTCTTCAGTTTGAAGATCAGACCACGACCCGCTTGATGGGTCCGGCCACAATGAGTCTGTCGTTTGAAGAAAAAGATTCTGGGACTGCCCGTCAGATTCAGCTGATTGCCGGTAATATCTGGTGTTCGGTAAAGAAGCTGATTCAGGGGGATTCCTTTGAGGTGAAAACTCCGACTGCAACGGCAGGGGTGAGGGGAACCGAATTCGGGGTTGATTTTGAACCGATTGAAAAACTGATGAAAACCCATGTGGGAGAAGGAGCCGTCGATGTCATGAATCAGGTGGGAGAAACCCTGAGAATGACTGAGGGGATGATTTCCACTGTGATGGATGACACCATGAAGATGGTGGAAGATCAGCTAAAGGCTGTTGCCAAATGGCGGGATTTTGCTGCGATTCCTCTGGATCCATCCAGAGAAGCTCTGGAAGAAACCGAGAAACTCATGAAAAACCTGGACTCCCAGATGCAGAAGCTTCAGAAGGATCTGGATCAGATGAATCAGAATTTCCAGAAGTTCGGGGATGATATGCAGAAATGGGGAGAAAATCTGCACAAGACCCAGAACATGGAAAACCTCGGCGAGGATATTGAAAAACAGGTTCAGGACAGTCTGAAAAATCTTCCAGGAATGGGAGCCGGTGACTGGGATCTGTTTGGAGATGAGGACTGAGTTCTAATCCTGCAGGATCCTGAGGTAGCGGCGGATAGTTTCCTCAAATCCGTACAGGAGGGCTTCGACGGTGAGGGCATGTCCGATACTGACTTCATCCGGACTCAGGGCCTTTAAGAGTTCCTTGAGATTTTCCTGATTCAGATCATGCCCGGCATTCAGTCCAAGCCCCAGACTACGGGCTTTTTGGGCTGCGGGAATGTAGGAATCCAGAGCTTTCACCCCGAAGTGGGCAAATTCATGGGCATAGGGGCCAGTGTAAAGCTCAATGCGATCGGCTAAAACTTCCGGAACCAGGGCAATTTCCTCTGGGTCAGGATCCATGAAAAGACTGACGCGGATTCCAGCCGCTCTGAGTTTTCCCACCGTACTCAGGAGAAGATCCTGACTCGGCCTTATCTTCCAGCCGTGATCCGAGGTTTTCTGATTCGGATCATCAGGAACCAGGGTGACCTGATGAGGGATCACTTCAAGAACCGTTTCCATGAATCTGGGGCAGGGATAGCCTTCAATATTGAGTTCCGCCTCAGGAAATCTTGCCACGATTTCCTTGAGACTTACGACATCGGAATAGCGGGCATGGCGCTCATCTGGCCTTGGGTGGATTGTGATTCCCTGGGCACCGGCCTTTAGGGCGAGAGTGGCAAAGGTCAGAAGATCGGGCCAGTTTCCTTCCCGGGAATTGCGGATGAGGGCGATTTTGTTCAGGTTTACACTCAGGGCTGTCATGGCCTGAAATTAGCAGAACCCGAACCGGGGCGCAATGCTTGCCCAAACCTTTGGCTCTGCGCTACTATAAGCGTCCTGCACGCGTAGCTCAGCTGGATAGAGTAGCAGATTCCGAATCTGTTGGTCGCAGGTTCAAATCCTGCCGTGTGTATTGTCAAAGCCCCGCTTTCTAAGCGGGGTTTCGTCATTTCTGGCCTTCTTAAAATTCTCCGAAAATCGCGTTTTGGCCAACTCTTGGCCAACTTTTTTTTGAAAAGTTTTTTCCGGAGAAAGAAAAAACCCCTCCGAAGAGGGGCGATTCAGTAAGGTGCTTTAGAGTAATTCAAAGAATTACAGATCTAATCTCCCGTTCGGTTTTCAGGCTGCCGTAAGCCAGACTGAAAACCTGAGCTTTATCTGTCACGGGACTGGTTGAAAGCCTGTGGGTTGTCGCCGACCCGGGAGCCTGTCACAGGACGGGCAGGAAACCCCGGGTCAAAAGCACCTGTCACAGGACAGAAAAGAAAGCCGATTCCGGCAGAGGTGAAACATGCTGTACATTTGCGCGATCAGGAATAGTGCACTTTCCACTTCAAGGGAAAACGCTGTGAAGGAAAGCGGTTTTTGCACATCCATCACAGAATTC
>CAZDAM010000122.1:0-8488 GCA_964503595.1 uncultured bacterium
TCCGCCCTCTTCAGCGTCGGCGAGTACCGTGTTTCGTCTGGAGGCCGGCGTGATTGAGCGCGCCCTAACCCCTTTTCCGGATCTGAAGGCATCGATGCTGTGGACCTATAATGGCGCGCTGCCAGGCCCGGAGCTTCGGGTAAAGCAGGGTGAGATGGTCCAAGCAGAGCTAATCAATGCATTACCAGAGCCAACATCTATTCACTGGCATGGGATTCGGTTGAGTAATGGCATGGATGGCGTCTCGATGCTAACCCAGCCACCCGTTGCTGCAGGCGAGCGGTTCCAATATCTGTTCGTCCCCCCTGATGCGGGAACCTATTGGTATCACTCGCATGCCAAAACCTGGCAACAAATGGCGCGCGGACTCTACGGTCCACTCATTGTGGAAGGGCCTGACGAACCCTCAGTGGATCACGATGTGGTGGTCATGATTGATGATTGGCGCCTCAATGAGGCAGGTCAGCTCGATGAGGCATCCTTTGGCCGCTTACATGACTGGGCGCACGGCGGACGGCTCGGGAACTGGTTGACCGTCAATGGCGAGTCCAACCCATCCATTGGCATCAAAGGGCAAAGTCGCGTTCGACTGCGCCTGATCAATGCGGCGAACGCGCGTATTTTCCGCCTTCAGCTTGCCAATCCCGCAACACAATATGCACTCGATGGATTCCGAACGCCCTTAGTCACGGTGCAGGAGTTCGAACTCGCACCTGCGCAACGGATCGATCTGATTGTGGATGTCACCGGTGACCTGTTTACCGTCACAGAGATCAGTACCGATGAACCCTATCCCGCATTTGCGCTCAAAGTCGATGCCGCACTTGGGGTCGCCGAGGCCGCAAAAGCCACCCTATCCGATCCAGAACCTGAGAGCCTTCCAGACTTGGCAACTGCTCGCCGAATCCCGCTACACATGCAGGGCGGCGCCATGGGAAATCTTGCTGAGGCGTCGCTTGATGGCGTCATGCGTCCGATTCGAGAGCTCGCGCAAAGTTACCAAAAAGTGTGGGCCTTTAATGGGGTGGTCGGTAACATGGAAGATCGCCTTGCCGATCTCAAACTGGGTGAAACAGCCATTATTGAGATCTGGAACGATAGCCAGTGGCCCCATGCAATGCACCTGCATGGCTTCCACTTCTGGGTTCGCGATCCTGAGTCCGGCAAGATCTCCGCGAGCAGACGAGACACCCATTTGATGCACGGTGGAGAGCGCGCTGAGTTGATTTTCGTCGCGGATAATCCAGGACTTTGGTTGCTCCACTGTCACATGCTCGAGCATCACGCCGCAGGGATGGGGACGGTGATCCAGGTCAGTTAGTTGCGTTCGCCGGGGCCCACCGACCGGTTCGCAGGACTTCTGCAAGCCAGCCGGCCACGATGGCAGGAAAGCCCAGACTCTGCTGCTTTATGGTCTTCAGGGCTGGATGCTTCGGCAGCAGCAAATCCAAAGGGCTCCCCTGAGTGCGCATCGCCGGGAGCTTGAAGCCAGACGTCTGACCGAGCTTCTGGACTTTTGCGAATCTGCTCACTGCCGAACACAAACATTCCTGAAGTTTTTTGGTGAGGATCTTCTGGAAGGCTGCGGACATTGTGATAACTGTCTTCATGGGCCTTCTCTGGAAGAGGTTACGGAAGATGCCCAAAGAATCCTGAGTTGTGTGGTCCGTGTCGGCCAGCAGTTTGGGGTTTCCCATATCATTGATGTTCTAAGGGGTCGCTCTACGGATCGAGTGCTTGAGTTTGATCATCGGAATCTTTCCACCTTTGGCATTGGTCAGCATCGCAGTGTGGAGGAGTGGAGACGCCTGATTCGCCAGCTTTTTGCCGGCTCCTATCTGAGAATGGATGAGAGGGGTTTTGGCGCGGTCCGCCTGACGCCTGAAGCTCGTGGAGTTCTGCGGGGGGAGATTCAGGTTCATACCCGGATCAAAGCTGCGATCTGAAGAAATTCCAGATCAGCGCGGCTCCTGGAACATCCTTTCTTTGATTGCCGATCATGGACTCGGGCAGAGGAGAGGGACGGCCTCCAGGGAATTCGTGGCCATGACCTCGAATCAGGCCAACCTGAAAAGAATTGCCCCGTTTGCATGAATAGGAAGTTTGTTCGTAATCCGGGATTTCTGATGGAACTTGTTCCGACAGACCCTGGCATTCAAGAGCATTTTTCCACTGAATAATGGTGTTTTGTACCGGAGGAACTTCCTGCCGGGAATTTCTCCACGGAAGCTTGCGGGCACCCCCTGCAAGTGGCACCAGCGGGTCTTCACTTCCAAGAAGATAGAAGACCCCCAGGTTGTTTCGTGTGGCTATGCCGGTTTCAAAGCTGTGACTGGCAAAGGGAGCAATGGCCCGGATGGGTTCCTGGCTTTGGGCAGCCATGCGAAAAGCCATTGAGGCGCCGTTGGAATGCCCGGCAATGAAGAGAGGACCTCTGGCATTGGAAAGTCTTGCTCTGACATCACGAATCACGGCATCCAGAAAGTCGACATCGTTGATTTGAGCCCTTTTCTTTCTGATCCGTAAAACTCCGCTGTTCCAGACTCTGGGGTTCAGCAGGAAATTGGCCGGGATGAGGGGAAAGGAGGGCAGGCCCTCAGGAACAACCAGAATGAAGCCTTCTTTCTGTGCGAGCTCGGAAAACCCTTTGGCATGGAGATAATGGCTGGCTTTGCCCCCGGCACCGTGAAGGACGATGACGATCGGGGTGTTCTTTCGCACCGAAACCGGCTTTTGCAGGTAGTAAACCCGCTCATATCCGCCGGAATGGAGGGAAATTTCCTCCACAGAGGCAAATGTTCCAGAGAAGAAAAGCAGAAGAATCAGGATTCTTTGCATGAGGATTCCCTTTCGAAAACAAAAAATTTGAGGCCCAGAAAATTCATGGCTGTGCTGGTGGTGGTGGCAGCCAGAAATCCGGCAATTTTTGGAAATCCCTGGTGAAGACAGAGGGCGTTGATCAGAGTATTGGCCATCAGGGAACTGAAGTAAAGCAGAGCAAAGCGGGGAAGCTGGCGGCGATGGCTGTCCCCTTGAAAAGAATACCTGTGATTGACGGAATAGGAAAACATGGATCCAGAGATGAAGCTGAATCCCTTGGCGATTTCAGGCGGGATGAATTCCATGAAAACGCGGTAGCAGATGGCATCTACACAGACACCGAGAATTCCTCCAGACAAAAAACCCAGAAGCTGCTGTTTCAACTCAGCTGTCACGGAACCACCCGGTTTTCACATTGCCCCGAGCGGGCAAATTCGGCGATATTTCCGACTGTGGTATGGGCGATATTATTGAGGGCTTCGCGGGTCAGAAAGGCCTGATGGCCGGTGATGATGACATTGGGAAAGGTTGTCAGCCGGGCAAAGACATCATCCTGAATCACCTGGGAGGACAGATCCTCAAAGAAGAGATCCCCTTCCTCTTCATATACATCCAGGCCAAGCTGGCCGATTTTCCCCTTCTTGAGTCCATCAATGACGGCTCTGGTGTCAATCAGGGCTCCTCGACTGGTATTGATCAGAAAGACCCCGTTCTTCATTTTCTCAATCGCTGTGTCATCAATGAGGTGGTGGCTTTTCGGGTTTAAGGGGCAGTGCAGGGTGATGATATCGCTTTCCTGCATAAGGGCTTCAAAGCCGACATAGGAAATGCCCCGCCGGATCAGATCCTCACAGGGATAGGGATCACAGGCCAGTACCCTGCACCCGAACCCGTTGAGAATACGGGCAACACACTGGCCGATTTTTCCGGTACCGATGACACCGGCGGTTTTACCGAAAAGATCCATGCCACAGAGGCCTTCCAGAGAAAAATTGCTTTCCCGGATACGATTGTAGGCCCGGTGTACTTTGCGGTTCAAGGCCAGAAGCAGGGCAATGGAATGTTCGGCTACGGCATGAGGGGAATAGGCGGGCACCCGGACGACACAGAGCCCGAGTTTTTCCGCGGCCTGTAAATCTATCTGGTTGAAGCCGGCACAGCGCAAGGCAATCAGACGGACTCCACCGTTTTTGAGGATTTCCAGTACGGTCTCATTCAGGTGATCGTTGACAAAGGTGCAGACGGCTTCGTGGCCATGGGCAAGGCTGGCTGTCTGCTCATTCAGATGGGGCTCAAAAAATGTGGCTGGATAGCTTTTTTCTTGCATCAGTGCTGCGAATAAGGGCTTTTCATACTGGCGGATACTGAAAAAGGCTGTTTGCATGTCTCTCCCGGTGTGAATGGCAGAACTTGATTTTCGCATGAACAGGAAGGGAATTTGCAGGAATTTTCATCAAGGACTAGAATACCTGGTTTATGAATGAGCGTGAGATTGCAAGCAGACTGCGTGAAGCGGAGACCCGCTGCGCTTCCAAGGGATTAAGATTCACCGATGTAAGGCGCAAGGTTCTGGACCGTCTGATGCATCATGAAAAAGGCGTAAAAGCCTATGAACTTCTTGATGAAATGCGTGAGGTTCATCCCGGCTCGACGCCACCGACGGTATACCGGGCACTTGATTTTCTCGTTGGTGCCGGTCTGGTTCACCGCCTTGATTCCCAGAATGCCTTCATTGTCTGCAATGGTCATCACCACAAACATGGTTTTCTGATTGTCTGTCCATCCTGTCATGCTGTTGCCGAGTTTGATGATCCTGAAACCAGCCATGCCCTTTCGGATCGGATTGCCCGGACCGGTTTTCTTCTGGAGCATCCTCTGATCGAGGTCAAGGCCCTGTGCCCGGACTGTCAGGCTCTGGACACCGGGGATCTGCCGGAGTGCTGCAAGCACTGAGTGCTATCTGTCTTTCCCTTTCTTGCGCTCCTGAATGGCGCGGTGCAGAAGATATTCGATCTGCCCGTTGAGACTGCGCAATTCCTCATTCGCCCACTCGGATAGATCCCGGAATATGGATTCGTCCATGCGAAGGAGGAATTTCTTTTTTTCCTGATTTTCGGACATCAATGAGAAAGGGCTCCGGCATTGACGACAGGCTGGGCATCCCGATCCGAACAGAGGACAATCATCAGATTCTGTACCATTGCTGCTCTTCTTTCCGGATCCAGTTCAACAATCCCTTTGGATGAAAGTTCTTCAAGGGCCTGATCCACCATGCTGACTGCTCCTTCGACAATTTTGCGTCTCGCCTGAATCACGGCTTCGGCCTGCTGTTTTCTGAGCATGGAATTGGCAATTTCCGGAGCATAGGCGAGGTGGGACAGCCGGACCTCCAGAACCTGGACTCCGGCGTTTAGGAAGCGCTCGGAGAGTTCTTCAAGCATGGCCTGGTTGAAATCTTCCTGAGAGCTTCTCAAGGAAGGTTTTTCTTCATCATCATAAGGGTAAAGGCTTGCGATGTGACGAAGGGCTGAATCCATCTGAAGTTCCACAAAATGCTCGTAGTGATCTACTCCAAAAGCTGCCTGAGCCGTGTTCTGCACTTTCCAGACTACCACGGCCGAGATTTCAATCGGGTTGCCTCTTAGGTCATTCACCTTGATGGTATCGCCTTGAAAATTCCGGATTCTTAAAGAAATCCCGGAATTCTTGGCAGGAAAACAGAGGGGGTTGGTGAAATGGAAGCCCGGCTCGCGAATCGTACCGACATAGTTTCCAAAAAGGGTCAGGACTCTGGACTGATTCGGCTCCAGAATAAAAAAGCCGGCCAGACAGAAGCCGAGAGCCACCAGGCCCAGAACACCCCAGGTTTCAGAATCGGCTTCAATCAGTGCGATGCAGCCAGCACCGGCAGTCAGAATGACGGGAAAGGCTACCCATCCCGAAATTACAAAGCCACGTTTTTCTTCAATCATGGTATCTCCAACGAAGTTACAATATCGTTTTGATATCAAAATAAAAAGGTCGGTCGGAAAAAACAATTGCGATAAAGATGCAACTTTTCTGTTGTGTGTCCGTAGTACCAACTCTGAACAATAACTTGTGAATCCGGAGCGATGAACCCATGCTGAAGAACGCTTTGCGCCTTGCCGTAAGTGGACTGATCCTTGGTGCCGGCCTTGAAGTGGCCGCTCGTGACAGCCAGAATCAGATTTTTGAAAATTTGTACGATCATTCCCGCATTATTGGTGGGGAAAACGCTTCCAAGGGTGCTTACCCTTTCCTGGTAGGCCTGATTCAGCAGGGAGCACCTGCCGATCGTGGTCATTTCTGCGGAGGAAGCCTGATTCATGAGCAATGGGTTCTGACCGCTGCTCACTGCGTAGTTGGTGTTCCCTGGGGCGATAAAATTGATCTTCTTGTTGGCGCCCATGATCTGAAAGAGACTTCTGGAACCCAGCGCATTGCAGCTGCCAAGATCATTCCTCATAAGGGCTACAATCCAGATGCAGGCATGGATAGCGATATCGCTCTGATCAAACTGGCTGAGCCGGTTCGCAATGTCAGAACTGTCGCTCTGGCTGATACCGGAAGTGAAGATCCCGAGGATGCCCGCGTAATTGGCTGGGGAAATATTCGCGGCAACAAGATCGGTGAGGACAACGGCTTTGAGCGCCCTGATGTGCTTCAGCAGGTGGATCTTCCTCTGGTCAACAACTCCATGTGTAATGACGCTCTGGTCCAGAAGCTGATCGAAGCCAACGGTCCCGGAAGCGCTTCCCAGCTCGAAGGTCTTCAGCTGATCAGTGAAAACATGGTCTGTGCTGGTCTGAAAGAAGGCGGCAAGGATTCCTGCCAAGGAGATTCCGGTGGTCCTTTCTTCGCTTCTGAAGGCGGACGTTACACTCAGGTTGGAGTGGTGAGTTTCGGACTTGGCTGTGCAGATGCCAATTCCTACGGGGTCTATACCCGTGTCCAGAATTATAACAACTGGATTGATATCACCATCAGCCGTGATTTCAGCGAGAATGTAGAACCGGCCAAATAAGACCTGAATAGCGATAAAATTCAAAAAGAGGCCTGAGACAAATCTCCGGGTCTCTTTTTTTGTTCCGGAAAGGGTCTTGAGACTTTGGGTCATTCGCGGCAGAATGGGAGGCATGCACCATCTAAAACTACTGGTGGCCCTGTTGTTTCTTTCGCCACTGAATGCTGAGGCCAAGCCATTGTCCTACGACAGAGTGGATTACAAGCTTGTTGTGGAAGAGGAAAGGGTCCCGGTGACAGGCAACCCTATAAAGTCAAAGCCGTTGCCTGAAGTGGTTTTTACCCTGCCCGATCCGAAGACTTCGCTTGCTTTGGCTGAAGAGGAAACAGAATGGATCCTGAAGGCTGTTTATACGATTCATGCCGCTGGCTTCTTTTTTGAAAGCCGGGATCCAGATAAAGTCTTTCGTATTCAGAATCTTCTTCGCCAGCTGGGAGGAAATGTTGGTTCGGTGGATGGTATTGTGGGGCCGAATACCCAGAAGGGACTTTTGCAGGTAAAGACGCGGGTTTTACAGACTCTTTTAAAAGAGCTTGGGGAAGATCCCGGCCCGCTGGATGGGGTTTACGGTTCGAAAACGGCGAAGGCCCTGGCGAGTTATTGGGACAGGCAGGGTTTGGACATGGAAGAGACCTGGAGTTTTGATACCATCCGACTTTTATTGAACCGACTTGTTGACACCAGAAAATCTCTTTGATCTGCAAAAGTATGGCAGAAAAAGATCGGGTGCTTTTGCTCTGTCCGATCTACAATGCGGATATGAGAAAAACAATTGCTATATTCAGTCTTCTGATGAGCTCACCCACATGTTTTGGAGCGGAGACACTGCAAACCGTATTCCGGTGTCAGTCGGGAGGACCTCTCACCGAAACCTCGCTCCGTGTAGAGGTTCTTTTAAGCCCCGATTACTACGAAAATCGCCTGAGTCGCGGAATCGTGCTTTTACAGCACTGGTCCCTGAATCCTGAGGGAAACCACGCCTTTGCTCCGGATATGATCTTCCTGAAGGATTATTATCTGGCGACGGTTGAAAAGATCGAGGGTGGCCTCAGCCTTTCTGATCCCAGCGGGGCGGATATGAAGATCACTTCGGATGGCAAAACGGCAACTCTGAAATTTACCGGGAATCGCAATGTCCGCCGCAGTTTCACGGTGGAGACTCCGGCGACCCTGAATTGTCAGAAAACTTTGACGACAACTCAGTCCAGCGCCAATTTTCAGCAGATTCACGAATAAGAACCAGGCCCGCAGCTTAGTAATTCACAACGGAGTTGCGGGTTTTGTCCTGTAAAAGATTCAGGCGGCGAAACAGTTTTTCCAGGCCTGTACGCGCGGCATCGGATCCTCTGCAGCGGCGTCATTAATCGCCTGAATCTGAGCAAAACTCAGGTTACCCGATTTCCATTTTGATTCACCTTCCTGCATGGCCCAAGAGAGATATAGTCAAAAGTTGTGTCTGGGGATTCAAGAAGCGTAGCCTTTCGGAAGTAAAAAACAAAAAAGAGTTGGACCCTCCAACTCCAAACCGAAAAGGACTACGCTTATGGGCGATTCTATCACGGAGATGTTCCCGTGGATGAGTGAAATGGAAAGACGTTTGCGAGAAGGTGTTCAGAGTTACTT
>CAZDAM010000123.1:0-8329 GCA_964503595.1 uncultured bacterium
ATCGTTTTCATCCAGACCATTGAGCTCATGCAGCCCGATTTCGAAAGTGATTCCCCGACGGGAGAAATGGGTGGCACAACCACCGGGGAGCAGGTGTTTTTCGAGGACCAGAACTCTTTGTCCGGCTCTGGCCAGACGGGCAGCGGCAGTGAGCCCTGCCAGACCGGCTCCAAGAACAATACAGTCGAGCATGTTCGAAGTTTAGCTGATTCGAGTGGATTCGGGCAAAGATTCCCTTGAAAAGGCGTGATACAATGCGCGCTGATGAGCTTTACGTCGTTTGATATAGCCTGTATGAAACGGGCCCTTGATCTGGCGTCCCGGGGATTCGGGCAGACCTGCCCCAATCCCATGGTGGGCTGCGTGATTGCCCGTGAAGGCAGAATTCTTGGGGAAGGGTTTCACCGTCGGGTTGGCAAGGCTCACGCCGAGGTGGATGCCCTGGCGGCTCTCACGGAAGACCCGCGAGGGGCCACCATGTATGTGACGCTTGAGCCCTGCTCTCATCACGGGCGGACTCCTCCCTGTACGGAAGCAATTCTTAAGGCCGGGATTGCTCGGGTTGTCCTGGCATCCCTGGATCCCAACCCCAAGGCCATGGGGGGCATGGAAATCCTGCAAGGCCAGGGGGTTTCGGTTGAAGCTGGCCTGCTTGAAAAAGAGGCTTTGGTTCTCAATCACCTGTTCTTCAATTCCCTGAGGCCATCAAGGCCGCATATTTCCCTGAAGCTGGCAATGACCCTGAATGGCATGATTGCCCGTCAGGATGGGAGTTCAAAGTGGATTACAGGATCTGAGGCCCGTGCCTATGTACATCGGATTCGGGCAGCCCATCAGTGTATTCTGGTTGGTATCTCCACCCTGCTTTCCGACAATCCGCGTCTGGATGCCAGAGACTATGATGTGACCCGTTCCCCGATTCCGGTGATTCTGGATCGAAAAGGAAGAGTTCCGGCCCATCTTCATCTGCTTGAGAATACCGAGCGGGTGATTTATTTTGGCCCCCATCGCAATGATTTTGGCTCCAATGTGGAGCAGATTCGCATGGAGTGCGAAGAAAGACCTGAGTCCTGGGAGTTCATGCTTGAAAAACTGCATTCTCTGAATCTGGGGAGTCTGTTTGTTGAGGGTGGCTCCGAAGTTGCTGGTTTTCTGCTTGAGCATGAATTATGCGACTGGGCCTATCTTTTCTATGGCCCCAGGGTGTTTCCTCTGGATTCGCGCCCCGGTCTTGTGTCCGGGAAGGAATTGGCCTTTGAGTCCCATGGCAGCATGAGAGCTTTGGGAGACAGTTTTCTTCTGGAAGGACGGTTTTCGTGTTCACTGGGATCATAACTCATGTAGGAGAAATCACTTCCTTTGATGGTCAGCGCCTTCAGATCCGAACCGATCTGTCTTCAAATGGTTATGAGCTGGGAGAATCGATAGCCGTAAACGGAGTCTGTCTGACTGTTGTTTCCTTTGAAAAATACGGATTTGAGGTGGAAGTTTCACCGGAAACCCTTCAGAGGACTTCCAGAGCTTCCTGGAATCCTGGAAAAAGGGTGAATCTTGAGAGGGCTTTGAGGCTTGGAGACCGCCTGGGGGGGCACTGGGTCCAGGGACATGTCGATGGAGTCGGAGTCCTGAAGTCCATTGAGGACAGGGGTGAATTCAGGAAAATTGAAGTGCAGTGTCCTGAGGATTTTGCTCTTTGGCTGATTGATAAGGGTTCCCTTTGTGTCCATGGGATTTCCCTGACCGTGAACCGGGTCCTCGGCGATACGGTGGCAGAGCTTATGATCATCCCCCATACCTGGGAGGAAACTTCCCTGAAAACCCTGGGAATGGACAGTGAAGTTCATCTGGAAGCTGATGTGCTGGGAAAATATGTGCATCGTCAGCTCAGTTTTCTTAGAAAGGATTCCGGCAGCCATAAACTCAGCCTGAAGACACTGCTGGAGGCCGGATTTGGAGGAGAGGCATGAAACTGGATCGGATTGAAGATGCCCTGGAAGATATTCGTAACGGCAAGATGTATGTTCTGGTGGATGATCCGGATCGCGAGAACGAAGGTGACGTCTGCATGGCGGCCGATTTCATCACTCCTGAGACGGTCAATTTCATGGCCAAGGAAGCCAAAGGTCTGATCTGTCTGACCATGACCCAGAAAAGAGCGGATGAATTGAATCTTCACCCGATGGTCATGGACAATACTTCACTTCATCATACGGCCTTTACCGTATCCATTGATGCAGCAGAAGGAATCACCACCGGTATTTCGGCCGCGGATCGTTGCCACACCATTCGTCTGGCGACCCGGGTTGGAACCCGGCCCCAGGATTTCGTGCGCCCAGGTCATATTTTCCCCCTGAGGAGCAAGGACGGAGGAGTCCTGGTGAGGGCTGGCCATACGGAAGGATCGGTGGATCTCTGTCGTCTGGCAGGTCTCAACCCTGTGGGTGTGATTTGCGAAATCATGAATGAGGACGGGAGCATGGCCCGGGGAGCCGAGCTTCTGGGCTTTGCCCGCAAGCATGATCTGAAAATCATCTCGATTGCGGATCTGATTGAATATCGTCTGAGGCGGGAAAAGCTGGTGGAAGTTGCTGCCGAGTCCGAGCTTCCAACTGAATTCGGACAGTTTCAGATCAAAGTTTTTGAGACTCAGGTGGATTCCAAGGATTACACCGCCATCATCAAGGGGGATCTTAGTACGGATGAACCGGTTCTGGTGCGGGTTCATTCGGAATGTCTGACCGGTGATGTCTTTGGTTCAGCCCGTTGCGATTGTGGCGATCAGCTGCATGCAGCTTTAAGAAAGATCGAGGAAGAAGGTCGAGGAGTGGTCCTCTACCTGCGCCAGGAGGGGCGGGGCATTGGTCTGAAGCATAAGATCAAGGCTTACCAGCTTCAGGACGGGGGTCTTGATACGGTTCAGGCTAATGAAAAGCTTGGTTTCAAGGCTGACTTGCGCAATTACGGTCTGGGAGCTCAGGTTCTGAAGGCCCTGGGAATCAAAAAGATGCGGCTGATGACCAATAACCCGATCAAGATTGTCGGAATTTCCGGTTACGATCTGGAAATTGTGGAACGGGTTCCTCTGGAGGTTCCCCCGAAAAAAGAAAATCTGGATTATCTGAAGACAAAAAAGCAGAAGATGGGCCACTTTTTAAGCGACATCATCTAGATCGATTGGGTATGCCGGAAAATGGACCTGTATTTTTACGATTCTGAAATGGATGGAGACAAGCATGAATCTTGAAGGACAAATGGTTGGTACCGGATACCGGATTGCTGTGATTCTGGCCCGGTTTAACAGTTTTATTACGGAAGCTCTTCTGAACGGAGCGCTGGATTGCTTGAGAAGGCATGGCGTCAATCCGGAGAATATCGATGTCATCCGGGTTCCTGGAGCCTTTGAAATGCCTCTGGTTCTCCAAAAAGTGGCAACCAGCCAACGCTACGATGGAGCTGTCTGCCTGGGGGCCGTGATTCGGGGAGATACTCCCCATTTTGATTTTGTGGCCGCCGAAAATGCCAAGGGAATCCATCAGGTTATGCTGCAGAATGATTTTCCGGCAACCAATGGTGTTCTGACCACGAACACTCTTGAACAGGCAATTGAAAGAGCCGGAGTAAAAGCAGGCAACAAGGGCGGGGAAGCCGCGATTGCCCTGATCGAGCTGATTTCCGTACTCAAAAACGTGGAAACAGGAGGACAGAAGTGAGTCGTATTCCCCGGTTTGAAGAAAATTTCATTGAAAAGATCGCCGATGATCTCGTCCACCGTTCCATGCGGGTTCAGAAAGGTGAGCGAGTCTTCCTGAACTACGATCCTCATGCCATGCCGTTGATTCATCGGGTTTCGGAAAAAATCCTGAAGCTTGGAGCCTATGTTGATTACCACATGAAGGATGCAGGGCTCGACAATATGCGTCACGCCCTGGCTGAAATCCCTTTTCTGAAAGAAGAGGATGCTCTGCTTCTGGCCCGTATCCAGCGCTCGGACTGTTATCTCTCGGTGAGCTGTCCACCTGAGTTTGAGCGCATGGGTCTGGATTCCCGCCGTTCCCGTCTGCTTTCCCAGACAACCAAGGCCATGCGCGAGCAGATTGTGGATGAGGAAAGAACCCGCCGCTGTGGCCTTTATCTTCCCACGTATGCCCAGGCGGAAATGGACAATATGAGCTTTGAAGAATATGTCCAGGTCTATTTTGAAGCCTGTAACCAGAACTGGGATGAAATTGCCCAGGCTCAGGAAGTCATGATTGCCCGCCTGGATAAAGGATCCGAACTGATTCTTCAGGCCGATCTGAACAATCCCGATCCCAAAAAAGTCACCAATCTAAAAATGTCGATTGAAGGCATGACTTTTGCCAACTCCACCATTGCCAAGAATTATCCGGGGAGTGAAATGTTTTCTGCCCCGGTCCTGGATTCCGTGGAAGGCACCTATTTTTCGCCTGGCCGCTTTTTCTGGAAGGGTGGTCTGATTCGCGATATCTACATGAAGTTCGAGAAGGGCCGGGTCGTTGAATTTGAATGCACCGAAGGCAGGGAACACCTGGAGGATCTTCTGAACACCGATTCCGGAGCCCGTGGTGTCGGGGAAATCGGGATCGGAACAAACCCCGGACTTCTGGCAGATGTATCCGATGGCCTGCTGTTTGAGAAAAAAGGAGCCTCCTTTCACATTGCTCTGGGTTCTCCTTATCACTATGACGTGTACCTGGGAAAGCGGGTGATGGTGGACAATGGGGGAGAATCCACAGTGCATTGGGATGTCACCAATATGTTGAACCGGGAAGGCGGCTCGGCCATGATTCTGGATGGTGAAACCGTGCAGAAAGACGGTTGCTGGCTGGTTCCTGGTATGGAGCCCTGTAATCCTCGGATTTGAAGCCGATTTCGAATTTCTGGTATAATCCGAAGTTCTTGGGTTTTCGTGGAGAACAGGTGGGTTCATGGAAATGAGTGAGTCCGAAGTTAAGGTATGGGTTTTTCGTGGTAGCGATGAAGATCAATTCGAATCCTATGTCCATTTCTTCGATACCAATGGCAATAAGCTGACAACCAAACATCTCTGTATTCAGAAGTCTGAATCGCACGAGGAATATACAGAAGACAGCCAGGTGCTTGACCTCGCGGCGTTTTATTTCTACGAGTGGGGTAATGTGGGCCGGGTTGAGTGTCACTCGGATTTGAAGGATATCTGTCTTTCCCCCAAGCTTAGACCTAAAATAGGAACGATTGAGTTTCTGGATGAGCGTAAGAAGGATCTGGTCAAACGTGGGCGTTATTCCATGATTGATGAAGAAGATGAGGTCACCCAGTACGATATCTCCAACTTCTTCTCCATGATGAGCTGGGATGTTCCGGCAATGCCAGTGCGAAATGTCGATTATCAGCTTTTCGATAAGGTCAATTTCCCGGTATCTATCCAGTCTTCCTTCGGGGACAGGGAATTCTCGGCCACAGTGCGTTTTTATGATGCGCAGGGCAATGAGATGGACCTGAAGCCATTTCGGACGCACAAGGATTACGAAACCGAACATGTTTTTGAGGAATGGCAGACGATTAACCTGCCCGAATTCCTCAAGAAAATGTGGATGAAGGTTGCTGTAATTGAATGTCGGGCCGATTTATCCAGCCTGGACCGGTTCCGTTATGTCAAAGGCGATATCGACTATCTGATTTACTGTAAGGCCAACAACTACAAGAAGTTGCCCGAGTATCTCTATAAGCGCATTCAGACCAAAAAGCTTGACCAGTTTCTCAAGGATCTGATGGTAGGTATCTGATCCCGGCTTGAAATCTCCGAAGAGGAGATAAAGCTCCTTCCTAGGTACCGCCTTACCGTTTCACATTCATAAAGGCTTTGGACATTGGCCTGATCTTTGGATGTGAGAAGAGATAGGTGGCACCGGGAGGTCTTCAGGGGCAGAAATACCGGTTTGATTCTTGAACCTATCTGCGCTCAGCCAGAAGCTTATCCAGCTCCACAAGACGGGACACGGCATTCTTTACGCCAATATCCCAGAACTCAGGCTGGCCTGGATCCATGTCCAGGTGACGGGAAATGACTTCTTCAGCGGGCATACGGCCTGTATCACAGAGCATGGCGTTGAAGCGGGCGAAGAAATCTTCCCTGGGAAGGTTTTGGGCGAAATGGTGGACGGCATGTCCCAAAAGAAAGCCGAAGGAATAGGGGAAATTGTAAAATGGGACCTGGTGGAAGTGCAGTTTGTGGGCCCAGAACATGGAATCAGCCATGGGAACGGTTTCCCCGTGCCAGTCTTTCCAGTGTCTCTCAATCATTTCTGTCAGTTCTTCCGGGCTGACTTTTCCTTGTGCCCTTCTTTCGTAGAGTTCCTTTTCAAAAGTGTAGCGCATGGGGATATTGATCAGGTAAATCACCGCAAGTTCTGCTTCCATCCACAGGGTTTCGAGCTTTTCTGTTTCGGTTCTGGCGGTTTGGGTCAGATGGTGGCAAAACTGGATTTCAGCAAAGATGCTGGCTGTTTCTGCCAGGGTCATTGGGTAGGTACACTGGCTTAAGGGAAGATCCTTCATGGCCCAGTTGTGCCAGGCATGACCCAGTTCGTGGGCCAGGGTGCGGGCGGACATCATGCTGCCGGACCAGTTCATGAAAACCCGGGGGGTACGGGTCATGCTGAAACTGGTGCAGTAAGCAGAAGGACGACGGAACTGCCCTTCCTGGGCATCAAGCCATCCATTCTCCACCATGTCGGTAACAAATTTTCCCATTTCAGGATGAACAGCTTCATAGGATTCCCTCACCTTTTCAAGACCTTCATCAAAGCTCATGGAAAGCGGGGGAATCAGGGGGCAGGGAGCTTTGACATTCCAGGGGCTGAGGGTTTTGTTCTGAAAGCCTTTGGCCAGGCATTTCAGGGAAAGCCGGGAGTCCTTACGGGCCTTGATCAGGACATCCATCATGGTGTCGAGTGTCTTTCTTTCAATCCGGGCCCATTTAAGAGCCGGATCCAGAAAATGCAGGGGCTCGCGTCCACGGGAGCGTTCCTCGTAGACACTGAGGTTAAAACCCGTGCGGGCATTCAGGATTGCAGCAAAGGTTTCCTGATGGGTTTTAAATCCTTCCTGAATGGCATGAAAATTGGCCTCCCGAACGGCTTCATCTTCATTTTCCGTGTCGCCAAGTGCCTTGGCCCATCCGAGGGTTTCCGTTTTTTCACCAACTGTTCGGCTCAGGCGCATGGAGCTTGTCAAATCCCGGTACAGAGTGGCCCAGGCGGCATAGCCATCGGTATTGATGGAAGACAGAAGTTCTTCCTGACTCAGCTGCATCAGGTAGGCCGCATCCTGCCGGATCTGCTCGATCATAAAGGAGGCCGGACTGGTGGCAGCATGATCCAGAAATGGTTTGATGAGGTCTTCTGGCATACGGGCAATGAAAAGCTGTATGGAACTGGTTGCACGGGAAACCCGGGCAGAAATCTGGCTGAGCCTGGAGGCTTCCTTCTGGGCTGCGGAATTCTTGCTGCTGATGGCGATTTCCGAATCCACATAGGTAAAAAGAGAGCCCATCAGGCGCTGAATGTCCTGACGCAGTCCAAAGGCTTCCTGGCAGGAGGAAAGAGCCCCGGAGAAAGCTTTGGGTTCGGTTTCTGAGTTACGGATGGCTTCAGAAAGAATACCGGAGAGTTCTTCCATTCGTGTCAGATGGTTCAGGGTGGTTTCAATGGTACTCAGGTAGTCCTGGCCAGTCAGGCCGGAAAATTCCTGGGAGTTGTTCCAGGCGGGTCGGGTTGTCATAGTTCTTCCTTTTCACGATGCCAGTCCCCTGATTTACCTCCTGTTTTGGAAATCAGACGGATATTTTCAATCATCATGCCTTTATTCAGAGCCTTGGCCATGTCGTAAAGCGTCAGGCAGGCAACACTTACGGCTGTCAGAGCTTCCATTTCAACTCCGGTTTTAGCCTCGGTGGTAATTCTGGCGGTGACTTCCACACCCGTTTTCAGAATTTCAAAATCCACGGAGGCGGCGGAGATGGGGAGGCTGTGACAAAGGGGGATAAGGGTATCGGTTTTTTTGGCGGCCTGAATGCCGGCAATACGAGCACAGGCCAGGATATCTCCCTTGGGGATTTCTCCTTCTGCGATGGCAGCCAGAATTTCGGGGCCACAGAGGAGATTTCCTTTGGCTACAGCAGTTCTCAGGGTTACCGATTTCTGGGCCACATCGACCATGGCGGCCTGGCCTTTTTCGTTCAGATGGGTCAATTTTTCAGCCATGGGATCACCAGCCTTCTCTCTGATTCGATCATTTGTGCCAGCCCGGACCGCAGGGTTGATTCGGCCAG
>CAZDAM010000124.1:0-8296 GCA_964503595.1 uncultured bacterium
GGAAGAGGTGGAATATGCCACCCTGGAGTGGGTGGACTGGTTCAATCATCGCCGCTTGCTTCAGCCCATTGGAGATATCCCCCCAAAGGAATTTGAAGAGACTTATGAACGACTATCAGAGAAGTCTGCTATGGTAGCTTGACTCAAACAAAACGGTCTCCGGAAAAACCGGGGCGATTCATGGAGCTCTTTTCCATAGTTTTCTCTGACTCACTGTTCTCCGCTACCCTTGTCAGGGGCAATTTTTGATGTAATGTCTCTAAAATGAAGTCGGTGCTTGCTTTTGAGAAATCTCCGGATAAAGGTGTTGAACTGCTTGTCTTCACATAGGATAACGATTTTGACACTCATGATTCCCATCCTCTTGCGAGTGTTTCGGACGGGCTAAGAGGGGGGTGTGGTTTAAATTCCTTTGTTCTTGAGTGTGTTCCATCCAGATAAAAATAAATTGTATTGGAAGAATGTGTTCCATCCAAAAATTCGGGGTGATGAGAAATGATTGCAATCTGCTTCAGTCTGTCCCCAAGCTGGTCATCAATAGCCTGTATCCAGGGTTGGATTTCACGCAAAGCAATAAAATTGTCTGGCTCATCAATGAAAATAGAGATATTGTCATCCGGGCAAAAAAGAAGGGTATAAAGTATACATAGGATTCTTTGGCCTTCCGAGAGGACTTCAAACCCTAATTCTTTTTTGGGATCTTTGAAGACAAGCTTTAAGGTTTGAACTTCTTCACCGGATCCTAAGATACGAAGATGAGAAAATCCATTGAAAATATTCTTTAGTTCACTGAAAATTTCTGGGGTTTTCTGGATGTATTCCTGGGAAATCCACTGAAACCAGGAGACGAAATTTTTACCCTGCCAATCCAGTGTTTTAGATGGGGCTGAACTGAACTTTTCAATATCAAATGGGTTGGGCCTTAAGATAATGATTCGGGAAAGCTCTTGTCTGAAGCGGATCAGGTTCTTATTGTCGGGTCTTTCATTCATAAATCCCACGGTAGATAGGGTCCAATCGACGAGTACATTTGGCCCCTGTGTATGATCATCTCGATACAGTCGGGCTTCACCTTTCTTTGCTTCAATCAAGGGTTTTCCATTCATCTTGAGATGCTCAAGAGATACCCTGGATAATTTTGATGCCAGGTCATGTTCAATTTCAAGTCGATATTCGAATAGATCACTACTGGATTCCAAATGGATCTCAAACTGTTGTACGACCTTGTCTGTAGCCGTATCTCTATCTGTAAAGACGGACACACTAGAGTGGTCAAGCATTGGCTCTGATTTTTGGCGTTTGGCTTCGGTGGGGGGGGTCAGGCGCTCCCCAAACGCTACAAAGGCTTGATAGAACTAAGAACTTCAAAAACAGAGGATTTTCCAGCTCCATTAGCTCCAACCAGAAGGTTGGATTCCTTCAGGCTAAGCTCAAAATTATTCAAACACTTATAGTTATGCACATAAATTTTGGTAATCATGAATTGTTCCTTACAGGGCACTGAAACAACAGTCAAAGGTTAGCATATAATCGCCGCATATTCTGGCCTAAAGCCTCGGTGGAGCGCTCCTTTTCGACCCATTTTCTGGCATCCTGCTGGACTTGATGAGAGGGGTTCTGAAGGGTGGCATGAATTTCCCGGGCCATGACTCCGGCTTTTCTTTCAGAAAAGAGAAGTCCACGTTTCCCTTCATTGAGAAGATCGGGAATTCCTCCTACCCGAGGCCCTGCCACCAGAGTTCCCGCTGCCATGGATTCGAGCATGGTGAGAGGAGTTCCCTCATTTTTACTGGTGAGACACATGAGATTGAGATCCGGGTACATTTCTTCCGATGAGGTCAGATCTTCCACAATGAAAAAGTGTTTCAGTCCTTTCTGCCTGGCAAGCTCCCGGATTTCCCGAATTCGTTCAGAGCGATCCGACCCCAGGATGACAGTAGCAAAAGGCAGATCCGTCAACTTCTGCAATTCGGCCATGGTTTCAATGAAGAGTTCATGATCTTTGATGGGAGCCAGGCGGCCTACGCAGCCAATCAGGGGAATATCCTCACTAAGACCGAGCTTCTGTCGTAAAAATCCTGGTTTCAGGCTTTGGGAAAAGGAAGTATCCAGACCCAGAGGAATGATGTGGTGGCGCTCTTTTCTGCCAACCCCATAGGTGTTGAGGATTTCTTCCTGCTGAAGCTTTGAAATGGTCACGATGGCATTGCTGAAACGGGCCAGAAGTTTTTCCAGCTCCAGAAAGAACCGGGTCTTGAGGGGGGAGAAATAGCCATGAAACACATGGCCATGATAGGTGTGGACGATTTTTAGCCCGGGGTTTTTGAGAAATTTATAGAAGATGGCGGCAACCCGGCCACAGAAGCCGGCTTTGGCGGTGTGGGTGTGGACGATATCAGGCTGGAAGGAACACATTTCCAGATAGATTTTCAGAATGACTTTGAGATCGGTTAGAGGCCGAATTTCTCTTCCCAGGCCGCTGAGGAGCTTTCGGGGTACTTTCAGGGCGTCACTGAACCAGCTCATATCCTCTTCATCATCCCCGACTTCTCCATGCAGAAGCAGGTGTTCAAAGCCGTTGGGAATGAGTTGGGAGGAGACCCAGGCGACATGACGGGCTGGTCCACCCACGTTGAGGCGGGCGATAATGCGAAGAACTCTAGGTTTTTTCATGCTCTATCCTCTGCATGAGCTGAAGAAATTCGGAATATTCTTCTGGTGTGGCATTGCAGGCCCACTGCCGAAGCAGAAATTCACCCTGTCCCAGACCAAAAAAAATCAGATCTATGGTGCCCTTCAGGCAATGGTTCAAACCGGCTTTCAGGCCAGAGTATGGCCCGGACTTTTTCCAGATGGCCTGAGCATGGTTCAGACGGCCTTTCAGGCGTCGTTTCAGACTGGCGTCATCCTGACAGTAGGCAAGAAGAACTTCATTCAGGGCGGCAAAGCGGCTTTGTTTCCAGGTGCGGGACAAGAGATCCTGATCCTGGCCTCTTAAGAGGTTTTCATCATAGGGGAATTTCTGAAACCAGGCTGTTTTACCCATCCAGGTAGGATGAGGAAAGAAAAATCCTGCTTCAGGCTTCTGACAGATGTCAGCATGCTCGGTGTAAAGGGGGAATTTTCCCAGTGGATTTCTTTGGGAAAAGAGCATGACATTGCTGGCAATCAGGTCGATATCAGGTCTGGATTTCAGAAAGGTGAGCTGCTTTTCCAGCCGGGATGGATAGGCAATATCATCGGCATCCATACGGGCAATAAAAGGGGTTCTGACCAGATTTACCCCTTCGTTGAGGCGGCTGGCGAGCCCTTTTCTTGCAGTATGGTGAATGATCTGAATGCGTGAATCCTCACTTTGGGCCTGATTCAGGATTTTTTGCGTACCATCATCGGAGCCATCATTGATCAGAATCCATTTCCAGTTTTGAAGAGTCTGCCACTGAATGGAGAAAAGAGCATTTTTCAGGGTGTTTTCGGCATTCAGAACCGAGGTGATGACTGTGATTTGAGGATCAGCCGTCATGACAGTAGAGTCGACCGGGAAGTCCCAGTCTTGAATAGGTGTGACGGGGAGAGATACGGGCCATGACCTCAAAAAGTCCCCGACGCAGAAAGCGGCGGGTTTTCTGTTTGAAGACAGGCTTCAGGGCCCATTCCAGCATTTTGCTGAAGCAGCGTAGCAAGATGTTGGGATCAGGGATTTCCGCAATCTTTTGGAAAGAGGCGGGTTCGATCTGGTTGGTGTGCAGGGAAATCTGATTCAGGATCTGTTCAAATCGGTGGGTGTAGAGGTGCTGGCTTTTGACCTTGTGGCTTCCGTTTTGAGCCAGTTGGTCCCTGAAATCAGGCTGGTCTAGCACTTCCTGGATGATTTGGGCCATATTATCCAGAGATTCGGCAATAAGAATCTCTTTTTGAGGAATCAGATAGGATTCCAGTCCGGGAGAAGGATCGGTCAGAACACAGGTCCCGGCGCCACATGCTTCAAAGGGACGGGCCTTGATCTGGTTGACTCCGGTGGAGTTGGCGAAATTCAGTGTGATGCGGGACTGGTTGAAAACATCCATGACGGCATCGAGATCTGGCAGGGGACCGTTGGGCCATCCCTGGCCAAAGCAGGTGATCGGGACTCCCAGGGCCTGAAGACGGTCGACTTTTTCGGCTCGATCCCCATGAGCTGCCCCAACAAAGGTGACATCGTAGGTACAGTTGTGAAAGCCAAGAGGCTCCCGAATAAGATTGGAGGAGGTTGCCCACTGGGTATGCAGAGCCCCTGAATAGGGTAGTGCCCGGTAGTCTCTTAAGCGGTAGTCGTAGGTTGTTGCCACCTTCTGGAAATGTGGGGCCAGGTGGCGGGATACCAGATTGAATTTGAAGGAATCATCCGTACAGAAAAGCAGAGTGGAAACTCCGCCCTGATTCAAAAAGTCCAGAGTTTCAGTCCAGATTTCATAGTTCATCTGAATGCTGATCAGAACATCCGCTTTTTCGGCGGCACAGACCTCAACCAGCGCCTGATTCATGCAGGCAAGGCTGCTGTACCTGCTCCGATCCCAGATTTCAAAATGGTGGACACTGTGACCAAGCTCCTTAAGGGCGGGAAGGAAGCTGGAATATTCGGTGCCCTCACCGCGGGCCGGATTCCCGTACTGATATCTGCCGCAGGCCAGTACGATTTTCAAGCTGTCCCGCTTCCGCCCTTGTGGGCCCGGATAAAATATCCCACAGTGATGGTGGTGTCTGTGACCATTCTTTCCAGTAGGGGTGCCAGCAGGGGAAAGAGCAGGAGAGGAAGGCAGCACTGAATCCAGATGATGGTCCATAAAACCCGAATCGGGAGATTGGCCCGGATTTTCCAGGGAGCAGTTTCTCTCAGATAGCGCATGGCTTCCTGACCGAAAAAACTGGGAAGGCCCTGATTTGCCGTAACTGTCTGGGAAGAAAAACCGAGTTCGGGAAGAAACCGGGAGAAAAAATAGGGGGTAAAGCCTCCATAATAGTGGTGAGGCATCTGGTGAAGGCCTGAGCCCAGAGGTACGGTCAGAATCATCTGGCCGCCGGGTTTCAGAAGACGGCTGAATTCTTCGATGGCCTTGAGGGGTTCGGCAATATGTTCCAGGACTTCTGTGCACAGAATGACATCGATGGTGCCATTTTCCAGAGGAATGGCGGTCAGATCACAGACGTAATCAATTTTTGTATAGCCGGATTTTCCCCAGAGCTGTTCATCGGAAAGTTGGGCAAAATCCTGGGTCTGGTAGGTGCAGTGGCTGAAAAACTCACGGTATGGGCCGGAGCCTGCACCGATGTCGAGAACACGGCTTCCGGCAGGAATGGAGGAGGCGACTTCCTGAACCCACTGATCCCGACGGATCTTGTTGAAGTTCCAGATGGGACTGTGGCGGGCGTAGTTTCTTAACCATTGCATGATGTATCCGTTTTGGAAAAGAGATAGAGTCCCAGTCCGTACTCTTCTTCGCTGGCATCTTCCGGGTTTTTCTCCATGAGAAGTCTTCCCTGATCATTGATATAGGAAAATTCCAGCATTTCAAGTCCGTTGGCAGAGGCCATCTCAAGAATTTCTCCGGGGGCAAAAATCCGGTGGGCATTGAAATAAAGGACGGGTTTGCCCACGGGGGTTGCCAGATAGAGTTTTCCACCGGGGGCGAGGATCCGGGAAAGTTCTGCCATGGCTTTCTGGGGACCATCTTCAAGAATAGGATCGCCGTAACGCCCAAGGCCGATATGTTCCAGAACGTGCAGGCAGGAGAGTGAGTCCACACTTAAGGAAGGTGAGGGCAGATTCAGGATATCAGCATGAAGACACTTCAGATCCGGAATAGGAATTTCTCTTGGTTTGAATTCCCAGTAAGTTACGGGAACAATGGCTGAGAGATTGGCTACCCAGGAAAGCAGGGAACTGACATCGTAGTGATGTTGAGGCTGGTTTTCCTGAATACGCCGGGTTGCCCAGTACCCCATCAAGGTGTAGTGGGGGTCATAGGGTGTGGGGCGGATCCAGTCATCCAGAATGGGCCAGAGCCGGAAGGAAACTCCATCTGGCTTTACAGTGCGAATTCGGAAAAAATCCCGGAAAAAACGCAGGAGTAGCAAGGGTGTGCGCAGAATTTCCGGAAAAGAGCGAAAAGGAAGAAGGCTTCGATACCAGCGGGCAAGACTTGAACGCAGGCTCATGAACGCCTTTCCCATAGATCCTGGCGTACAAAAATGGTGTTAATCCAGGTGTCAGCAACGGGGATATAGCCCATTTTTTCGACATTTTGAATGTACTCGATCCTTTTCTGTCCTTTGGAGCCGGGGATGAATTTCAGAGTCTCCAAACACAGAATTCCCGGCCCGGTAGAGGGCCCGATTCCGGAGTTGTACAAGACTTCTTCATCGCTACCTTCGATATCCAGATCGAGAAAATCAGGCCACTGGTTCTGGCAGTACTGAGCCAGAATCTCAGGGATGGTGATGGCTGGCATTTCCAGAGTTTCACGGAGTTTCTGTCCGGAATCCATCAGCCTTCGGGCTTCCCTTTCATCGGATGTTGTCAGAGTGGATTCCTGCATGCAAAATATTTTCAGGGTTTTGCAGGCATTTGGCGTGACAGCACAAGCCAGAAACCGGTCGCGGGGGCGACTTCGGGCAAAGGCCTGCTTCAGCCCAGCTTCAGGATCGACTACGATACCACTGTGACCATTCAGATAAAGCAGGGCGGTATTGCTGTGACGAAAGGGATCGTTGGCACCGATATCAAGGTACCGTCCGGACTGAATCCCAAGTACCCCGAGAAGCATGAGAACGATCTTGTCCTCTCCGGTCTGGGCATAGCTTTGGGGCTCAGCACCTTTGAGGCATTGCCAGGCCCGATCCAGCCTTTTCTTGAATGAACTGATCTTCTGCTTCATTTGAAAGTCCAGTGCAAAATTCCAACTCCCATCAGTACCACGGAATAGACGATGCTCTCCCTGCGACCGGCTTGATTTGGCAATACCTGCAAAGCCAGGGCATGCATTCCAAGAGTTCCAGCGAGAACTCCGGCTCCCAGAGATTCCAGGCTGGGAACCCCCAGGTACTGAAAGGTTCCAAATCCAGTTCCGGCCCCTGCCAGGTAGGCCAGACTCATCAGATTCAGGCGCCCGCGGGCAAGCCCCCAAAGATAGCTGAACTGAGAAAGCAGGTACAGGGCTGTAGCAATTGATAAGGCGGAAAAACACAGGATTGTGCCGGATTTGGGCGTTTCGTGGAAAAACACCTGCAGGAAGATGTGCCTGAAGGGAATGGCCAGAAGTGCCAGGCCCATCAAAAGAAGCCCGATCCGGTTGAGGGCTTTTTTCCCCATTTCCTGGTTCAGGGGATCTTCAGGATGGGCGGAGAAGCGGGGAAGCAGGACCGTAATGGCCGGATTTGCCAGAGAGATGATTTGGGCCATGAGGACAACCAGAGCGGAATAAAGAGCAAAATCATGAGCTGGGAGCAGGCTTGCCTGAGTCCGGTCCCACTGCAGGAAAACTCCGGATGCCAGAATGCATCCACTGAAGGCCAGGGCTTCCTTCCACTGAATTCCCCGTTCTTCTCCAGTCTGTCTGGCGTGAAGGACTGTTCTGAGCATCAGAATCAGGACGATCAGTCCAAAGAAAAAATTGAGTGCCAGAAATGCCGGGGCGGTTTCTTTAAAACCCAGAGTGAGGAGAACGGCAACCGGATAGCGCAGAATGGCTCCCAGGGCATTCAGTTTGCCAGCCAGAACCTGTTGATTGAGCCCAGCCAGGGCCGCGCTGCAACCACATAGAAGGAGGTTGATTCCAGCACCGAGAATCAAAAGAAGAATCAGTTTTGGATTTTGCTGGGATTCAGGCAGGAATGTTTGGGGGGATGAAAGAATGAATCCGGAAAACCCCAAGGTGGCGAACCCGTAAAACAGTGCCGCAGAATGAAACAGCTGGTGGCTCAGCTTCCGGGTTCGGCCAATGGTGCGGACCAGATAGGTGCTGATGCCAAGGTCAAGAATCAGGATCATGGCCTGGGCAAGCAGAAGGCCTGCCACGGGCACAAAGTCGTCGTGTGGATGAAACCTGAGAAAGAAAGGAGTAAGGCCTACAGAGCAAATCCCGGAAATGATCTTTGCGCCGTAGGCCGCCAGAAACGATTTTTTCAGTCCTGAGCCGGAGTCAGGATCAGTGTCCATGGGACTGGAAGTGGACAATGACATCCTCCAGAATCTGGTTCAGATCCCTTAGGGGCTGCTTTCCGATCAGACGCTTGAGTTTTTCTGTACTCGGGACACGGC